>JAFWDD010000013.1 GCA_017534115.1 Bacillota bacterium | reverse complement strand
TATGTATTCCAAAATTATTTTTTCGGTTTCAACATTTTCCGGCCTGCCAAAAGATTCTTTCTTATTGAGGATCTCAGCCAATAAATTAACAAAAAGTTTTTCCCCTGCTTTGAAATTGATAAATCCGCCATACCTATTCTTGAGAAAAACCTTTCCGGATACGAAAATCTGACAATAATAAACGCCGATATACTGAAGGTCGATATTGCTGAGCTTCTGAAAGATAAGAAAAATATAAAGGTTGCCGCCAATCTTCCTTATTATATAACGACTCCCGTTATAATGGAGCTTCTGGAAAAAAGACTCAACATCGAAAGCATTACCGTAATGGTGCAGAAGGAGGTTGCCCAGCGAATGCAGGCAAAGCCGGGAAGTCCCGATTACGGAGCATTGTCTCTGGCTGTGGAGTTTTATTCGGAAGCACACATAAATATGGTTGTAAAGCCTACCTGCTTCATTCCCAGACCTAAGGTGGACTCCGCCGTTATAACTATGAAAATACGGGATGAGAAACCTGTAAATGTTGGGGATGAGGGACTTCTTTTCAGGATTATAAAATCCGCATTCGGCCAGAGAAGAAAAACTTTGGTGAACAGTATATACAATCAGTGCGGATTTGATATGTCAAAAGAGGAACTGGCCGACATTTTGAATGGAATCGGGTTTGACGAGAGAATAAGGGGAGAGGCTCTTTCTCTTGAAGATTTCGCAAGGCTTACGGAAGCCATAACAGATAAAATAAATAATAAATAGAATAGAGACTTTCCTTTGCGCATATGTTTTTGTAAGGAAATTTTTAAAATTTCATGCGCGAAGGAGGGTTTTATAATTTTGTATAGCAGAAAATATTATAAGAAATATGTGATTCTGGACTGTGAGACAAGAGGATTCGGGCTCTGGGGAAAAATTCCGGCGGGAACCTGCTCCCTTGAGATAAAAAACGGGAAAGCACTAATAACAATGGTGATTCAGGGTCTTAATCCCGGAGATGAAGATCAGTATAAGCTGTACTTTGTATTTGAGGACGAAGACGGGTATAAGGGTTCTGAGGTTTGCGGACTTTCAATAAACAGCATTGGTTCGGGCAAATTTAAATATTCATTTGACCCCAATAATGTCAATAATACGGGTTTCAGAGCCGAGGATATAAAAGCGGCCGCGGTGATTTCCAAAGATGGCAAAACATCGAAATCCGGCATTGCCGCTCCTCTATGCGGATATTTTTATGACAGAATGGACTGGCGGAATAACTTTTCTGCGATCAAGCCCAAGAATAATATGGTTTTAGCCTCTGGGCATGCCGTAAATCAGAAAAATGAAATCGTTCCTGAAGAGACAGGAACCGCAGAAACAGACGAATCCACCCAGGACAGCTTAATTGTGAATGAAATCGAGAGGATGGGAAACAGTCCGGAAGAAAACCATGCGGAAGACATAACCGGCTTTAATCTTATCTGGGAATATGCCGAAAAAACAGAGCCTTTCAGCGAGGATATGCCTGTTGAATGGGCTAAAATAAATATACGGCAGACAAGTTGTCTGCCTTCGAAAAACAGGAACGCTGTCAATTCTCCAAGAGTTCTTCTAAGCTATAAAAAAGCGGGATATTTTGTGTTGGGAAAAACGGCGGACGGTTCGGATAAAATGATCCTTCTTGGTGTTCCGGCTCATTACAGGCAGTCCGATGAAGGGGATTTTAATCAGGCGGGTTTTTACTATTTTAAACCCGGTGAGGATGTTGAAAAAGAAGAGGGTGTCAAGGGCTATTGGCTTTTGAGCATTGAATGACAGGAGATTTTTATGAGAGTAAGGAAAAAACCGTGGGCAGAGGGAGAGCTTCTTGCCAATTCCTATGTTGTGAAAAACGGTTCGGAAAACAAAGGCAAATGGAGGAATCTTTTCGGGAACGAGAACAAGCTTTATGTTGAGCTGGGATGCGGAAAGGGAAAATTTCTTGCGGAGACGGCGAAAATGTTTCCGGATATAAATTTCATCGGAATAGAAAAACAGAAAACTGTTCTGGCGACGGCAGTGCGGCATATTGAGGAAGAAATCCCCAATCTTCTTTTTGTGAACTATGATGTTCTTGAACTGGAAGAGCTTTTCGCGGATGGAGAAATTGACAGACTTTACATAAATTTCTGCGACCCTTGGCCAAGAAAGAAATGGGCCAAAAGAAGACTTACTCACAGAGGTTTTCTTGAAAAATACAAAAGGTTTTTCGGGGAGAGAGGAGAGCTCTTTTTCAAAACGGACAACAGGGATCTTTTTGAGTTCTCGTTGGAGGAATTTGCGGAAAACGGCTGGAGGCTGGAGAATGTGACCTTTGATCTTTACAGCGGAGACATTTCCGGAAACATAGCCACAGAGTATGAGGAAAAATTCGCGTCAGAAGGAGTGCCCATCTGCCGGCTTGAGGCTTATTACGAAAAACATAATGATTAAACAATTAAAACTCGGAATCTTATATACGGATCCCGAGTTTTTCAATATCTTTATTATTCGCTTTTATAGCCCAGATTTTCCGCCAAAGCGGCAATTTTCTGGATTGTATCCAGACTCATATGGTGCTCGATGGAACAGGCCTCTTCCTCTGCGATACTGTCTTCTACGCCTAAAATATTATGAAGGAAGTTTTTAAGGGTATGATGCCGGAATGCGATTTCCTTGGCGATTTTCGCTCCTGATTCCGTAAGACTCAGCGAGCCGTATTTCTCATGCTCCACATATCCCTTTTCCTTGAGGATGTTTATGGCTTTATTTACACTGGGTTTAGATATATTAAGGTTTATGGCCACATCTGTTACACGCACTTCGGTCTCTTTGAGGGAAAGAAAGTAAATTGCCTCAAGATAGTCTTCCAATGATGATGTAACGGTATTATTTTTCGTATTCATAACAATCACCTGCAAATATGATTTTTATTATTGTATCATAAAGTCGGTGCCCTTTACAATAAATAGTTTTCGATTTGCAAAAATTAAAGAATTCCCGTATTTTCAGAAAAAATCAAAAATCCGCAAAATTCTCTTGATTATTTTGATATTTTGATATAAAATTACTATATAAAAATTTAGAGGAGGTGCAACTATGGCATTCAAAATTACAGACGATTGTGTAAGCTGCGGAACATGTGTAGAGGCTTGTCCTACAGGCGCTATTAAAGAAGGAGACGACGGTTTCGAAATTACATCTGACTGCGTATCTTGCGGAGCTTGCTTAGATGCTTGTCCTACAGGCGCAATTAAAGAAGGTTAATTAATACATATAGGCTGATAAAACAGCGAAATTTAATTAGCTCCCGCAAATTATTTTTTGTGTGTGATTAAAATGCGGGCAATATTTATACTGGCGCGAAAATAGATTTTTCGTGAAAACAGGAATGAAAGCAGAAGCCGTTTTTAAAATGGCTTCTATTTTTATGCCTGGAAATATATATTTTGCTGTATGAACCTGCGTTTTTGAATACTGAATGGATTTTTTTCAGGCGGAAAAATCGTGAAAATTGATTTGTTATCCGCGCATAACACTTGAAAATCAGCGGGAAATTGGACTTTTTGGCGCACAGGCAAAAATGTGAATGAGTATTCATATAAAACTTTCTGTCGGAGCTAAAAACCATTGATTTTTAAGGGTTTCGGCGTTATAATAAGCATGTAAAACAGAGGAGAAAATTATTTATATAAAAACCAGAGGAGGTATAATTATGGCATATGTAATTACAGACGAATGCGTATCCTGCGGAGCTTGTGCATCAGCTTGTCCTACAGGCGCAATTAAAGAAGGAGACGATCATTTCGAAATCAGTTCAGACTGTGTATCCTGCGGAGCTTGCATGGATAGCTGCCCTACAGGCGCAATTAAAGAAGGCTGATTAAATACATAAATGTTCTTTAATGTTATTTAGGAAATTGCCTTCACATTAATACTTAATAAAACAGAAGTCATTATTTTAATGGCTTCTATTTTTATGCCTTGAAACAGGAAGCATAAGGATTATGGTTTTGCGATGTCCGATTGTATTATTTTTGACGCTGAAAGCTGGTATTCCGGAAACGATGAGAATAAAAACCGACTCAAATAAGGCATTTTAGAGTAAAATTTGATGAGTGAAGATATATTCATAAAATTCTTTAAAATTGGAGTAAAAAACTCTTGATTTTTAAATATACTTCTTTTATAATGTGCTTGTAAAAAATGAAGGTAATGAACAATACAAAATTAAAGAGGAGGTAAAATTATGGCATTCAAAATCACAGACGATTGTGTAGGCTGCGGAACATGTGTAGAGGCTTGTCCTACAGGTGCAATTAAAGAGGGAGACGACGGTTTCGAAATTACATCTGACTGCGTATCCTGCGGAGCTTGCCTGGACGCTTGTCCTACAGGCGCGATTACAGAAGGTTAATCGGTACATAAATAAAATAAAGGCAGAAGTCGGTTATGGCTTCTGCTTTTTGTATGTATGATTCAGTTTTAAGGTTTTGCTTTGCTTGTAAATTTTGTATACTGATTCAGCCACATAAGATCTACGGTGCCCGTAGGGCCGTTTCTCTGCTTTGCGATAATAAGTTCCGCCTGATTTTTCTTTTCTGTATCAGGGAAATAGTATTCCTCTCTGTAAAGGAATGCTACAATATCCGCGTCCTGCTCAATGGCGCCTGATTCACGAAGGTCCGAAAGCATGGGACGTTTGTCGCTTCTCTGTTCGCACGCACGGCTAAGCTGTGAAAGAGCAATGACCGGAACATCCATCTCTCTGGCGATTGCTTTGAGAGAACGGGAGATTTCGGAAATTTCCTGCTGTCTGCTGTCTCTTCCGCTGTCGGAGGACATGAGCTGAAGATAATCTATAACAACAAGACCGATTCCGTGCTCGATCTTCAGTCTTCTGCATTTTGCTCTCAGCTCCATGGGAGTTATCCCGGGAGTATCGTCAATGTATATTGGCGCTTCGGATATGGGTCCCATAGCCTCGATAAGCTTGGGCCAGTCGTCTTCAGTGAGATTTCCGGTTTTCACCTTTTGAGCGTCTACCATTGCTTCGGAACAGAGGATTCTGTTTACCAGCTGATTGGATGACATTTCCAGACTGAATACAGCCACGGGAATACCTTGTCTGATAGCGGCATTCTGAACAATGTTGAGAGCAAGAGCCGTTTTTCCCATGGAAGGCCTTGCGGCTATGAGTATAAGGTCAGAGGGCTGAAGTCCTGCCGTCTTGAAATCAAAATCTGTAAAACCGGTGGGAACGCCTGTTATTTTTTTGCCGTTGGCATAGGCTTCCTCGATTTTCTCAAAAACGGAAACAGTGATATCGCTTATATGAACAGCCGATCCGGTATGTCTTTTCTGGGAAATATCGAAAATTGATTTTTCTGCCAGATCCAGAATCTGGTTTACATCTTCATCGCTTTTGTAGCTGTGTCCGGATATTTCCGAAGACGCGGAGATAAGGCTTCTCAAAATTGATTTTCCTTCCACAATATCAGCATAATGCTTTATGTTGACAGAGTTTGCGGAAGCCGACGTAATGGAAGCTATGTAGGGCAGTCCGCCTATTTCCTCAAATACGCCTTTTTCTATAAGTTTGTCTTTAATGGTTATGGCGTCTATGGGGATGTTTTTGGCAAAAAGCTCCCTTGCGGCCTCAAAAACAGCCTGATTGGCAGGATTATAGAAATCCTCTGGCTTCAGAATTTCCGAAGCCGTTATAATTGCTTCCTTGTCCATAAGTATGGAAGAAAGTACAGCCTGTTCCGCCTCAGGATCGTGGGGCGGTACTTTGGTAAAATATTCAGTTTCGGAAAAAGGTCTGCTGTCCATAATAATCACCGTAAAGGCGGAAGCTTAACTTATTTGCCGCCTAATTCAACGTTTACTTTTATTGTTGTGCTTACACCCTGATTTAATTTAACCAGGATTTCTTTTTCTCCGACTTCCTTAATGGGTTCGGCTAATGAGATCTTCTTTTTATCAATATCAATGCCTGTCTGCTCTTTTATGGAAGTCGCGATTTCCTTGCCTGTAACGGATCCGAATAATTTTCCGTTATCTCCGGCTTTAACAAATACGTTAATTGTCTTTTCCTTTAATTTTTCAGCAAGTTTCTTTGCTTCTTCCAGCTCTTCGGCGCGCTTTTTGTCATCGCTTATTTTCTTTAATTTGATGTCGTTAAGGTTGGAATTTGTAGCCTCCATGGCTAACTTTTTGGGTAAAAGGCAGTGTTTTGCGTATCCGTCGGTTACGTTTACCACATCGCCTTTTTTTCCGACCTTTCTGACATCTTCCAGAAGTATTACTTTCATATATATTTCCTCCTTCAAGGACCGATTGTTTATGTTTTGATGTAAAATACAATCAGGTAATTATTAAAATCAATTTTCAAAATGTAGTGTATTTAAGTTTATCACATTTTTATAAATATCTCAATATTTCTCTTTATCAATATTTTATGTTCGAAAGATTTGGATTTATTGATTTTTGATGTTAAAAATATAAACCATTTGTATCGTTTTTATAAAAAATTTCGTATATTTTTATTAAATTTTAAATTTTTATGGAAATATGCGAAAAATAATAGTATATTAATATTAACCAATATTTAAGAAAGCAAATAATTATGGAGGAGGGGAGTACTATTCGCAAGAAAATTGAATTCAACAAAAAATATCTTACAATAGCAATATATGCGTTTATAGTAATAGCCCTTGCCATACTTCTGGAAAAAGGTCTGGAAAACAGAGAGGGAGCGGAAGAAGCCGCAAAAACTTTCAGCAAATCTCTGTCAACTCTGGTATCGCCTTTCGGATTCGGATTTTTGATAGCATATCTGACGAATCCCATAGTAATAGCTCTGGAGAGGAAGGTTTTTTCAAGATTCCGCTTCTTTGAAACGAGATTCAAGGCAAAAAGAAGAGTATCCATAATTTGCGCATATTTGATTTATGCGGTATTTATAGTTATTGTAGTTGTATTTATCGCTCCTGAAATCACTAATAACGCATCCAACTTTATTGGCAATATTTCGACCAACTATAACAGGCTTCTGGATATGCTAGCGGAAACCTTGAGCAAAACTGGCCTCATATCAAAGGAAAGTGTTCTGGAATCCCTGTCCGGATACTCCTTTAATCTTCAGGAACTCTTCCTGGATTTCTCGTCACTTTTGCAGACAGTCCTCAATGTGACACTGGACGTTGTATCCACGACCCTGAACCTTATCATGGGCATATTCATAAGCTTCTATCTCCTTGATAATAAGGAAAACTTCCTGAAACAGCTTACAAAAATCATTTACGTTGTTTTCAGGGAGGATGTAGCGAGAGCCATAATAACCGTAATAAACAGAACAAACATAATGTTCAGAAAATTCGTTCTGGCAAAGGCCATAGACTCTCTTATAATCGGAATAGCCGCCTATGTTGGATTTTCCATAATGAACATACCTCTGGCTATGCTCCTGGGTGTAATCATAGGCGTTACAAATATGATTCCATATTTCGGTCCCTTCATCGGAGCTATACCGGCAATTCTCATTGTCATGTTTATAGACCCTACAAAGGCTTTCCTTACATTTGTGTTTATACTGGCTCTTCAGCAGTTTGACGGAAACTTCCTTGGACCCAAGCTTATGGGCAACAGCATAGGTATAAACCCCGTATGGATTATATTTGCGATCATAATCGGCGGCGCTATCGGCGGACCTATAGGAATGTTCCTGGGAGTGCCGATATTCGCATCATTTAAATCCTTCTTTGATGAATTTATCGAGAAGAAGTACAACGAAAAATTTGTTTACGGGCCCGAACAGGAAAACGTGGAACATGTTGTCCAGCCAAGAGTTTCCCTTGTGGAGAACTGGAATGATTCGGACAGATCGATTGAATAGAAAAACTTTAGTAACCGCTCAGTATTGTTTTTATAGCTGCGAGCGGTTATTTTTTAAAACAGACGAAGGAGAACTGCTCTCTGAATATGGATGAAAAAGGAGAATCTGTTTTGAATAAATCTTTGAAGACAAGTACAATAGCCTTAATATTCGTAGTGATCCAGTTTTTTGCAGGGAATATTTTTTCCTTTATAAACTTCGAGGGGATGAGTCATAATCAGATAACCATAGCGTTTTATATTCTGATATGTATTATTCCGCTTATAATAATTCTTGCTCTTTCGCGGGACAATGTAAAGGAAACCCTGTCCCTGAGAGGAACCAGCATAAAAAACATACTTATGGCAGTCGTGATAACATTGCTTTTAATGCCTTTTGTTGCATTTCTGTCCTATATATCCATGCTTTTTTCTCCCAATGCTGTTCCTCAGGAATTAATTTCCCTCGCGCAGAATGAAAATATTCTGCTTACGATCCTTGCGGTAGGAGCCTTTCCTGCCGTGTGTGAAGAATTGGTGTTCAGAGGAAAGCTTTTCAGCGGATACAGGGAAGGACTTTCCCTGCCCAAAGCGGTTTTCATATCAGCGCTTTTATTCGGGCTTGTCCATTTCAGCCTCCAGCAGCTTATGTATGCCTTTGTAATGGGAATGGTTTTCGCTGTTATGGTATATGCGACAAAATCCATACTGGTTTCCATAATTCCGCATTTTGTTGTGAATACGTCTCAGATACTTCTGACTTATTTTATGTATGGAGGAGGATTTTTGGAAAATATGGAAATCTCTCAGACAGTTGTTTTTGATAAAGGGGAATTTCTTGGCCTTCTGATTGCTGCGGTTGTATTCCTTATACCCGCGATTTTACTTTTTAAAAAAATGGTTTCCAGGAATGTAGAAAAGAATGAGGAAATTGATTTTTCAGGCGAGATCGGTGAAATTGCGGAAGAAGCGCCTGCGGAGAAGGAAAGAATGTTTACAGTGCCGTTCTTTGTTATTCTGGGGCTGTATGTATACTATATTCTTATGCGGTAATAGCTAAAACACTCTGAAAAGAGTGTTTTTTTATGTCCGAAAATGTTTCTGCTTCTGCATTTTGGGAATACTGATATTTGCGGGTTCTCAGTACAGCGCCATGTGATGATCCGGGGAGGAGATTTTGGGAATAAAAAATCCGTGCATTTGAAATCGACAATAAATCATAAGCGTAACCATAATCAAAAACTCAGGAAAAGCGACCTTACAGCACACAGAATGACTTACTTAGTGCTGCTTCCTTCCGGACCTGACACGATTCATAAGCTCCTGTTGCGCAAGACTTAACCGTCAACACTTCATCATAAGGGCAGACCTTACAAAATAAAGCCTCAATACAAACATCACCCCCACTATAGCGGATTGTGGGTACAGGGCACCGCTAATTCCCCGGCTAGCACGGAAATATTATATACTTTTTGTATCTGTCATTTTATATTATAGACTCGGTTTTGTCAATATTTTAAAGGGATTATTAAGAAT
>JAFWDD010000012.1 GCA_017534115.1 Bacillota bacterium | reverse complement strand
TATAATAAGATTATCGATTATACTTAATCTTTACACTTTCAGAAATTTATCCAATATAAATCTGTCTTTCAGTGTGAAGCACTTTATTGAATCCGACTTTAGGCGGATTCTGACCTCAATTAGTCCCTAACGGGGACAGCTTCATTAGCAAAGCGGCTTCATTCCTTCATTTGCGGAGCAAACTTCATTGTGCCGAAGGCACACTTCTCGCCCCTTGACCCCGTGTAATTTGTATAGGAAGATTATCGGATAAGTTCAAGGCGTTTAAAAATCGTGAACTTTACAAGCAAGTTATTTGAATTCAATACTTCACAAATTTGTTTATAAATAAAATCTTTTGAGCAAATAATAATAAAAAGTTTAACTTGAGTTTATTTTATGATATACTATTTAGTATGTTAATTTTTGACTTAGAATATTTTAGATAGATTTTGGAGGTACTTTATGGAAGAAAAGAAAAAATACTACATAACCACACCTATTTACTACCCCAGTGACAAGCTGCACATCGGACATTCCTACTGCACTGTTGCCGCTGACACAATGGCGCGTTACAAAAGACTTCGCGATTATGACGTAATGTTCCTTACCGGCACAGATGAGCACGGACAGAAAATAGAACGTATTGCTACGGCTCAGGGAGTTACTCCCCAGGCTTATGTTGATAATATAGTTGCAGGAATCAAGGAGCTTTGGAAGGCGCTGGACATTTCCTACGACGATTTCATCCGTACAACTGAACCTCGCCACGAGAAAATCGTGCAGAAAATCTTCACCAAGCTTTATGAGCAGGGAGATATTTACAAAAGTGAATATGAAGGCTGGTACTGCACACCCTGCGAGACATTTTTCACCGAGCATCAGCTTAAAGATGGAAAATGCCCCGACTGCGGAAGAGATGTTGAACTTCTGAAGGAAGAAAGCTATTTCTTCAGACTTTCCAAATATCAGGACAGACTTATTGAGCATATCAAAAACAATCCCGAATTCATTTTCCCTCAGTCCAGACAGAATGAGATGCTGAACAACTTCCTCATTCCCGGACTTGAAGATTTAGCGGTCAGCCGTACTTCTTTCAAATGGGGTATTCCTGTTGAATTTGATCCAGGACACATTGTTTATGTTTGGGTTGATGCACTTTCAAACTATATCACCGCTTTGGGATGGGGTACCGAACATGACGAAAAGTATCAAAAATACTGGCCCGCGGACTGTCACCTTGTAGGTAAGGAAATCGTGCGTTTCCATTCTATAATCTGGCCCGCGATCCTTATGGCTCTGGGACTTCCTCTGCCCAAACAGATATTCGGACACGGCTGGCTCATTATTGACGGCGGAAAAATGTCCAAATCCAAAGGAAACATTGTTGACCCCAAATTCCTCGTTGACAAATACGGTCTGGACTCCATCAGATATTTCCTTATGAGAGAGATTTCATTCGGTCAGGACGGAAACTTCTCCAATGAGGCTCTTATAAACAGGATCAATTCCGATTTGGCAAACGATTTAGGCAATCTTGTATCTAGAACAGTCGGTATGGTTGAGAAATACTTCGGCGGAGCCATTCCCGCTGACCTTAAGACAGGCGAATTCGACCATAGCCTTATTATGACTTCTCTTAAAACAGTCAACAAGGTCGAAGAGCTTATGGACAAAATGCTTTTCTCTGACGCTCTTTCGGAAATCTGGGCTTTCATCAGAAGAACCAACAAATACATTGACGAAAATGAACCCTGGGTTCTCATTAAGGACGAATCCAAAAAGGATCTTCTCGCCAACGCTCTTTACAATGTTTGCGAAAGCATAAGAATAATTTCCGTTCTTATTGAGCCCTTCATGCCGGAAACTCCCGCGAAGATGAGAGAACAGATCGGAATTACCGACCCTGAGATATGCAAATGGGAAACAACAAAGATATGGGGACTTTACCCTATCTGCACGCCCGTTAAGAAAGGCGCCGCTCTCTTCCCCAGAATAGATGTTAAAAAAGAACTTGCGGAGCTGGAAGAGGCTATGAAGGCAGCTCAGGCAGCCAGCGTTGCCGCTCAGCTTGCTGAAGAAGAACCCGAAAAGAAACCTGAAATCACAATTGATGATTTTGATAAAATAGAGCTTAAAGTCGGCGTTGTTCTGGCTTCCGAAAATGTAAAGAAATCCAAGAAGCTTCTGAAAAACACCGTAAAAATCGGAAATGAGGAAAGAATCATCCTCTCCGGTATTTCCCAGCATTACACACCTGAGGAAATGGTTGGCAAAAGAGTTGTCGTTGTTACAAACCTTGCTCCCAGAAAGATGATGGGAGAGGTTTCCCACGGAATGATCCTCTGCGCAGAGGATTCCGAAGGCAGACTTTCTCTTATTACACCCCAGAGGGATGAATTTGAAGACGGCTCGGAGGTAAGATAAATGTATTTTGAATCACACGCTCATTATGACGATAACAGATACGACAAAGACAGGGACGAACTTTTATCGTCCCTTCCCTCTTTTGGGATCGATTATGTCGTAAACGCGGGAATCGACCTTTATTCCTCGGAATACGGACTTGCTCTCGCGGACAAATATGACTTTATTTATGCCGCTGTGGGGTATCATCCTCACGAAGTGAAAGATCTTACGGAAGAAAAATTCAAAGAGCTGAAAGAGCTTGCCACACATCCGAAGGTTGTCGCAGTAGGCGAAATCGGCCTGGATTTTTATTACGACAATTCACCCAGAGAACAGCAAAGACGCTGGTTTAAGCGGCAATTGGACTGGGCGGCCGAAGTGGATCTGCCTGTTATTATCCACTCCAGAGAAGCGGCTCAGGAATGCTTTAACATGATAAAAGCAAGCAAAGTAAGACGAGGCGTCATCCACTGCTATTCAGGAAGCGTGGAAATGGCACAAGAATATATAAAAATGGGTTTCTATATAGGCATCGGTGGGGTAATTACTTACAAAAACTCCAAAAACTTAAAAAATGTTGCCAAAGAAATACCCCTGGACAGGATTTTGCTCGAAACTGACTGTCCTTACCTGTCTCCGAGACAGGTCAGAGGCCAGAGAAATGACTCTAAAAATTTACAATACGTCGCAGAGGAAATTAGCAAATTAAGAGAAATTGATACTGAAAATTTGGTATCTATTACTAAAAATAATGCCAAAGCACTCTTTTTTAAAGAATCAAATTGAATTTTAATTAAATTTGTGTTAATATTGCTATACGGATTGTAATTATTATGAAATAATTATGGTTACATCCATATTCTGGAAGAAACCCAATTTTTCCCACAATTTTTTTGAGTCCTTCCGGAGTCCAAGTTAATAAAGGAGTTTTTATTATGAGAAAAAGCTTTAAGGTACTTATTGCTGTTGTTCTTATTCTCGCAACTTGTTGTGTGACCGCAGCAGCATATACCAAGAACTCCAAGAACGTTACCTTATCCCTTTACGGTAATGAAGAACTCCGTTCAACTTATGCCAATACGGTGTCTGAATTCTTGGAGGAGAACAAGATAACCTTAAACTATGGTGACATAGTAAGCCCTGCATTAGACTCTGCTATTAGCAAAGAAACAAAAATTGACATCCAAAAAGGCGTGCCCGTAACCGTGTATATTGATCAAACACCTGTGTGTACCTCAACAAATGCTAAAACTGTTGGAGAATTCATTGATGAATTACAGGTATCAGGCAGTCTCACAACCAAATATCTGCTTCAGGATCTTTCTGAGACAGATGAACTTACAAAAGACATGGAGATTCATGTATCCTCCATGATAGAAAACACTTATTATGTGACCAAAGAGGTACCCTTCGAGACGGTGACAACCTTCAACAATTCCCTTCCCATCGACCATGAAGCTGTTATCCGCGAAGGAAAAGTTGGTTACGAAGAAATACTTATTAAAGAACTCATAGTCGGCGGAGAACTTGTCTCTTCCGATTTAATAGAATCCAGAACTGTAAAAGAACCTGTGGAGCGAGTTATTGAAAAAGGCTGCAAAGACAGTCTTATGATCGATAATGAGCTCGTCCCTTACACAGATGTCTACACAGTAACAGCAACAGGTTACAGCCGAATGCAGGCTAATCTTTCTGACTATACCTATACAGGTGTGTTGGCAGAATACGGCGTAATCGCTGTTGACCCTACCTTCCTGCCTTTGGGAAAAAAGGTTTATATTGAAGGTTATGGATTCGCTTCCTGTGAAGATACAGGCGGCGCAATTAAAGGAAACAGAGTTGACCTTTGTTTCAATTCCGTCGACGAATGCTTCCAGTGGGGAGTTCAGGACGTAAAGCTCTATATATTGGAGCAGTAGTCTAATAGTATATTCTTAAAAGTACCGACTACGTTGTAGTTTTAAGGTTATTTTCATTGACAAGACAAGTCAAAAAAGTTAAAGTTAAAGTGCAGGATAAAACCTGCACTTTAATTATTTTATCCAAAAAAACACTTCTGATTGATGTTTTTTCAGGACCGCGGGAAATCCGGAGGATAACCGCTTAATTTTTTAACATTAAATCTGAATTTTCAGAAAAAATATATACAGAAAGGATAGTTTTTTATGATTAAGCTTTACGAAAACGGCGTATACGTTGTAAACGGAAAAGAAATTATAGACGCCAAATCTCCTGACGCTTCACAATTTTCAGAGGCGGAAGCAAAAAAGGGAACCATGGCATATAATATTCTGGCTTCCCACAATATCAGCGGAAATATGGACAAACTGCAGATTAAATTCGATGCGATGGCATCCCATGACATTACATATGTGGGAATAATCCAGACATCCCGCGCCAGCGGTCTTGACCATTTCCCCATTCCCTATGTGCTTACAAACTGCCATAACAGCCTTTGCGCTGTAGGCGGAACAATAAACGAAGACGACCATGTATTCGGACTTTCGGCCGCTAAACGGTACGGCGGAATCTATGTGCCTGCTCATCAGGCTGTAATCCACCAGTACATGAGAGAAATGATGGCAAAGACCGGAGCTATGATTTTAGGCTCCGACTCTCATACAAGATACGGCGCTTTAGGCACTATGGCGATCGGCGAAGGCGGTCCCGAGCTTTCCAAACAGCTGCTCAACAAAACATATGATGTGGATTATCCGCCTGTTATAGCTATTTACCTCACAGGCGCTCCTCAGCCCGGAGTTGGCCCTCAGGATGTGGCTCTTGCTATTATCGGAGAAGTTTTCGACAACGGATATGTTAAAAACGCAGTTATGGAATTCATGGGCGACGGAATCGCTAATCTTTCAATGGATTACAGAAACGGAATCGACGTTATGACAACAGAAACAGCTTGTCTTTCATCTGTATGGGCAACAGACGATAAAACCAAGGAATGGTATGTAATCCACGGAAGACCCGAGGATTATAAAGAGCAGAAACCCGACAGCCTGGCGTACTACAACGGAATGGTTTATGTGGATTTATCAACAATCAAACCCATGATCGCAATGCCTTTCCATCCCAGCAATGTTTACACCATCGAAGAGCTTAATCAAAACCTTGAAGAGATAATACACAATGTGGAGAAATCAGCCGCTTCCCAGCTGGAGAGCGATACGGTGCGCTTCACTCTTTCCGATAAAATCAGGAATGGTCATCTTTATGCTGACCAGGGAGTTATTGCAGGATGCGCAGGCGGTACATATGAAAACATCTGCTCTGCTGCCAATATCCTCAAAAATCACTCCACAGGAAACGGAGAATTCGCACTCAGCGTATATCCTTCCAGCCAGCCTGTATTCATTGAGCTTCTTAATAATGATTCAATCAAGAACCTCATGGTTGCGGGAGCTTCCATACGTTCTGCTTTCTGCGGACCTTGCTTCGGCGCGGGAGACGTGCCTGCCAACAATGGATTCAGCATAAGACATTCCACAAGGAACTTCCCCAACAGAGAAGGCTCAAAAATCACAGACGGACAGATCGCGTCGGTTGCGCTTATGGACGCCCGGTCTATTGCGGCATCGGCCCTTAACGGAGGTAAAATCACTCCCGCTACGTCTATTGACTACGACATGAACATACCCAAATACAAATTCAACAGTGAAGTTTACAAAAACCGCTGTTATTTCGGATTCGGAAAAGCAGATCCTTCTTCCGAGCTTAAATTCGGACCCAATATCACTGACTGGCCCGCAATGGGAAGCCTTACAGATGATGTGATCTTAAAAGTGGTATCTGTTATCAACGACCCTGTTACCACAACAGACGAGCTTATACCTTCCGGCGAGACATCATCTTACCGCTCCAATCCTCTTGGTCTGGCAGAATTTACACTTTCCAGAAAGGATCCCTTATATGTAGGCGCGGCCAAAGAAGTTCAAAAAGGCGAGAAGGCACGCCGTGAGCTGGGTTCAGCCAGAATGGGACTTTCCGAGATCGGACCCGTTATTGACAAGATAAAAGAGAAATTCCCTGAAGTAAAAGAGGAAGAAACATCTGTTGGAAGCACTATCTACGCTGTTAAACCCGGAGACGGCTCCGCACGTGAGCAGGCAGCAAGCTGCCAGAAGGTTTTAGGAGGCTTTGCCAATATAGCGTCTGAGTATGCTACAAAGCGTTATCGTTCCAACCTCATTAACTGGGGTATGCTTCCCCTTCTCTTAGACGGAGCGCCCGAATTTGAGAAGAATGATTATATTTTCATTCCGAACATTAAGAACATTATTTCAGACGGAACAGCGTCATTCCCTGCGTACATCGTTACAAAGGGCATGAAGGAGATTACTCTCAGAATTGACCCTCTTACAGATGAGGAAAAGAAAATCATCCTTGCAGGATGCCTTATAAATCATTACAGAAGCTGATGAAAGCTTAGGACTCTGCTAGTGCCTCCGGCGGCTCAGGGCTCCACCCTATGAACCCGTTTAGGGCTCTGCCCTAAGAACCCGCTCAAGGCTCTGCCTTGAGAATCCGCAAGGGATTTCATCCCTT
>JAFWDD010000001.1 GCA_017534115.1 Bacillota bacterium | reverse complement strand
TATTCCGATACGTTCAGTGTCTATATTGTCCTGTACGGAAAGAAAATCCACAGCCGCGGAAAAATCCTCCGTATTTATATCGGGTGAAGCCACATATCTGGGATATCCGCCGCTTTCTCCTGTGAACGAAGGGTCAAACGCAATAGTTATAAAGCCTCTTTCCGCCATTATCTGGGCGTAGAGTCCCGAAGACTGCTCCTTCACCGCTCCGAAAGGTCCGCAGACAGCTATTGCGGGAAGTTTTCCTTCAGCATTTTTGGGAACATACATATCAGCCGCCAAAGTTATTCCGTAACGGTTGTGGAATGTTATTTTTTTGTGGTCAACCTTTTCGCTTTTGGGAAACACCTTATCCCATTTTTCTGTAAGTACAAGCTTTTCATCCTGCATTGCAAAACCTCCTTAATATCACTTCTTTAATACTTAACCTCTCCTTTGTTCAGCTTAAAGCTGAGACTGAAAGGTACATTTCTTCCGCCTCGTATGGAATTGATTCCGTATTCATCCCGAAGGACATCAAATGTAAATTCATCCGGGTCATATCTTTGAATAAGCTTAAGTTTCATGGCGGTTTTCATATGAAAATACTCGTCATCGTAATTATATGGTATATCCGCTTCCAAAACCTGACACTTATACAAAATTGCGCTGACAGGAACGCCAACATATATGAAAACCGTGTCGCCCGCTTTGATACGGTTGCTCTGTTTCCACAAAAGCACATCTTCATCATCAAAAATCGTCCGCATATCGCAGAATTTCATGTTCGACGGAATGAGCCATTCCTTTGCGGGACGAAAAACCTCTTTTTTCTTTTTGGAAGATGTGTTTTCATAACCCATATCCACCAACGAACAAACCTCTTTTAACGGAACAATGCCGTCCAGAAGTATGGAAATCCAGCTGCCTTTGCTCATGTGGTACGCCGGAAGACAGCCTTTTTGCTTCAATAACATATCCCGCACAAGAATATCGTCCGTCTTCACATTAAGCACATCTACGACACCGGATCCTGATAATCCAAGCTTTTCCCTGTCTACATCCATTATTATGCCGTACCATTTTCTGTTATCCTCATGGCGCAAAACCGCGCAGTCAGGGAACCTCTTCCAAAGATATTCCGGTTCGGTTTTGTATTTCTTTTTCGCGTATTTAAATACATCCTCACGAAGGGAAGTTTTTTTCTTTTTCATGGCTTTGCCTCTTTTGGTATAAAAAACAGGCTGGCGGAAAAAGTATATTCTCCGTCAGCCCTGAAATCACATAGAAATTATATCTTCAATAATCGAAATTATTTCTGGATATCGTTATCGTCAAATACGTCTCCGCATTCAGGACAGAATTTAGGAGGATTTGTGGGGTCTTCAGGTTCCCATCCGCATTTGTCGCATTTGTATAAAGGCGCTCCAGCGGGTTTAGGTTCTCCGCAGTTTGAGCAGAATTTGCCTTTATTTACTGTTCCGCATTTGCATGTCCATCCGTCTGCTGCTGCCTCGGGTTTGGGTGAGCCGCATTCAGCGCAGAATTTGCCTGTGTTTGTAGCGCCGCATTTGCATGTCCAGCTTCCTTCAGCAGGTGCGGGAGCAGGTTCGGGTTTTCCGCAGTCTGAACAGAATTTTCCTGTGTTTACTGTTCCGCATGCGCATGTCCATCCGCCTGCAGGAGCTGCTGCTGCCGCTGCTGCCTGAGCCTGTTTGTTCTGTTCGTTAAGTTTGAAGAGGTCGCCTGCGTTGATTCCGCCGCCGCCTGCGTTCTGAGCCATACCAAGACCCATAAAGCCCATCATAGCTCCGCCTTTATTGGCTGCAGCAGCTTTCATAGCCTCGGACTGAGCTCCTACCAGTGTAGCGGCAGCCATTCCGGGATCACGCATAACTGCGCTCTTCTGAAGTTCTTTGATCATATCTTCGTCTTCCTTGCTTGCATTTACTGAGTTAATGCCGAAGGATACGATCTCAATACCTCTGAGCTCTTTCCATTTGTCGGAAAGAATATTGTTTAATGCGCTTGCAAGTTCCATTGTGTGTCCGGGAAGCGCACTGTATCTGATTCCCATTTCTGAAATCTGAGCGAAAGCAGGCTGTAAAGCTGTAAGAAGTTCTGCTCTGAGCTGGCCTTCGATTTCTTTCTTTTCATATGCTTTCTGGATATTTCCGCAAACGTTTGTGTAGAAAAGAAGAGGGTCGGTCATCTTGTATGAGAATACACCGTTGCAGCGGATCGCAATATCAACATCGAGGCCGATATTTTTATCTACAACTCTGAAAGGCACGGGATTCTGTGTTCCGTATTTGTTGTCGAGAATCTCCTTTGTATTGAAGTAGTAAACTCTCTGGTCCTTGCCTGTGTCTCCGCCGTATGTGAAACGTTTTCCGATTGTTTTGAATGTATTCAGGATGCCTTCGCCGAGTCCGCCTGTGAAGATGCTGGGCTCTGTGGATGTATCGTATGTAAACTGACCGGGTTCAGCACAAACTTCTACGATCTTACCCTGTTCTACAATTATCATACACTGTCCGTCGGCAACAGCGATGCCGCTTCCGTTGGAAATAATATTATCTTCTCCTTTTGTGTTTGAGGAACGTTTTGACGTTTTTTTCTGACCTTTAACCGCCAGAACATCATTGCTTATAGCTTCGCAATAGAAAAACTCTTTCCATTGATCTGCTAATGTGCCGCCTGCTGCTCCTACTATTGCTTTAATAAGACCCATGTTATTTCTCCCTTCTTTATAGTTTATAAAAAAATTTATATCGCCGGTAACTTTATACCTTATTATTACACAAATATATAAATTTTTCAATAGTATAAATGCGGTTATTTAAGGGCTCCGAGACTCTTCTGCCTCAGCTGAAAACCGCTCAAATCAGCGGATTTTTACAGACTTATACAATCTTTGTAAAACTTTAATAAAAACTTATGCTTTTCTTAAAACATTTCTTTTTCCGGCAAAAGTCCATTTATTATCTTTATCTTATATTTATAGCTTTAAGTTTCGAAAAGTTATATATTATTTTTCGCGGGTATGTGATATACTGTAATAAATGTTTTATGCCTGAAATACAAAGATATACCTGTATTTCGGAAGGACGGATATTATGGATAAGGATTTTGAAAATGAAAAACTTAACCGGCTGGCGGAAGATGTTCTGAATCTGGCGAAAAACACCCTGACCGTAAACTTCAGGTTTCTGGATATAGCATTGGGGCAGTTTGAGTATGCCCCTCAGCCGGACGCGGATATTGCCACGGACGGATTTTACCTCTACTACGACCCCTGCTTTGTTTTGAGCGGTTACAAAGAGGAAAAGGACGCCATGACGAGAAATTATATGCATCTGGTCCTTCACTGCATTTACAGGCATATGTTTGTCAACCAGAATATAGACCAGGATTACTGGGACCTTGCCTGCGACATGGCTGTGGAAAACACCATAAACGAGATGAATTCGCCATCCTGCTCCTGCTCGAGGCAGTACAGGCAGTTAAGCGAGCTGGAAAAGCTGACTGACAAGGTAAAACCCTTTACGGCGGAAAAAATATATCGTTATCTTCTGAGAAAAGGACTTTCGCCCGAAAGACTCCACAGACTGAGAATGCTTTTCATGGGCGACAACCACGAGCCCTGGTATGTGCCGGAGGAAAACCTCATGGGATACGACAGCGACAGCTCGGATAATAACAATAAAAACGACTCTTCCGACAGTTCTGACGAAAATCAGGACGACCCCAATGAGGATTCTCAGAACACTCCCAGCGATTCCGATATGCCGCAGGGTCAGAATACTCCCAAAAACCAGCAGCTTTCGCCTGTCACAAAACCCAATATGTCCAAAGCCGAGCGGGAGCAGAACTGGAAGGATATCAGCGAAAAGCTTCAGATGGATCTGGAAACGTTCGCCCAGAAACGCGGAGATTTTGCGGGAAATCTTTCCCAGTCCATAGGCGCCCTTAACCGGGAGAAATACGATTATTCGGAGTTTTTGAAAAAGTTTTCCGTTTTGGGCGAGGCGATCCAGATAAATGATGATGAATTCGACCATATTTTCTATACATACGGTCTCAGTCTTTACGAAAAAATGCCACTTATCGAGCCTCTGGAATACAAAGAGGTCAAGCGCATCCGGGAATTCGTCATCGCAATCGATACATCAGGGTCTGTAAGCGGACCTCTGGTGCGGAAATTTATTGAAAAAACATACAACATTCTGAAACAGAGAGAAAACTTCTTTACCAAGATTAATATACATATAATTCAGTGCGACTGCGCCATACAGGAGGACAAAAAAATAACCTCACAGGAAGAATTCGATGATTACATGGAAGAAATGGAGCTTCACGGCTTCGGCGGAACGGATTTCAGGCCTGTTTTCGCATACGTGGACGAGCTTATCCGCTCAAAAGAGCTTACCAACCTGAAGGGGCTTATATATTTCACCGATGGATTCGGAATCTTTCCTGCGCAGAAGCCAAAATACGATACGGCATTTGTGTTTATAGACGATGAGTACAATCAGCCGGAGGTGCCTGTGTGGGCAATAAGAATACTTCTCCAAAGCGAGGATATTTAAGGAGAAAAATCATGTTTGAGATTGAAAACCAAACTTTATTGAAATACATACCAGAGGACAGAAAAAGAGATATTTCCGTTCCCGGCGGCGTAGTGAAAATCGGCTCCGGAGCGTTTAAGGACGTGACCGAGATCTATTCGGTAAGTCTGCCCGAAAGTGTTGAAGAAATAGACGAAAACGCTTTCCGAGGATGCTCAGGGATGAAGGACATTAAATTCACAGGGAAAATAAGAAAAATCGGAGCTTCGGCATTCAAGGGATGTACGGCTCTGACAGAGATAAATCTTCCCGATTCTCTGGAATATTTGGGAGAATCCGCATTCGAGCGGTGCCCGGGATTAAAGAGCGTCAGTCTGCCGGAAGGAGTTATAACCATTGAGAAAGATACATTCGCAGAATGCTCCGGTCTTGCTTCCGCAAGTCTTTCCCGAAAAACGGAAAAAATCGACTCAAGAGCCTTCAAGGGATGCTCGTCATTAAGCGCGATAGAGCTTCCCGAAAGCATGAAATATATGGGAAACGAGGCTTTTAAAGGCTGTTCCGCTCTGGGAAGCATAAACCTTCCCGACGGCATTGAGTATATGGGAAACGAGATTTTTTACAGATGCAAAAGCCTGATATTTGCGGACTGGCCCAAAAACATTGATAAAATAAGCGATCTTTCCTTCCGCGGATGCCTTAGTCTGGCCGTGCTTTCCGTTCCCGAGGGTATAAAAACCATAGGGCACGGAGCTTTCAAGGACTGCTCGAATATAAACTCCGTAAAGTTTCCCGAAACTCTCAAAACCATTGAAGACGAGGCATTTTTCGGGTGCAGAAGTCTCTTTGACTTAAAACTTCCCCAAAGCCTTGAAACCCTGGGAATAGAAGCCTTCGGGCAATGTCCCGGAATCACGGAGCTTGAACTGCCCAAAGGACTGAAAACTCTCGGCGCAGGAGCTTTTTACGAATGCACGGGACTGAAAACCATGGATGTTCCGCCGGAAATAACCCAAATCGGAGCCTCCACTTTTTTGGGATGCTCAAACCTGACGGCTGTGAATCTTCCGGACAAAATTACATATATGGGAGATTCGGCTTTTAAGGAGTGCCGCCGGCTGAAAGAGCTTAAGCTTCCCGAATCTTTAAATTACATTGGTTATTCGGCGTTTTGGGACTGCTCGGCTTTGAAAGAGCTGGATATTCCCAAAAACGTGAACAAAATCGGCGGAGGAGCTTTCCACGGATGCTCAGGCATCAAAAAACTTACTGTACCTCAGGGTGTTTCGGAGCTTATGTATTACACATTCTCAGGATGCACAGCTCTGGAGAACATCGGCCTTCCCGAAACCATCGAGAGAATGGACGACATGATATTTTATGACTGCAAAAGCCTGAGATCCATTGAATTATCGGATAATATAGAAAAAATAGGAGCTTCTTCATTTCAGGGCTGTTCAACCCTTAGAAATGTAAATCTGCCCGAAAATCTGAAGAAAATAAGCGAAAATCTGTTTTATGAGTGCACGGATTTGGAAAATGTGACAATACCGGAAAAGGTTACCGATATCGGAAATTCTGCTTTTTTCGGCTGCGGAAATCTCAATCCGCCAAAGCTTCCCGAGGGTCTGATCTCCATTGGAAATTCGGCGTTTCAGGGATGCGCGGCATTTGAAGAGATTCAGCTTCCCTCTTCTCTCATGACCATGGGCGACGGAGCCTTCAGCGGATGTGCAAATCTGAAAAATGTTGCCATACCGGAAAAAATCCGCCGTCTGGGATACAACGCATTCGGAAACTGCAAAGAGCTTTCATCGGTGCGCCTTCCTGATAATCTTCGGAGAATCGACGACCTTGCTTTTGCCGCCTGCGAAAACCTCCAAAGCATACATATTCCCGATTCCGTTATGACTGTTGGCAGCGGAAGCTTCCGTACATCAGGGCTTAAGTCGATTGAACTGCCCGACAGTGTTGAAAACCTTGGCGCCGAGGTCTTCCGCGAGTGCGAAAACCTTGAATCTGTAATACTGCCTGCCGAGCTTGACCAGATCAAAAACGGGCTTTTCAAGGGATGCGGAAAACTGAAATCTTTGGAAATCCCCGAAACTGTGGAGAAAATCGGATATCAGGCATTTGAAGGCGCAGTTTCTTTAGAAAAACTGCATATACCCGAAAATGTGTATGAAATCGGCAATTCCGCATTTTATGAATGCTCGGAGCTGGCGGAAATCAATCTGCCAGATAAGCTGGAAATTATCGATGACTCCCTTTTCTTCGGATGCAGGAATCTGACGGAAATAAAAATCCCCGAAAATGTTGAAAGAATCGGAACTTCCGCCTTTTGCGGATGCATGGGTCTTACCCGAATCGACATTCCCGAAAAGGTCAGGGAGATTTCATTGGACTCGTTCGAAAACTGCCCTAACCTGAAGGCTGTTTACGGCAAGGGAGTTTCATTTATCAACCCCGGCATCAGCCATATCAACTATGAGATTGTATTTCCCAAAATGTATATACATCAGTTCAAAAACAGAAATCAGAAGATTGCCGCCGCTCTGGGGTATATCGACAATAGCGGCCTCTTCGATGAAAATATAGAAAAATCATACAAGGACTACATATTCGGCGAAAGAAAAGAGGATATACTCCGGTTCGCCGTTAAAAATAAAATGATAAGCGTTATCAGATTTTACGCCCAGTCGGGAGAAATCACGGAAGAGCTTTTCGACAGCCTCCTGACATATGCCAACGAGGAAAGCTCCTCGGAAATCGCCGCTTATCTGCTGGATTACAAAAACAAATATTTCGAGAGAAAAACCACACTTGATTCTATGCTGGATGAGCTTTAAGCCCGCAGAAAGGAGCCGCTCAAATGAACATAAAAGAAGCAAAGGAACAAATAAAAAACGCCATGAAGGTGTACTTTTCCAAGGATGAGTTCGGAAATTACGCCATTCCGCCGGAAAAGCAGAGGCCCGTATTTCTCATGGGCGCGCCCGGTATAGGCAAGACCGCCATTATGGAGCAGATTGCTCAGGAGCTGGGCGTAGGGCTGGTGTCCTATTCCATGACACACCACACCCGTCAGAGCGCGCTGGGACTGCCCTTTATCGTTAAAAAGACCTACGGCGGAAAGGAATACGACGTTTCCGAATACACAATGAGCGAGATCATCGCTTCCGTTTACGATATGGCTGAAGAAACCGGCGTTTCCGAAGGAATTCTCTTTCTGGACGAGATCAACTGCGTTTCTGAGACTCTGGCACCCGCCATGCTTCAGTTTCTGCAGTTCAAGACCTTCGGGAGACACGCCGTACCAAAGGGATGGATCGTGGTTACTGCCGGAAATCCGCCTGAATACAACAAATCCGTTCGGGAATTCGATATAGTTACCTGGGACAGAATAAAGAGAATCGACGTTGAGCCGGATTTCGAGGCATGGAAGGAATACGCGTACAAAAAAGGTATTCATCCCTCGATCCTCACATATCTGGAGATTAAAAGAAGGGATTTTTACAAGGTCGAGACCACTGTTGACGGCAAGAGCTTTGTTACAGCAAGAGGCTGGGATGACCTTTCACAGATGATCAGTCTTTACGAGAAGGAAAACATTGCCGTGGACGAAAAGCTCATAGTGCAATACCTTCAGCATCCCAAAATCGCAAAGGATTTCTCGCTTTACTACGACCTTTTCAACAAATACCGCAGTGATTATCAGGTGGACAAGATTCTGGACGGAACATATTCCGAGGACATTGCCGCCCGCGCCAAAAACGCCAAATTCGACGAAAGGCTGTCCCTTTTGGGGCTTATTACGGATGCCTGCGGGAACTACATTCGGGATACCATTGAGTGGGACGAAACACTGACTTCACTTTTCGGTGTGCTGAAAAATGTGAAATCGGAGATGGAGATTACGGACAAGTCTGTTTCGGAGCTTCTGGAAAGGCACATCGCGCAGAAGAAGGATATTCTGGAAAAGGGGCAGAAGGCGTCATCCATTTCCCTGGAGAAGCAGAAAACTCTGCTGAGGACCATACATATTCTGGAAAAGGAAAAGCTTTTCATTTCGGATATTACTGACAAAAACGAGGCTTTCTCCCGCCTGAAATCGGATTTCGCAGATATGATTTCCCATACTAAAGAAAAGGCTGAGCTGGCGAAGGGAAAACTTTCCAACGCGTTTAAGTTTTTGGAGGATGTTTTCCCCGATGGTCAGGAGCTTGTTATATTTGTGACTGAGCTTACGGTGAATTATTACAGCTCAAAGTTTATAAGCAAGTACGGCTGCGAGGAATATTTCCGGCACAACAAGGAGCTGCTTTTCTACGAGCGCAGGCAGGAAATAATCGCGGAGCTTGAAAATTTCGACCTTTAATAATAGTTTTTCATGAGAAAGGAGAAATAATATATGGGAATTGTAAAGAAGATAATTGAGACTGTGCCGGAGATGCTGCCCAAGAAGGAAAGCGAGTACGGGCCCGAGCACAAACCCGCGCCTAAGAAAGAGGATATTGAAAAGCTGAAGAAGGCGTTCGAGGACGCGGAAAAGTTCTATGAGGATGATCCCAAGTATAAAGATGCGGAAGAGAAAAAGGAAGTAGATATATTTTCGGATGATATAGAGTAAAAAAAGAGGGTATAAAACCCTCTTTTTTATATCGTTTAATAAATCAATACTTATCGCGCGTTATAATCAGAAATCCTGTCTGAATAATCGATAAGTACCTTTTTGCAGTCTCTGCATAAATATGCCGTTACTGCCGAACCTTTCATCACTGATAATTGGGACAGAATAACAGAGCCTTCATGCAATACCGCTCTGCCGAACATATGTTTTTTATCGCCCTTTAACCATGCGATCTCCTGAGGACTTTGGATCAGCCCCTTTTCCATTTCCTTGCCGCAATAAGGACATATCATATCGTCATCCCCTTTTTATCCATAACAGTTTTACGCGTTTTTCAGGAATGCAACGTAGCCTCTTTTAACCTCGAAAAGGTCGGCTTTGCTGGTTGCCTCGTGAGGCGCATGCATATTGAGAACGGGAACTCCGCAGTCTATTACCTGCATTCCGTAAAGGGCTGTAATATAGGCGATAGTTCCGCCGCCGCCAAGGTCCACTCTGCCCAGCTCGGCTGTCTGGAAGTCCACTTTTTCTTTTGCGAAAATCTTACGGAGTTCGGCTATATATTCCGCGTCGGCGTCATTGGAGCCGGATTTTCCTCTCGCGCCTGTGAATTTATTCAGTACAAGGCCTCTGCCGAAGTATGCCACGTTCTTCTTATCGAAACTGTTTGCGAATGTAGGGTCGAATGCGCTGCTGACGTCTGATGAGAGCATTTTTGAGGATGACAGGCATCTGCGGAGCTTCAGCTCGTTATAGTCGCCTGCCGCTGACATAAGCTCAGCTACTGTGTTCTCAAAGAATCTGGACTGCATTCCTGTTGCGCCAACGCTGCCTATCTCCTCTTTGTCCACAAGGATACAGCAAGCCGTTTTCTTCAGGTTTTTCACCTCGAACATGGCTTTATAGGATGAGAACGCGCAGACTCTGTCGTCCTGGCCATAGGACAGAACCATGCTCCTGTCGAAGCCGGCTTCTCTGGCTCTGCCTGCGGGAACGGCCTCAATTTCCGCAGAGAGGAAGTCCTCTTCTTCAATGCCGTAATTTTCCTTCAATATATCTAAAATCCGGTTTTTGACAAGGTCTTTTTTCTCATCGTCCGTCTCCTTGCCCGGACGGTTTCCGATGATTACGTCCAGCTCCTCGCCTTCGATTACGACCGCGCCTTTTTTCTGCATTTGTTTTTCAGCAAGATGTATGAGAAGATCGGAAACGAAGAATACGGGGTCTTTCTCGTCCTCGCCTATTTTTATTTCCACTTTGGTTCCGTCTTTTTTTGCCACAACGCCGTGGAGAGCCAGAGGGATGGTTACCCACTGGTATTTTTTGATTCCGCCGTAGTAATGGGTGTCAAGATATGCGAACCCGTCTGATTCGTACAGCGGATTCTGCTTTATATCCAGTCTGGGCGAGTCCACATGAGCTCCCAATATGTTCATTCCCTTTTCAAGGGGTTCTTTGCCCAGTTCAAAAAGGATGATGCCCTTGCCTCTGTTCACCGCGTAGACTCTGTCGCCGGCTTTCAGGGTTTTTCCCTCTTTGATGACGGCGTTCAAATCCAGATAGCCTTCCTTCTCGCAGTCCGCGATTATTCTTTCCACGCATTCGCGCTCCGTTTTGCAGGAGCTGAGGAAGTCTATGTATGAGTCCGCGAATTTATTTAAATCTTTTACTTGTTTATCAGTGTATTTTGTCCAAACGTTTTTTCTTTCCATATTAAAAAACCTCCTGTCCGTCATTTTTCTACATTATAACACAAATCAAAGTCCGTGAAAACTCTCCTAGGGCTCAGAGCCCTGCCCTAAGAACCTGCAAGGGATTTCATCCCTTGACCCTGTGTTATATGTATAGGAATGTTATCGGCTATAAATAAGTTTTCTGCCAAAATCGGGACAGTACAAAAAATCCAAGTTCAAATTAATATAACAAAGACCCCTTGTTTATGTTATTATACAGGAAGGAGGTATGAAATTATGAAAGTTTTACTTATAAACGGAAGCCCGCACAAAAACGGATGCACTTATACTGCATTGAGTGAAGTTGCAAATGCTTTGGAAAAGGAAGGAATTGAAACGGAGATTTTCTGGATCGGAATCAAACCCATTGCTGGATGCATTGCCTGCGGAAACTGCGAAAGAAACGGCAAATGCGTTTTTGACGATGTTGTGAACGAATGCCGCGAAAAGGCAAAGGATTTCAACGGGTTCATATTCGGGTCCCCTGTGCATTACGCATCAGCAGGCGGCGCAATTACGTCATTCATGGACAGGCTTTTCTTCTCGGATATGTATATCAACAACTCAGATACATTCCGTCTTAAACCCGCGGCCTGTGTTGTATCGGCCAGAAGAAGCGGTACTACGGCAACATTCGACCAGCTCAACAAATATTTTACGATAAACGAAATGCCCATCGTGTCCTCAAGATATTGGAATATGGTTCATGGTATGACTCCCGAAGAGGTCATGCAGGACGAAGAAGGACTTGCTGTTATGCGGACTTTGGGCAAAAATATGGCGTACATGCTCAAATGCATCGATGCTGCTGAAAAGGCCGGCGTTCCTCTGCCAGAAAGAGAGGAACCCGTATCTACCAATTTCATAAGATAATTGTTGTATACATGAAAAAAGCAGGACCGGTATTGCCGCCGATTCTGCTTTATTTTTATTCAAAGCTTATGATTTTCAGATTTTCAGGAATTTTTCTTTTGCCTCGTCAGAAGCCTTCCCGTTTGTCACAATATCAGACATTATGCCGTAAACAGGGCTTGCCTTCAAATCGTCTGTGCTTCCTCCGGTTCTGTCCATATAGTCGTAAACCTTCACAAAAACGTCCGAAAGCCATGAATCCGCCTCATCGCCCTTCAGATCCTTCACAAGTTCGCAGGACATGGGGATATCCGTCACGTAAGGGATGTATTTCTTTACAAAATCATCAGGATTTTTGCAGAAATCGAAAAGCAGGCTGATGCCGTTGCCCGCAGGACCTTCGTCCGCAACTGTCTGTTTAAGGTTTATATTATATTTTTCCATGAAGCTGTCAGCTATATAGCCGAAGCTGATGGCCTTTTCCTCGGGGAGATTTTCGCTTTCCGGAAACAGCTTGTGTATGTCCTTCAGGAATTCATTGTAACGGTAAAGATCCAGCATTGAATAGTTCATTGCGAACTCTTTCCTGATGTAAATGCTGAAATGAGTCAGCAGAAAACTGGGGAATCCAAGTTCAACAAGGCTTTCCATAACAAATTTAATCTGCTCGCGGACTACCCTCTTCAGAAATTCTCCATAACCAGAGTCTTTTTCGTTGGCGATCTCCTTCATTGTGGCGCAGATTTCGTCGTAGATTTCCGTTTTTTCCGCAGGCTTTTTATTGTACGCCATATTTATGAGCATATTGGCAATAAAACAGAGTTTATCCTTTCTGTTCCAGCCCAGATACACGAAAACGTAATCCCAGCGTTCTTCCTCATTCTGTATGCCGTCGGGCAGCTCCTCTATATTGTCCCATTCTTTTACAAGCTCGCAAAAGCGGTTGAAATCGTGTTTATTTTCAGACATTTTCAAAAATCTCCTTTCTGTATTTAAACCTTCAGATCCAGCACCCGAAGGGCGTTTTTGTATTTTATAAGGTCTTTCTCGTCCAGTGAAAGGCCCAGATCATTAAGGTATGTCAGTGAATCGGACTGGCTCTCCCAAGGGGAATCGCTTCCGTAAAGTATTTTGTCTATTCCGTGCTTTTCGAAGATACGCATACATAAATCTTTGGGCAGATATCCTCGTACAAAGGAAATATCCATTAATATAGGAGTCCCCGCAAGGTATCTTTCCGTATCTTCCCAAAGGTCCCAGCCTCCCATATGAGCGCCGATTATATTTTCGCCGGAGACCACTCTCAGCACATTTCTGAGCATTTTCGGACTGCAGTGGAGCGGCGGAGCGCAGCCTATGGAAGTTCCTGTGTGAATTGAAACGTAAAGCCCTAAATCCTCAGCCTTTTTAATTATTTTTATCACATCGGGACTGTCCACGTAACAGCTTTGGAATTCAGGGTGGAGCTTGACGCCCTTAAGTCCCGATTCGGAAATATTATAAAGCACGTCCTCCCAGTCCTTCTGCCCGGGATATATGCCGCCGAAGGCGATAATGTCATCGGAAGCAACGGATCTGGCGAATTCGTTTATACTCGCCGTCTGTTTGGGACTTGTAACAACGGGAAGCACCACGCTTATATCCACATTATTCTCCCTCATGGACCTTTTTAAATCGGAAAGTGTGCCATTGGTATAGGGCGTATAGTTTCCGCCCTTATATTCCGCCATGGGCTTTGTAAGAATCTCCATAGTTTTTTTCGCTATTTTATCCGGGAAAATATGTGTATGAAAATCTATTAGCATATTCGTGTCACTTCCTTTTTCATTAAAAGTTTACATTATTAACATGATTTTGTCCATAAAAAGCTGACTGCGCGCGCATAATTATATAATCCTGCCCTTTTGAAAGCAGGATGAAGCTTAAATCCGCGGAATAAAAAGAATCCCGCGGAAAAATATCCGCAGGACTGTGATTTTTGATTTTTAAAGATTCTGAATATCATCTTCCGTTACGGTGCCGAATCCGTTTTCCGTAAGAATTCTTTCCGCAACTTCATTGTCAGCCACTCTGAGAACCACATACGCGTTTTTCTTTGAGGAAGCTATGAACGCATAGAGATATTCAACGTTTATGCTCTCTTTGTAAAGAAGCTTTATCGCCTTTGTCAAAGCTCCGGGCTCATCGCTTATTTTTACCGCAAGAACAGGAGTTACCTTTGTGACAAATCCTTTTTCTGTAAGTATTTTTTCTGCCTTTTCCGTATCTGAAACTATTATCCTGAGTATACCGAAATCGCCCGTATCCGCAACAGATAACGCTCTCATATCAATACCGCTTTCAGAAATAACATCCGTAATTTCCACAAGAGCGCCGGGTTTGTTTTCCGCAAAAACCGAAAGCTGTTTAATAGCCATACTTACACCTCCCATTAATCGTGCAGTTTACGTTTATCTATAACACGAACGGCCTTTCCTTCGCTTCTTTCAATGGTTTTGGGCGCCACAAGATGAACCTTGGGCACTATGCCAAGCATTGTTTTCATTGCTGACTGGAGAGACTGTTCCTGTCTTTCAACATCCTTGATAGTATCAGAGAAATGCTCGGGTGAAAGCTCAACAAAAACATCCAGTGTATCCGTATTGTTGACACGGTCCACCTCTATCTGATAGTTAGGGCTGTATCCCTGATTTATGAGAACAGCTTCTATCTGTGACGGAAATACGTTTACTCCTCTGATTATGAGCATATCGTCGGTTCTGCCCAGAGGTTTTGTCATCTTAACGAATGTTCTGCCACAGGTGCATTTTCCTCTTGTAAGCACGCATATATCCCTTGTGCGGTATCTGATGAGCGGAAATGCTTCCTTGTCCAGAGATGTGAACACAAGCTCGCCTCTTGAGCCTTCCGGAAGAGGCTCTCCCGTATCAGGGTCGATTACCTCTGCTATGAAATGATCCTCGTTGATGTGCATTCCTCTCTGCTCCTCACACTCGAATGCTACTCCGGGACCGGAAATTTCCGTAAGTCCGTAAATATCATAGGCTTTTATGCCCAAAAGGGATTCTATGTCCCGGCGCATTTCCTCTGTCCATGGTTCTGCGCCGAAAATTCCCGCTTTCAGCTTGTTTTCATCGGGTTTTATCCCTCTTTCCTTCAGTGTCTCGCCTATAAATTCAGCATAAGAAGGCGTACAGCAAAGAATCGTAGATCCAAGATCCATCATAAACTGAACCTGTCTGTCCGTATTTCCCGAAGACATGGGAAGTGTGAGACAGCCGACCTTATGGGAGCCTCCGTGAAGTCCCGCTCCTCCTGTGAAAAGTCCGTATCCGTAGCTTACGTGGCAGACATCGCCTTTTGTTCCGCCGGCGGCAACGATTGCTCTCGCGCAGCAGTCCTCCCACATATCCACATCGTTCTGGGTATAAAAGGCAACTACTCTTTTTCCAGTTGTTCCTGATGTGGACTGGATCCTTACGCATTTTGAAAGAGGCACCGCCAGAAGTCCGTAAGGATACGCCTCTCTTAAATCAGCCTTTGACAAAAAAGGCAGCTTCCTTAGGTCGTCCAGTGTTTTAATATCCTCGGGCTTAACACCCTTTTCATCCATCAAGTTTCTGTAATAAGGCACATTCTCATATACATGCTTGACCTGCCTTATAAGCTTTTTCGTCTGGAGTGCTTTAATGTCTTTTTCCGGCATAGTTTCGAATTCTGGCTGAAAATATCTATTTTCCATATGTTTTTCTCCTTATGTCACTTATTTTCAACTGTTATAGCCTATATCAAAAGCCTTTTTGTTCATTTCCAGGAATTTGGGGTCTACGCATTTTTCCACTGCTTCGAGCCATTTATCATAGGAAATATCGAAATACTTAGCAAGACGGCCCATTAAAACAATATTTACAGCCTTTACGGAGCCGGCCTGTCTGGCAAGCTCAAGAGCGTCAATATCGTCCACCTGAACTCCAGCCTTTTTGATTACCTCAAGAACATCCTCGGGATACTCGGCCGCGCCCGTAATAACGGGCATAGGGTCTATCTGCTGGGAATTTACGATTATTCTTCCGTCTTTTCTTAAACATTTTATATATCTTGCCGCTTCCAGCTTCTCAAAGGACACGATTACATCGGCCTCTCCGTCAACAATTACGGGAGAATATACTTTATCGCCGAAACGCACGTATGTAACAACGCTTCCGCCTCTCTGGCTCATTCCGTGAACCTCGCTTACCTTTACATCGAAGCCTTCGTCAACCAAAAGTCTTCCTAAAATCTTGGATGCAAGAAGGGAACCCTGTCCGCCTACTCCTACTATCATAACATTAGTGGTTTTCATTACTCCGCCTCCTTTTCAATAGCTTTCGGTCCACAGAGCTGGCTGCAGACTTCACAGCCCACGCAAAGGGTGTTGTCTATAACGGCTTTGTCATCTCTGATGGAAATTGCCGGACATCCAAGCTTCATACATGAGCGGCAGCCTACGCATTTATCCTCGTTTACCTTAAGAGGAGGATTTGCCTTTACATACTTGAGAAGCACGCAGGGACGGCGGCTTATGATTACGGAAGGCTCTTTTGCGGCGATCTCTTCCTTAATTGCCTTTCCGCAGGCTTTCAGGTCGTAAGGGTCAACTACGGTTACTCTGTTTATGCCGATAGCTTTGCAAAGGGCTTCCAGATCAACCTTTCCCGCAGGATCGCCTTTGATGTTGTATCCTGTAAGCGGATTCTGCTGATGTCCTGTCATGCCTGTGATGGAGTTATCCAGAACGATGACTGTGGAATTTGAGCCGTTGTATGCCACATTAACAAGTCCTGTGATTCCCGAATGCATAAATGTGGAATCTCCGATTACACAGGCGCTCTTGCTTTCTGTTTCTTCTCCGCCGGCTTTATTGAAGCCGTGAAGTCCGCTTACGGAAGCGCCCATACAGAGTGTGGAATCCAGCGCGTTAAGAGGCGGCGCGGCGCCAAGGGTATAACATCCGATATCGCCCAATACTGTAACTTTATTCTTAACCAGTTCGTAGTAAAGTCCTCTGTGGGGACAGCCTGCGCACATTACGGGAGGTCTTACGGGAATTTCCGGAAGCTTTACATCCAGTTTCTCGATCTCCTTATTGAAGACCTCTCTGATTGTTTCCTGATTATATTCGCCAAGGGGTGAGAAAAGGTTCTTTCCCTCAACTTCAAGGCCGAGGCACTTGCAGTGGGTCTCAATAACTCCGTCCAGCTCCTCAACAACGATAAGTCTTTTTACTGTTGCGGCAAAACCCTTTATTTTCTGAATGGGAAGAGGATTTACCATACCTAATTTAAGTACGCTTACACTGTCGCCCAGAACCTCTTTTACATACTGATAGCAGGTTCCGGCGCAGATGATTCCAATGTCCTTTCCGCCTTCGTCAACACGGTTGATGGGAGTTTTTTCCGCAAATTCGATGAATTTTTTCGTTCTCTCCTCAACAATTGGATGCCTTACTATGGCGTTGGCGGGAGTCATAATGAATTTTTTGGGATCTCTCTCGTATGCGGGAACAGGTATTTCCTTTCTCTCGCCCAGCTCAACTATGCTCTGGGAATGGGATATTCTTGTGCACATGCGGAGAAGTACGGGTGTATCATATTCTTCTGACAAATCAAATGCAAGCTTTGTAAAATCCTTTGCTTCCTGAGAGTCCGAAGGCTCCAGCATAGGGATCTTTGACGCTATGGCATAGTGACGGCTGTCCTGCTCATTCTGGGAGGAATGCATTGCCGGGTCGTCAGCGACACAGATAACAAGTCCTCCGTTCACGCCTGTATATGAAAGGGTGAATAAGGGGTCAGCGGCCACGTTAAGTCCAACGTGCTTCATGGCGCAGGCAGCTCTTACGCCCCTTAAAGACGCACCGAACGCCGATTCGCAGGCTACCTTTTCGTTGGGCGCCCATTCGCTGTAAATTTCATCAAATTTAGATGCAAATTCTGTAATTTCCGTAGAAGGCGTTCCCGGATAGCTGGATATGAATTTCATTCCGGCTTCATACATACCGCGGGCAACACCTTCGTTGCCTATCATAAGCTTTTTCATATATAATTTCCTTTCTCCATGGATAAAAATTATTTATCAGTCTCCAAGTGATTCAGCTACAGTACTTGTAGTTTTTTCTTCATAGCATGAGAACATATTTTCTATGCCTTCCGGTTTTGTTTTCTGTGTAAGAGGACTGATTATGAGGACCAGTATGATTCCGCCTACCATTGCGAAAACTCCGGAATACAGTGAATTTGTAAATACAAATTTCCAGAAAGCGTTTGTGGGCGCGCTTAAAATTCCAAGGGAGATAAAAAGCTGGATTACCTCTAAAGCAACTCCGAAGCAGAATGAAACCACAACTGCCGCCTTTGTCGTCTTTTTCCAATACAGACCGAAAAGGAAAGGCGCCAGGAAGGCTCCTGCCAGAGCTCCCCACGAAATTCCCATCATCTGCGCTATGAGAATGCTCTTTGAGCTGTACTGCTTAATTGCTATTATAGCAGAAATAGCGATAAAAATCACAATAAAAACTTTAATTACAGACATTTTCTGTTTTTCCTTCATGGTGTTCTTCTTAAGCGGGTCTATGAAGTCCAGGGTTATTGTTGATGAGCTTGTAAGGACAAGTGACGAAAGTGTGGACATGGACGCAGAAAGAACAAGCACTATAACTACGCCTACGATTATGGGCGAAAGTGTGGAAAGCATTGTGGGGATGACCGCGTCAAAGCCCACGTTTGCAACGTCTACGTTGAAGAGACGTCCGAATCCGCCGAGGAAGTAGCATCCGCCTGCTACGATAATGGCGAAGAATGTGGATATTACTGTGCCTTTCTTGATTGCGTCCTCATTTTTGATCGCGTAGAATTTGCCTACCATCTGAGGAAGTCCCCATGTGCCCAAAGACGTCAGCAGTACAACGAACAAGAGGAATACGGGATTGGGTCCCAGGAATGAAACATACTCCCAGCCGGCTGTTTCGCTTGTGGCGAGAGTCTGCATTGCCGTCATGTATCCGCCGTTTGTATTTATAACCGCGGCGATTACGGCTATGATTCCGCCAAGCATTATAAGTCCCTGAACAAAGTCGTTTACAGCCGTTGCCATGTATCCGCCGAAAATAACGTAAACACCGGTCAGAACCGCCATTATAATTACGAATACGGAATAGTTTACGGAAGGATATGCCATTGAGAAAAGTCTTGAAAGTCCGTTATATAATGATGCTGTGTAAGGTATAAGGAATATAAATGTTATTACGGACGCGAACACCTTCAGTTTCTTTGAGTTAAACCTTTCTCCGAAGAAATCGGGCATTGTTTTGCTGCCCAGATGCTGGGTCATAACCCTTGTGCGCCTGCCGAGAATCGACCAGGCGAGCAGAGAGCCTATGAACGCATTGCCCAGGCCTATCCAGGTGGACGCGATACCAAAGTTCCAGCCGAACTGTCCCGCGTAGCCTACGAAAATAACCGCCGAGAAATAGGATGTTCCGTAAGCGAAAGCCGTAAGCCAGGGACCGGCGGACCTGCCGCCCAGAACGAATCCGTTTATATCTGTTGAATACCGTCTGCATCTTACGCCTATAAATACCATGAAGGCGAAGAAAATTATTATCAGAACGGTTATTATTGCGTTATTCATCTGTCTCACTCCTTTTTGTCTTTTAATGCTTAAGATTTATACTGGGAATCAACAATGTGATCTCCGCCGTAAAGCTTCCTGAGAAGAGGCTTTTCGATCTTGCCCGTAGGGTTTCTTGGTACATCCGCGAAAATTATCTTTCTGGGACGTTTGTATCTGGGAAGATCCTTGCAGAATTTTTCGATTTCTTCTTCTGTGCAGGTCATTCCGTCTTTTATGGATATGACAGCCGCCGCTATCTCGCCCAGACGCTCGTCGGGAACGCCGATTACGGCAACATCTTTGATTTTATTAAATGCGCTGAGGAAATCCTCTACCTGAACGGGATATATGTTCTCGCCGCCGGAGATGATTACGTCTTTCTTTCTGTCTACCAGATAAATGAATCCGTCCTCGTCCTGCATTGCCATATCCCCTGTATAGAGCCAGCCGTCCTTCAATGTATTCGCGGTAGCTTCAGGGTCGTTATAATAGCAGACCATTACGCCTGCGCCCTTTAAGCAAAGCTCCCCAACTTCACCCTGCGGGACCTCTTTTCCGTTGTCTTCGATCTTAACTTCCCAGCCATATCCGGGAATGCCGATAGCGCCTACCTTGTCTATATTTTCCACTCCCAGGTGTACCGCGCCGGGACCTGTGGATTCGGAAAGACCGTAGTTTGTGTCATACTGGTGATCAGGGAAGTATTCCTTCCATCTTTTAATAAGGCTCTGGGGTACGGGCTGCGCGCCAATGTGCATTAATCTCCACTGGGAAAGCTCGTAATCACTTATATCCAGAAGTCCGCTGTCGAAGCCGTTTAAAATATCCCTTGCCCAGGGTACCAGAAGCCAGACTATTGTACATTTCTCCTTTGATACCGCGTCCAGAATGAATTCGGGAGCCGTGCCTTTCAGGATAACGGATTTGCCGCCTACCAGAAGCGAACCGAACCAGTGCATTTTCGCGCCTGTGTGGTAAAGAGGCGGAATACAGAGGAACACGTCATCCTTGGTCTGACCATGGTGGTTCTGCTCCACTACCGCAGCGTTTATAAGCGCTTTGTGTTTATGTAAAATGGCTTTGGGGAAGCCTGTTGTACCTGATGAGAAATAGATTGCTGCGTAATCATCTTCCATAGGCACTATATCAGGTGATTTTGAGGGACAGTCCGCTGTGAGAGCTCTGTAATCCTCCGCAAATGCGGGACAGCCGTCGCCCATGAATATAAGCAGGCGGTTCACCATGATAGTATCTGCTATTTCCTCTATACGTCCGATAAATTCGGGACCGAAAATAAGGACATCTGCTTCTGCCAGGTTAAGGCAGTACTCTATTTCGTCCGATGTATATCTGAAGTTAAGGGGCACTGCCATAGCGCCCGTTTTCAGGATACCGAAATATATAGGGAGCCATTCCAGGCAGTTCATTACAAGAATCGCTACTTTATCGCCTTTTTTTATGCCTCTTGAAAGAAGGGCGTTGGCAAAGCGGTTTGCTTTTTCGTTGAATACCGACCAGGTGATCTCCCTTCTGTAATAAGGGCTGGGAAGTGTTTCTACCAAATCAAACTCTCGCCATGTGTGGCGGCGTGTTTCCGGCTGTTCCGGGTTTATTTCCACCAATGCCACGTCATCTGGATATTTAATTGCGTTAAGCTCTAACGCGTCTATTATAGTCATATCAATCATCCTCCTTTTTTCTCTCCGAGGGCTCAGGGCTCTGCCCTGAGAACCCGCTTAAGGCTCTGCCTTAAGAATCCGCAAGGGACTTCGCCCCTTGACCCGTGTGTTATGTTTATCAGGGTTTCTGCTATATTGTAATTTTTACATTATTTGCACCGAAGGTGCGTCCTCCCGAAAATGACCCGGTGTTATGGCAGCAATCTCTATATACCGTAAACTAAAATATGTCACAACATAAAAATCTTCTTGTCATTTTTGGGAAATTAAAAAGTCCTCAGACTGAATATAAACTCAATCTGAGGACGAAATCTCGTGTTACCACCTCATATTCTCCGCAGCCTCACGGCAAAAAACGGACTTGCCGGGTACTTCCATACCCTGATTCCTTAACGGGGAATACGCGTCATATCTTACTCGCTTAAAAAAAGTTTCGATATGAAGCTCACGGACTGTATTCTCGAAATATTTACAATGCCTTGCACCAAACGGCATCTCTCTGTATGTAAATTGAAAATCGATACTATTTTCCGATCAAAGCCGATATCCTTTCTGAAATGTTCGAAAGGACTTAATTTTTACTTATTCAATAAGATAATCCTTTTTCGGCGCTTTGTCAAGAGTTATTTTAAGGGTGTATGCACGTTGAAATTGATATATCAGCGTTGAAGGTGTATAATTAGGTAATTATTGGATATAAGGGGTAATTTTTATGAAATTCATGCATCTTTCGGACCTGCACATCGGGAAACGGCTGAACGAGTTTTCACTTGCCGAGGACCAGGCCCACATACTGGATAAAATACTGGAAACAGCGAAAAACGAGCGGGTCGACGCCGTTATTATTGCGGGGGATATTTATGACAGATCCGTGCCTTCCGTGGAAGGTGTACGGCTTTTTGACCGATTCATAACCGCTCTTTCCGAAATGGGTATATATGTGTTCATCATAAGCGGAAATCACGATTCTCCCGAGCGTCTCGCTTTCGGGTCCGGCCTCATGGCGGCAAGCCGGGTATTCATTTCGCCCGTTTATGAGGGAGACATTGAGCCTGTAAAGCTTTCCGACGAATTCGGGGATATTTTCGTATATCTTCTGCCCTTCGTAAAACCCGCTCAGGTACGTCACTATTTTCCTGACGAGAAAATCGAAAGCTATACTCAGATGATGGAATTCATCGTAAGCCGCATGGATATTGACAAAAACAAAAGAAACATCCTTGTGACCCATCAGTATGCTGCGGGAGCCGAGAAAAGCGATTCCGAGGAAACCCTTACTGCCGGCGGCACGGAAAGCATCGATTTCGGCGTATTTTCCAATTTTGACTACACCGCGCTGGGCCACATCCACAAAGCGCAGTTCATTGGCGGAAAGTCCGTCAGGTACTGCGGAACGCCTCTGAAATATTCCTTTAACGAAGAATATCAGGAAAAAACCTTAACTATACTCGAGCTTTCGGAAAAAGGCAGAATTTCATTCACGGAAATACCTCTTCAGCCTCTTCGGGATATGCGCACCATAAAGGGTACCTATGAAGAGCTGACGGCGCTTTCCTTTTACGGAAACACAAATACGGACGACTATATTCGGGCGATTCTTACGGATGAGGATGATGTTGTAAACGCAATGGCGCGGCTCAGGACAATTTACCCCAATCTCATGACCATGAGCTACGAAAACAGCCGTACCAAAGCAGATTTTCAGATAAATGACAATTATGTTTATGAAGATAAATCGCCCATGGAGCATTTTTCCGATTTCTTCGAAATGGTCAACGGAAGCAAAATGAGCGAAAAACAGCGGAAATTCACAGCTGAACTGATTGAGAAAATCACAGAGGAGGGACAGCAATGAAACCAGTAAAACTCACATTATCGGCATTCGGTCCTTACCCCAAAAAGGTTGTTCTGGACATGGAAAAGCTGGGATCAAGCGGGATTTACCTCATAACTGGTGACACAGGCGCAGGCAAAACCACTATTTTCGACGCAATCACATTCGCTCTTTACGGTGAGCCCAGCGGTGACCGCCGTGAGGCTTCCATGCTTCGGAGTAAGTACGCCGACGCGGAGACGCCCACATTCGCGGAGCTTGAATTCACATATCAGAACAAGGCTTACCGTATCAGGCGGAATCCCGATTATGAGCGTCCCAAAAAGACAAAATCGGCATCGGGCGAAATGACCCTTGAGAAAGCATCTGCGGAACTTTTTTTCACCGACGGACGTCCGCCCATTACCAAAGTCCGGGATGTGAATCGGGAAATCACGGAAATTTTAGGGCTGGACAAGGATCAGTTCACCCAGATCGCCATGCTTGCCCAAGGAGATTTCCTCAAGCTCCTAATGAGCTCCACCGAGGAAAAAATTAAGATATTCAGCAGGCTTTTCGACACCTCTTTATATAAGAAGCTTCAGGACAGACTCAAGGATGAGGCTTCCGGCGCCTACAAGGAGTATCAGGCCGTAAAGACGGACGCTCTCCATTACAT
>JAFWDD010000091.1 GCA_017534115.1 Bacillota bacterium | reverse complement strand
TTATTCGGGAGTAAAAATGCTCTTTACTGAAGAGATGAGAATTTTGTCCGTCATTTTTACAAGCTCCGATTTGGGAAGCCTCATATTTGTCTCAAACCACTGCATAAGCAGTCCGATAAGTCCGTAAGACGTGTAATTGAAAATGTATTCTGAGTATTCGGGACTCAGATCCGGATTAATAAGCTTAAGTATATGGGAGCCGTTGTCATAAATGAGCTGTGTGAATTTCTGCACAAACACGCTGGAAGCCTTGTTTTTGAATAAAAGCCGGCACAGATCCGCGTTGTCGGCAATATAATTTACGATGGGAGTGAGGATTGGCTCCAGAGAATTGCCTATATCGGAATACTTGAGATTTTCGTCTATCATCCTCTGAAAGTCAGAGAGGATTTCCGTTTCTATTTTCTCCAGCAGATCATATGTATCCCTGTAATGCAGGTAAAATGTTCCTCTGTTCAGGTCTGCTCTGTCCGTAATGTCCTTTACGGTAATATCCTTGAAGGGCTTTTCGTCCATAACCTCCGCAAGTCCCTGCTTAAGAAGCTTTTTTGTTCTTCGTATTCTTCTGTCTTCTTTAACATTGTCCATTGTTAAGCCTCTTTTCTGTGTTATAAAACAATTTTGAACTTTGTGTCTATTATAACACCAAATGGGCTTAAAGTGTATGGTATTATACATATAGAGATATTGTCGACTATTGACTATAAATATCTGCTATTATATAATACACTTACCATAATTGTTGATATAAAGGCAAATAACAGTCTGGGTGATGAAAAATGCGGGTTCCTGCACACTTAAAAAACGATAACGAAAAAAACACGGGCGCATCAGGCGGATTTTTCAATGATAAGATTCTGAATTTTATAGTATACAAAGGCAAGATAATAGAGACGCTTTTCATTATTGCTTTTATAATCTTTCTTGTATGTTATCCAATGGTAGGCGTAAACTATGACCTTAGCAAATACCTTCCTGATACCTCATATACAAAAAACGCGCTGGATTTAATGCAGGATGAGTTTGGATATCCCGGCATGGCGAGAATAATGGTCAGGAATGTCACCGTTGAGCGGGCAAAAGAGCTGACGATGGAGATTGAAAAGCTGGACGAGGTTGACCTTGCCATAGGTCCCGGAACATTCGGAAATATTTATCTTACGGACGAATTTATAGACAATGTATTCATAGATGAGTTTTATAAAGATGGAAACGCCCTGATTCAGGTTATTTTCAAACATGGAGAATCAGATTTGGAAACTCATGAAGCAATAGATGAGATAAACAGAATAGTAGGCGAGGATGCCGCTTATTCCGGAACAGCCATAGGAAACAAGCTGCGTAAGGAAGCGGTTAATAAGGATATAAAAATCGTAATTGCGATCTCTGTTATAATCATAATCGGCATTCTGATACTTACGACAGAGTCATGGGTTGAGCCGTTTCTATTTATACTGGTAATGGTTGTGGCTATTATGCTGAATCTCGGCTCCAATATATTTTTCGGAGAGATCTCGTTTTTTACATTTTCCGTGGCGGCAATCCTGCAGCTGGCCGTTTCCATGGACTATTCCATATTCCTGCTGCATACATTCACGTCTTTTAAAGATGAAGGAATAGAAATTCACGAGGCAATGAAGCTTGCCATAAAGGAAGCGGGAAAATCCATACTTGCCAGCGGAGCTACGACAATAGGCGGATTTGCGGTAATGGCCCTGATGGAATTCGCCATAGGCAAAGATATAGGATTTGTTCTCACAAAGGGAATCATATTAAGTCTTGTAACGGTTCTGCTGCTTATGCCGGCGTTGATCCTGAAGTTTAACAAATACATAGAAAAAACATCTCACAGAAAGTTTATGCCTGAGTTTAAGACTTTGGGAAAAATTTTTTATAAATTGAGATTTCTTGCCATAATTGTTGTTGCGATTATAATTGTTCCCGCATACGTGGGTCAGAACTATAATAAATTCTATTTTGGAGACGGTGCGCTGGGTCCCGGACCCGGAAGCAAGCTTTATGACGATGGCAAGGCTATAGATGAGGAATTCGGAAAATCCAATATGGCAATCGCGATTCTTCCCAATGAGTCTCTGAAGAAGGAAAAAGACCTTACCAAAGAAATCAATGATCTGGACTTTGTGAATTTTGGAATTTCCCTGTCGGGTGTAATTCCCGAAAGCGTTCCTCAGGACTTTCTTCCGAAGAATTTAACAAAGGAACTGCGGACGGATAAATATTCCAGAATAATAATTTCAATGAACACGGCGGAAGAAAGCGATTATGCGTTTGAATGTTCGGAGAAGCTGAATGATGTAGTCAGATCCTATTATCCGGAGGATTCCTATGTTCTGGGGCTTACGGCCACTACTATGGATATAAAGGATATACTGGTCAAGGACTATTCTTTTGTTACGATAGCTTCGGCGATAGCGATACTGATAGTCGTAATAATTTCCTTTAAATCGATTTTCATACCTCTTATAGTAATGGTGCCAATAGAAGTGGCCATTTTCGTAAACATGGTTATGCCATACCTATATGGGCAAAGTCTCATTTATATAGGATATATTATTGTAAGCTGTCTGCAGCTGGGAGCTACGGTAGACTATTCCATTCTGATAACCAACAATTATATAGAAATGCGGCAGACCCACAGAAAAAGGGAAGCAGCCGAGGGTACAATCGCAAAAAGCACTCTGTCCGTAATTACATCGGGAGGCATTCTTACGGTAGTAGGTTATATAATTTACCATATTTCAACTATCCGGGGAATTTCCCAGGTGGGAAGGCTTATAGGAAGAGGAGCCATAATCAGTATGATTCTTGTTGAAATACTTCTTCCGGCACTGCTGGTGCTTTTTGACAGATGGATAATAAAGGAAAAATACGAAGACAACATTGAAGCCGGTGAAGAAAAGAACGAGGATTTCTCCCATCCTGTTTCAGTAGTAAATAACGAAAATATAGGAGGTTGATCTTATGAGAAAGCTTAAAAAAACAGCGGCAGCTGCCATATCTTTTGCTATTGCCGCCTCAGGCTGTCTTTCGGCTCATGGGGCCGGATATGATGAATCTCTTTATGTAAATATGGACCACTACGGAAACATATACGAACAAAGAATAATAAAGGGTTTTGCACTTGACGGCGAGGATGAGCTTATAGATTACGGCAATTATAAAGAGGTAATAAATAAATCCAGCTATGCCAAGCCAAATCAGCTTTTTGACAAAGTAAAGTTTGATGTAAAGGATGTAGAAAACAGCAGATTCTATTTTGAAGCGGTGCCTGAAAGCCTCAATGCCGAAATTCCGTGGAATATAAATGTAAGCTACAGACTTAACGGCGTTGAAAAGAAAGTAGAGGAGCTGGAAGGCGCCTGCGGTCTTATAGAAATAAACGCGGACATAATTCCCAATGAAAATACATCAGAATATTTCAAGAATAATATGGTTATGACCGTTGCTGCGGCAATAGACATGGACAAGCACCTGAGCATGGAAGCGGAAGGCGCGCAGGTCCAGGCTTTCGGAAACTATAAAGCCGTTCTCTATCTGGTTCTGCCCGGTGAGGAGAAAAGCATTTCCATAAAAATAGGCAGTGAGGATTTTGAGTTCCTGGGACTTGTATTTATTATGGCGCCTGCGACCCTTGATCAGCTGGAAAAGATTGCGGACCTGCGGGAAGCCAAGGAAACTCTGGAGGATTCCGCCAGAACCATGAATGAGAGCGTGGATATTATCCTGGATACTCTGGACGGCATGAAGAGCGGCATAGACCAGACATCCCAGGGGCTTAGGGAACTGGATTCCGCCAGACAGACTGTTTCCGATTCAAAAGAAAGCCTGTTCTATGAAGCGGAAAGAGCAATGGAGGAATTCGAAAATCTCATAGAATCTTCAATGCCCTATGATGAGCATGTGGAAAATGCGGAAAATGCCCTTGCGGACCTTAATGACAGCGTGAAATCTGTGCAGAGATCCGTGGATGACCTTTCAAATGACCTGATGAGTCTGAAAAGGGTAATAAGAAACCTTCAAAAGGATGTAAATGACCTCAATCATGATCTAGACTATGCCAGATATGACGTGAGAGACGCCCAGACAAGGGTGAAGAGGGTAAGAAGCGAATTTGACGACCTTGATAAAGCTGTAAAGCATCTTGATATTACAGGACGGTCTCTGGAAGATGCTCTTACCAACAGCGTAAATGCGGAGGAGATGCTTGCCGGCATTATAGGCAGCATGGACAATCCTCAGATGCAGATAACCCTGGCGACTTATATGAACAATATAAAAACTCTCATCGGACAGCTCAAGTATTATTACGGAGGAGCCATAGATTCAGATTTTAATTCGGTGAAGAAGGAGAGCAAGGACATATACGACAATGTAGGGTATATGTTAAATGAACTGGATAACGCGTTATCTCATGCGTATGAGGATGTAGATGACGTTCAGGATCTTCTTGATGACGCGGACGCGCTTGGAAATGTCAGCGTGCGTATTATAGATTCTGCCGATAACGTAGTGAGCGATATTGACAACATGCTTACAGTTTTAGACGATAATTATGACGGTACAATAGACACTATGGAGGATGTACGGGATACTCTCAAAGCAACTCAGAGAGCTTCCGCGGCAATAGATAATTTTATGCGGAATGCGGAGTCAACGGCTAAGGAATCAGCTGATGATGCGGATAACGGACTTAAGGATACACTTAACGGATTAGCCGATGTTTTAGATAATTCTTCCGTAGGTCTCGGCCAGACGGGAATCATACGAAACGCCAAAAATACAGTAAAAGACCTTATTGACGATAAGTGGGAAGAGTATACAGGTGGAGAAAACAATCTCCTTTATGTAGACCCGTCACAGGAAAAAGTGTCCCTCACATCCAGCAAAAATCCGGAACCGGAAACCATTCAGATTATACTGAGAACAGATGAAATTACCAATGATAAGGACGATGAGAAAAAAGATATGGATGAGGAATTCCATTCCGAAGGTACATTTTTTTCAAGATTAAAGAATATATTTGGGAATATATTTGGTAGAGGAAATTAGCGATAACGAAAAGAAAGGCTCTGGAAAATGGGTCTTTCTTTATTTTAGGTTTGGTGCTAAAATAAGAAATAATTTAAAAGAGGGTGAATGAATGGAAATCATAGTAGATAGGGATTGGCTTGAGGGAACTATTGAAAATGGTTTCTCCAAAGCATTAAAAATACTTTTTCTGTTTACAAATGATATAGATAAATCGGAAACCCTTGCTGAAAATATTTTTATAAATCTTACCGGTGAACGGGAGTTTGAAAGCGAAAGGCATTTTGAAATGTGGCTTTTGAGAGAAGCAGTCAAGGCAGGAAGGAAAGAAAGGCTTGCTGACTGGGAAAGTATAACAGATCGGGTACTTCTGTTAGAAAAGAGTGAAAAGCTTGTTTTCCACCTCCACAACTACGCTGGATATTCTGTGAGGGAAATATCCGGAATATTAATGAGAAGCGAAGACTGGGTCGAAAGAAGACTTGAGGAAGCCCAAAATGACCTTGGAATAGAAAATATAGACCTGATAAAGTCAGAGGATAAAGAATTATTTGACAAAATAACTTTATCGGAGGGTTTGAAGGAAAGGATGAATGAGGATATGGAGACAGATAAATTGGTTGAGGTAAAAGCAGCATATGATCTGCAGAAGGAAAAAACAAGAAGAGTTTGCTGGATAGCATCTCTTGCTTTGATCGTAATATGCCTTGTTATAGGCTCTGGAGTTCTTTGAGATAAAAAACTTAATAAAATAACTCCAAAAAGGGGATAAATAGCAAAAGGACGGTTAATTGCCGTCCTTTAATCGTTTCTTTTTATTTAAGTCTTTAAAAGTCTTTTAAGGCTTATTTTTTATAGTCAGAATTTTAGAATTTTTCAAGGGTGCGTTTCAGGAATTCCCTCGTTCTTTCATTCTGAGGGTTATTGAAGATCTGTTCGGGAGGACCTTCTTCCACAATAACTCCCTTATCCATAAATACTACCCTGTCCGCAACTTCCTTCGCGAATCCCATTTCGTGGGTTACAACAAGCATGGTAAGACCTGTTTTAGCCAGCATATTCATAACACGAAGAACTTCTCCCACCATTTCGGGGTCCAGAGCCGATGTGGGCTCGTCAAAAAGAAGCGCGTCCGGCTCCATGGAAAGAGCTCTTGCTATGGCCACACGCTGTTTCTGACCGCCGGAAATCTGAGAAGGTTTCGCTTTAACAAAAGCCTTCATGCCAACTTCGTCAAGATACTGTAAAGCTGTTTTTTCGGCTTCTTCTTTGCTTTTTTTCAGGACCTGAACCTGACCTACGACACAGTTATCCAGTACATTGAGATTATTGAAAAGATTGAACTGCTGAAAAACCATGCCGAGTTTAGCGCGGTAAGCAGTTGTGTCGTGCATATCGTCCAGTATGTTTTTGCCGTTATATAAGATTTCGCCGCCGCTGGGAGTCTCCAGAAGGTTTACACAGCGCAGGAGAGTGGATTTGCCCGAACCCGAAGAGCCTATTATGCATACAACTTCGCCTTTGTTTACGTGGAAGTTTATATCCTTAAGAACCTCGTTTGTTCCGAATGACTTATTAAGATGTCTGATATCAATTACCGGTTGCTGCATCTAAAGGTTCCTCCTTTGTTTCAAGCTGATATACATCGGAGCCTTCCAGTTTCCGTTCGAACACGCGCAGTATCCTTGTTACGGCGAAGGTCAGAACGAAATAAATTACGCATATGATAAAGAAAGCCTCGAAATATCTGAAATATGTACCGGCCGCTGTTTTGCCGGCGAAGAAAAGCTCGCCTACAGAAATTACATTGAGTACGGAAGTATCTTTTATGTTAATAACGAATTCATTGCCCGTTGCGGGAAGAATATTCCTAATAACCTGAGGCAGAACGATGAAACGCATTGTCTGCCAGTGGCTCATGCCTATGGCCTGGGCCGCTTCAAACTGGCCTTTGTCTATGGAAATAATACCGCCGCGGACGATTTCCGACATATACGCTCCTGTATTAATAGATACGATTAAGATTCCGGCGCCGATTCTGTTCAGAGGAACGCCTGTTGCGGCAGCTACTCCGTAGAAAATAACCATAGCCTGAACTATCATGGGAGTTCCTCTGAAAATCTCGATGTAAATAGTAAGAATCCTGTTTACAACTTTCAGAAGGCTTTTTTTCCCGGAGCTCATATTCTCGGTAATGGGTATAGTCCTTACAATACCTGTAAGAAGACCTATAACGAAGCCTATTACCGTACCTGTTATGGCAAGGAGCATGGTTGTTCCCGCACCGGATAAGAAAGTAGGCATATAAAGTTTTGCGAGTTTTACTACCCAAGTGAAAAATTCCATAAATATCCCTCGTAACAAAATATTCCGCCACGATACAGATTGAAAAAATACCGTGGCGGGATTTTAATTTGGTATTACCGGTTTAAAATGTACCGGATGGAAACCGGAAAATATTATTCAGCCTCAGCTGCAGGCTGGTTAACGATTGCATTGTCCATGATTTCTGTACGTTCTTCTTCAGAAATACCTGCTAAGATTCCGTTGATTCCTTCTACTAAGTCCTCTCTGCCTTTTTTGATACCGGCTGCGATAGCTGTATCGTCGTCGCTTGTTTCAAATCCGTCTTCGAATACTACCATAGCGAAGTTGCTGTTAGCGGCTGTTGCGCTTACGCCTTCGGGACGTTCGGAAACGTATCCGTCAATAATTCCTGATTCAAGAGCAACACGCATTGCGGGGAAGTCTGTCATAGCCTGTTCTTTAACAACGCCGTCGATCTGATCGATTACTGTGTAGTGGAATGTATTTAACTGAGCGGTGATTTTAGCGCCGCTGAAGTCTTCAAGTTTAGTTGCGTTTGCGTATTCGGAATCAGCTTTTACTACCATAACGAGGTCGCTCTTATAGTAGTTGTCTGTGAAGTCGATTGTTTCCTTACGCTCTGCTGTGGGGCTCATACCAGCGATAATAACGTCGATTACATCGCCCTGAAGTGCGGGAATAAGTCCATCCCATTCTGTTTTAACGATTACAAGGTCCATTCCGAGACCATCAGCGATTTTCTTAGCGATTTCAACATCGTAACCGCCTGCGTACTGACCTGCTGCGCCCTGAATGGGAACTGCTCCGTTGGAGTCGTCTAACTGTGTCCAGTTGAAAGGAGGATAGTTACATTCAAGACCAACTTTTAATTCGCCGTTTGAACCTGTTGCTTCTTCAACTGCTTCTTCAGCTTCTTCTTTTGCTTCAGTTGCTGCTTCTTTTACTTCTTCAACAACTTCTTCTTTGCTTCCGCATCCTGCAGCTGCAAGACACATTGAGCCTACCAGGGCAATACCGAGCCCGATTCTTAAGTTTTTCATGATATTCATTTTTAATCACCGTTCCTTACAATTTTAATTATTTTTTAACCTGTTGATTTGTTGATTACTTTATAGATTATCATAAAATGTATGAATTTGCAATATTATTATTGTTTAATGGACATCAAATAAAAGTGAAAACAAAGGATTTTGACTCGCCATTTTAGTAAAAAAAGTAAATTTATTCAGAAGAGGTAATTTTTTATGCCGGCTTTTGCTGAAAATAATAAAAAACCCCTTCATAAAAAGGGGCTTTTTGGGTAAGTTTATCGTATTTGGCCGTTACCGTAAATTATATTTTTGGTTGTAGTAAGTTCTTTAAGTCCCATGGGGCCTCTTGCGTGAAGCTTCTGGGTGCTGATTCCGATTTCTGCGCCCAATCCGAATTCTCCTCCGTCTGTAAATCTTGTGGACGCGTTTGCGTAAACAGCGGCGGCGTCAACCTTAGTCAGGAATTTCTGAACATTCGTATAGTCTTCGCTGATGATCGCCTCCGAATGCTTTGTTCCGTATTTTCTGATATGTTCAATGGCTTCATCCACATTTTTGACAATTTTAGCGGAGATAATGAAGTCAAGAAATTCTGTTCCCCAGTCCTCTTCGCTGGCAGGAACGGCATCCGAATCGATTGAGCGGAATTTTTCGTCTCCTCTGATTTCAACATCCTTCTCGCGGAGCGCTTTAACTACCATAGGTACGAATTCTTCGGCAACCTTTTCGTGGATAAGCATGGATTCTGCGGCATTGCATACACCGGGACGCTGGGTTTTTGCGTTGATAACGATTTTGACCGCGTTTTCCAGATTTGCGAATTCATCCACATAAATGTGGCAGTTTCCAACGCCTGTTTCAATAACGGGAACAGTGCTGTTTTCAACAACTGTCTTAATAAGGCCTGCTCCGCCTCTGGGAATGAGCACGTCAATGTATTCCTTGAGACGCATAAGCTCTTTCGCGGTCTCTCTGTCCGTGTTTTCGATTATCTGAACGAAGTCCTCGGGGTATCCCATTTCCTTTAATGTATTTCTGAAAATGTTTACAGTAATTTTGTTGGAATTGATGGCTTCCTTTCCGCCTCTTAAAATAGTGGCGTTTCCTGATTTAAGGCAAAGTCCGAAAGCGTCCGCCGTAACATTGGGGCGAGCTTCGTAAATGATTCCGATAACACCCATGGGAACTCTTTTCTGGTAGAGAATAAGTCCGTTGTAGAGAGTACGGCCGGAAATTATTTCGCCTACGGGGTCGGGCAGGGCGGCAACATCTCTGAGACCCTTTGCCATGTCCTCAATGCGGGCAGGACTGAGGGAAAGTCTGTCGATGAGGGAATCTTTCAGTCCGTTCTTAACGGCTTCGTCCACATCCTTTTTGTTTTCTGCCAGAACGTCATCCATTTTTTCAATAAGAGCGTCCGCGCATTTGTTAAGTATTGCGTTTTTTTCCGATGATGATAAATCTGAAAGGACAACTGACGCGTTCTGGGCGTTTTGTCCCATTTCTGCTAAAGTTTTCATTCTATCACTCCTTTTTCCGATATTATTTTATCTAAAGGCACATCGTGGATTTCGCAGGGTAATTCATCTACTATCTGGAAATCGTAGCAAATGCCTATTTTTCTGAAATTAATGTCTGAGTATCTTTGAAAGTATCTGTCGTAAAATCCTTTTCCCATGCCGATGCGGTTCTTTTGCCTGTCGAAAACTGTACCCGGAACAATTATGAGAGTATTGCTGTCCGGCAGAATAATTTCCGAATTTTCCGCAGGCTCGGGAATGCCCATAGAGCTTTTTTTCAGAGAGGATAAACTTTCGATTCTGTAAAAATCCATGGCATTTCCTTTTTTTACCACAGGAAGGGCAATAGTTTTGCCCATGGAAAGGGATTTTTCAATTAAGTCTAAAGTATTTGCTTCATTTCTGATGCTGTAATATATGAATATTTTTTCCGCGTCTTTGAACTCATTCCGCTCCATGAGAATGTTTCCTATGATTTGGCTTTTTTCCTTAACCTCAGCCGGCGAGAGCAGTTTTCTTCTATTCACCATTGAGGTTCTTAAGTTTTCTTTTTGTGATTTTACCATATACCGCACGTCCTAAAATGAATATAAGCAGGCCGAAAAACGAGACAAGCCCCAAAAACGACACAACCGCCGGAATTATCCATGGCAGTGAGCCTCTGTATACCGCGTATGAAAACAAAATACAGATAATTAAAGGCAAAATGTCAATTGCATTTTTTATTATGGGCTCATGTTTTCCGCCGCTCATAAATGTTTTTAAATTAAGCAAAAATATAATGAGGAAAGAAAGGGGAAGACCCGCGAATGCTCCCGTAAGTATTCTTGTCAGATTGTTTGTGGCGTGAAAGCCCATGTAAGCCGAGCCTCCGTCATACATAAACGGCGCAAGACAGCATACGGTGAATATAAGCAGTCCCGTTTTCGGCGGATAATCGGCTCTGAACCGCTTCCGCAGAAGAAAGTACAGGAAAAATATGAATATACTTCCGTAAATCCCTGTGCATCTCGCGCATAAGGGAAGCTGAGCTCCTACGATAAAAATGCTTCTTTCCGGCATCTGATGGCATATAAGCCCTGATATTGCGTAAATCATCTTACATACCAAGCATGCTTAATGTTTTTGCGTTTTCAAAATAATCATAAAGATTTTCTTTCATTTCCTCCTGCAATTTGGGATTGTTCAGAACGGATGTTCCCGCGAATACACAGCAGAACAGGAAGAACACAAGAAGTATGATATTCAGAATAAGAAGAGCCAGGCCGAAGGACTTGTAATCCTTGCTGGGCTTTGTCATAAGTATGATTGCGGCAACTATTCCGAAAATCATTCCCGCAACGGGAATTATAAGGCTGATGGTTACAAAAAGCACCTTCAGACCGTTTGAGAAATTCTTTTCATCTGCTGGCGGAGTGAAGTTTCTGTAAACAGCCTGATTTTTGTCATTTGCTGGTTTGGAACCGCCTGCGGGAGCGGCCTTTTCCGGTTCGGAAGCAGTATTTGCGCTGTTCACAGTGGATGTTTTGCAGTTGGGACATCCCAGTTCCGGATCTGTTATTTTTGTTCCGCAGTTTGGACAGAAGTTCATTTTGTGCCTCCTATAAATAATGTTCCAATGTTTTGACCTTCTATTACATCATTGATATGCAGAGGTTCGCTTCCGTCGATAATAGCCATATCCACGCCGTTTTCCAGACATAAGGACGCGGCGCTTATCTTTGTCAGCATACCTCCTGTTCCGAAAGAGCTTCCTTTGTCGCCGGCCATATTTATAATTTCATCATTAATTTCATGAACCTCGTGAATTGGCTTTGCGTCAGGGAATTCCTTGGGATTCTTATCATATAAAGCATCTATATCCGTCAGTATAACGAGTAAATCCGCTTCAAGCAGAACAGCTACGACTGCCGAAAGATTGTCATTGTCCGAGAATCCGATCTCATCTGTGGAAATGGTGTCATTGGCGTTTACGATGGGCAGAACTCCATATCTCATAAGAGCCCTGAATGTGTTAATAGCGTTCTGTCTGCGCTCATTATCGTATGTATCCTCTTTTGTAAGAAGAATCTGAGCTATGTGTATGTTGTAATTGGAGAAAAAGCTCTGGTATATCTGCATTAAAGCAGCCTGTCCGATAGCGGCGCTGGCCTGTCTTTCGCATACGCTTTCCGGCTTTTCGCTGAAGCCCAGTTTAGTAGCGCCCACACCAATCGCTCCGGAAGAGACCAGAACAACTTCCTTCCCTTTGTTCATAAGATCGGAAATTACCATGCTTAGTCTTTCGATTCTCATAAGATTCAGCTTTCCGTTGGGATATGTGAGGGTAGATGTACCTACCTTAATAATAATTTTTTTAGCGTCAAGATAATTTTTTCTCATGTTAATCTGCACCTTTAAAAATATGATTTACTTTAATATACAATATAAGTGCTGAAGATTCAAGAGATAAAATGCGAACGAATATCTTTCGTTTTTCTTGCGTAAAAATATAAAAATGATTTTGGAGAGTTTAAAATGAAAGGATTTTTTGAAAAGACTGAAGAGGCAACCATGGCAGTACCTTTTCTGAAAGCGTTGGCGGCAGGTTACGCGCTGACCGCGGTAATATTCATGATTCTGGCAACAGCCCTTACATATACGAATCTGAGCGAGACTTATATCCCCGTGATTTCCACAGCCGCGACAGCGGGAGCCTGCTTCCTGAGCGGCATAATCTCCGGAAAAGAACTAAAAAAGAAAGGCCTTCTCAGCGGAGTCCTTTCAGCAGTGTTCTACATCCTTGTAATGCTGATAATAGGAATATTCGCAAAGTCCGGAACCTCGCTGGGAACCGGTTCGATCCCGACAATAGTCATGTCCCTTTGCGCAGGAGCAGCAGGCGGAATTTTAGGCGTAAATCTGTAAATAAAAAGCCCCGAAAGTCTGAAACCTTCGGGGAATTTGTAAATTTTCGCTAAAAATATGATATGCCATAATCTTGAACCTGGCCGATAACCTTAACACACATAT
>JAFWDD010000011.1 GCA_017534115.1 Bacillota bacterium | reverse complement strand
TCCTCTGCTCTACCGACTGAGCTATCTGGGCAAAAACACGCTTATTAATCAGCTTAATCATTATATTATACGTCAATATTGTTTGTCAATGCTTTTTTTTCCTCCGTTAAGACCCAAAAAATTACCCGCAGACGGGATCTTCTTGTTTTTTCCCTTCTCCCGTCCGCGGATTTTTTTTAATTATTCAAATGCAGTTTTTATACTGAACCCTCAGTCTTTCTTAACCTCCAGAGTTACATCCTCGCCGTTAATGCTCCAGCTCTTTGAATACCCGTCAGCGCTTCCTTCGGTAATATCCAGAGCCAGCACTCCGGCCTTGATGTCCTCGGCGTTTCTCGCCATAATCCCTGCGATCTTGTCGTTGTCCTTCACGAAAATATGGATCCTGTCCAGAACCTCGAATCCGGCTTCCTTACGCATTGTCTGCACTTTGCTGATTATCTCGCGGACAAAGCCTTCCTCGATGAGCTCGTCTGTGAGAGTCGTATCCAGAATAACGGCCATTCCGCTGGTTCCTGTCTCCGTAGCAAAGCCTTCCTTCTGGGCCACGTCAATGAGCATATCGCTCTCTTCCAGCTTGATTTCCGTGCCTTCAATGTCGAATGCCACAAAACCGTTTGCGCGAAGCTCGCGAACCAGAGCGCCGCCGTCGGCTTCCTTCAGGTACGCAGAGATCTTGGGCAGCATCTTTCCGTATCTGGGTCCTAAAGTCCTCAGCTGAGGTTTTACGGTATATGAAGTAAACTCGTCTATATTCAGCGTGAAAATAACTTCCTTCACGTTGAGCTCATCCTTGATTATGTCAACCATGTTCTGGGGCAGAGCCTCCGTCTGCACGTACATAGCCGCAAGAGGCTGTCTGTTCTTGATGTTGGACGTATTTCTTGCCGCACGTCCGTCCACAACGATGTTCAGAACCGTATCCATGTCCTTTTCAAGCTGCTTGTCGATCCATGCCTCATTGACTTCGGGGAAATCGCAGAGATGAATGCTCTCGGGAGCGTCCTTATCCACGGATTTAACAAGGTTTCCGTAGATCTCCTCTGTCATGAAAGGCACAAAAGGCGCGCAGATAAGGCTGAGCTTTGTCAGGCACTCGTAAAGTGTCATATAAGCGTTTATCTTGTCCTGGGTCATGCCGCCGCCCCAGAAACGCTCTCTGCTTCTGCGGACATACCAGTTGGAAAGCTCATCCACGAACTCCTCGATTGCGCGGGCAGGCTCTGTGAGCTTGTATGCGTCAAGGTCCTCGTCAACTTCTTTGATAAGGCTGTTGAGCTTGGATAAGATCCATCTGTCCATAGGCGGAAGTTTATCGTAATCCAAAGTATAATCCTTGGGATTGAAATTGTCGATATTGGCGTAAAGCACGAAGAACGCGTAGGTATTCCAGAATGTGCCCATGAACTTCCTCTGGGACTCGTTCACAGCCTCTTCATAGAAACGGCTGGGAAGCCAAGGTGCGCTGGAAGTGATGAAATACCAGCGTACAGCGTCCGCGCCCTGTTTGTTCAGTACGGACCAGGGGTCGATAACGTTGCCTTTGTGCTTGCTCATCTTCAGGCCGTCCTTATCCTGCACATGGCCCAGAACTATACAGTTTTTGAAGGGCGCGCAGTCGAAATTCAGTGTGGAGATGGCCATAAGGGTATAGAACCATCCTCTTGTCTGGTCAACGGCCTCGCTGATGAAGTCGGCCGGGAAGTGCGTCTTGAACTCTTCCTGATTCTCAAAAGGATAATGGAGCTGGGCGAAGGGCATGGAACCGGAGTCGAACCAGCAGTCGATTACCTCGGGAACTCTCTTCATCTGCTTTCCGCACTTCGGGCATTTGATGGTGACTGCGTCGATGTATGGCTTGTGAAGCTCGATCTCATCGGGGCAGTTGTCGCTCATTTCCTTCAGCTCGGCAATGGAACCGATGGCATGGCGGTGTCCGCACTCGCATTCCCAGATGGGCAGAGGCGTGCCCCAGTAACGCTCACGGCTGAGGCTCCAGTCGATAACGTTTTCCAGGAAGTTACCGAAACGGCCTTCCTTGATGTTGTCGGGGTACCAGTTGACTGTGCGGTTGTTTCTTACCAGATTATCACGCAGATCCGTCATTCTGATGAACCATGCGTCTCTCGCGTAGTACAGAAGATGTGTGTCGCATCTCCAGCAGAAGGGATATGAGTGCTCGAAAAGAGGCGCGGAAAAGAGGATTCCGGCCTGTTTCATGTATTTGATTATCTCCGGGTCGGCATCCTTTACGAACATACCTGCGAAGGGTTTCACCTCGTCTACAAAGCAGCCCTGAGTGTCCACATACTGGCGGAAAGGCATTCCGTATTTGTTGCAGACACGGGCGTCGTCCTCACCGAAAGCGGGAGCCATATGAACGATACCTGTACCGTCGGAGGTTGTTACATAGTTGTCGCAGAGGACTCTGAATCCGCTCTCGTCGTCGGCTGTAAAGTCGAAAAGAGGATAATAGCGTTTATTTTCCAGGTCGGAGCCTTTCATCTCCTCAAGGACCTTATATTCTGCGTCCTCGGGAAGCACGCTGTCCACAAGGGCTTTCGCCAGAATCATTTTTTCGCCGTTATACTCAATATTTACGTAGTCGATATTAGCGTTCACGCAGAGTGCGACATTGGAAGGCAGGGTCCAGGGTGTGGTGGTCCATGCCAGGATATACTGGTCATCGCCTTCACGAAGCTTGAATTTCGCGATGGCGGAACGTTCTTTAACGTCCTTATAGCCCTGAGCTACCTCGTGGCTGGAAAGAGCGGTGCCGCAGCGGGGACAATAAGGCACTACCTTATGGCCTTTATAAAGAAGGCCTCTGTCGAATATGCTTTTCAGGTACCACCATTCGGACTCGATATAGTTGTTGTCATAGGTTACGTAAGGGTGCTCCATGTCTGCCCAGAAGCCTACTCTTTCGCTCATTTCTTCCCATTCGGTCTTATACTGCCAGACGCTTTCCTTACATTTTTTTATGAAGGGTTCAATGCCGTATTTCTCGATGTCGGGTTTGCCGCTGATACCAAGGGATTTCTCCACTTCAAGCTCAACGGGCAGGCCGTGGGTGTCCCAGCCGGCTTTACGAAGCACGCGGTAGCCCTTCATTGTTCTGTATCTGGGGATAAGGTCCTTCACGACACGTGTGATAACGTGGCCGATATGGGGTTTACCGTTGGCTGTGGGCGGACCGTCGTAGAATGTGAAGTCGGGGCAGCCCGATCTCAGCTCGATTGATTTTTTGAATATGTCGTTTTCTTTCCAAAACTTAAGGACTTCGTGTTCTCTGGATTCAAAGTCCATGCTGGCTGTTACTTTTTCGTACAATTCTGTTCATCCTTTCTTAGATTTCTCTCCGAGGGCTCAGGGCTCTGCCCTGAGAACCCGCAAGGGATTTCATCCCTTGACCCGTATAATAAGTACGGGGATGGTTATTGGCTATATTTAAACTTAACGAAAATGAATTTTTAAGCCGTGTTATACACTGTTTCTCGTGCGAAGCACTTTAATTGAATCCGACTTTAGGCGGATTCTGGCTTAAGCTGCGCTTGCGCAATTTCGCTGCTCGAAGAGCAATTTAGCTGACCGCAGGGCAATTTAGCTCGGCTGAAAGCCGAATTTAGCTCTACCGCGACAACGGCGCATTCCTCCCGAAAATGACCCGGCGTTATGGTAAAAACTTTATATAACATAAAACCAAAGTATGCTATAACATAAAAACCTACATGTCATTTTCGGGACTAAAAAAAGCCTTTCATCCAGTCAGGACGAAAAGCTAAAAATCTTCCGCGGTACCACCTGAATTACACGGATAAAATCCCCGTGTCTCTCATGTTTTTTGGTAACGGAGTATTACAAATAAACAAAAAAATCTCCGCCGGAGTCTACTCAATAAAAAAATCTTTCTTTCCGGAAGCTTAAAAGGCCGATGCTTTCCCGAAAACTCTTTTTTCGGGCTTTCACCGTCCCCGACTCGCTTTAAAGAGATTTTTCCCGGAAAAGCTTCCTTCTCAAACGCTTTTCTTTCCCCAAAATTGTATACTTAAATTCCGAGTTTGTCAACACGGGGATTGGGGAAACGGGAAATTTTGTCGGGCTGAACGGTTTTAATGTAATTGTAACGCAAAATGTATTGCAAAATGTGTTCTTTAGTGTATAATAAAATTACCTAAGGAGGAAATAATTTTGAAATTTGAGTGGGATGACAACAAAGAACAGATAAATATAAGGAAACACAATATTAAATTTAGCACGGCCGCAATGGTGTTCAAAGATGAATTTCGATTAGAGTTTTATGATGAACGTCATAGTACATATTATGAAGATAGATACTTAACTATAGGATTGATAGATGATATTGCCGTTATTGTTGTGGTTGTTTACACAGAACGAGGTGAATATATAAGGATAATATCTGCCAGAAGGGCAAACAGTCATGAAAGGAGACTTTATTATGATAGTTCAGCACGATATTGATTTAAATCGCAAACTTACTCCTGAGGAAATAGAAATGTTAAAAGAAGCCATGAAAAGGCCTATAGAATATGATGAAGATAACCCCGAACTCACCGATGAACAGCTGGCCCAGATGCGCCGCGCTGCCGAGATAAACCGTGAGGAACGCCGGAAACAGACCGTTACTCTCAGGCTTTCGCCCCAGGCTCTCCGCAAGGCGAAATCTCTTGGCAAAGGATACACGTCCGTCCTCAGCCGGATTCTGGAAAACGCACTTATGGACAATGAGATCATTAAGAAGAATCTGTAAAATCAACACACAAAAAATCCGCGGCAAGGGAAAAAACCTCTCCAAACCGCGGATTTCATTTTTTGTACTATTTATTATTTCAGGTAATCGGGGATCTCCTCGTGGCCCACGATCTTCTTCACGTTTTTCTCGAATTTAGGCCGGGAAAGCATAACGCTGTGGCCGCAGCCTCTGCAGACGATCCTGAAATCTGCGCCCATACGGAATATCTGCCAGTCATAGGACCCGCAGGGGTGCTTTTTTTTCATTTGAACAATGTCTCCGATTGAAAATTCCATAAAATATCTCCTTATATCTCTGAGGGCTCAGGGGCAGAGCTTCATAAAAAGCTTAGTCCGAGAACATCTGCACCCAGTAGGTGATTCCGCTCTTTTCATAAACCCCGATGCCTATCTTTTTAAATTCCTTTTTAAGTATATTTGCCTTATGTCCGGGAGAATTCATCCATGCTTCCATAACCGTGTCGGGATTCAGCATACCTTCGGCTATATTCTCGCCGACTATTGTTCTGCCTGCGTCTCCGTAGACTTTGTCCGCCTCCTGAATAGCTGTTTCGATACCTCTGCCGTCGGGACGCTGATGCTCGAAAAGCTCCACTATCTCACCGGCTCTCACATCTGCCGCGCTCTGAAGCGCCTTATCGTAATACATGGGCTGGAGGCCGGACTCCATACGCTCTCTGTTCACCAGAAACAGCACCTGCTCCGCCTCTTCGGACAGCTCGGCGGTCTCTCCGTTTTCCGGCTCCTGAGGCACATACTCAAGGTATTTCACATCCATATATCTGGGGAATAAAGTCGGATGATTGGTCGTAATATTAACGGTTCTCGTGTCTCCGATCCATTCCACATCGGCATAGACGCCCTCTGCGATGTCCCGCACTCCGATCAAAGTCCTGTCATTGACAATAACGGGCTTCACGTAAAGGGGCGCGTTTTTGATGCTGTACTCCGTTCCGAAAGCGCCGCAGTATGACTCTATCATACCACTGTCAATAAATATGGTCGTGCTGTAAAATATGTTGAACTTCGTCACCTCGTCCACGTACTTCTCCACGTTCTTATTCATATAAGCGTACGCTTCCCTGTGGGGATTTCCCGCGTCGTCCACAAAATATGTCTGGTCATAGCCTACATCCCAGCCCATAGCTTCCGCCACAAAACGTATGGGCACCATGACTCTGTCTTCCACGATTATGGGTTCCTGGTCGAAGGCAACCTCTTTTCCGTCCACCTTAACGGTTATCTTGTCCGCCGCAAACGCAGGAGCCGCCGAAAAAGCAAGTATTCCTGCTGCCGCGAGCGCGCCTATTCCGATTTTCTTCATAATGTATTCTCCTTTAGATTTTTCAGCCTGTTACGGCTTGTCCGAATGCGGGTCAGAAAGGCAGGTCCTCCGCTTTAACTTTGGCGGCATATGCCACAAGCTCATAAAAGCTTCTGAACTTCCTGCATTCATCGTAATTTTCATATCTGCCGGCGATCTCGTTTTTACACTTGATAATATAGTCCGAAAACGCGCCGGGTCCTGCTTCCTCGCCCATTTCCTCCAACGCCTGAGCAAATTCACTGCCCATATTACGGACAAACTCCGCCGCGCCGTCGGGAGCGCCTTTATATTCCATAAACCAGTGCATGATCTCCTGTGCCTCGGGTGTAAGCTCATTCACCTTGAATACGGTCCTGCCTTTTTTCCCGTTTACCATAATTTCGTACTCCTCGAAAGGCATATGTTTCCAGGCATAATCACCGGTATATTCGTAGAGCATCTCTTCCAGCAGTTCTTTGCTGTACATGAGATTATCTTCTATTTCTTCCATATTATCCTGCACCTGCCTGTACTGCACACTGTACTTCAGCTTAAAAGCGTCCGCGGTCTTGAAGATCCATTCACGGGTCTCCGTCAGCTCCTGCAGGTGGATGTCCATTTGATTTCTCTGTGCTCTCAATATTTTTACCAATGCTTCGTGTTCTTCCATAGTGCATGACTCCTTTCAATTCTGGTCTTATTCGATAAATTCCATTATATCAGGTCATGTGTCCGGAAAAACGGACCCAATAAAGCGCTTTGGGCGCAATGAATATTGAACAGTGAATAATGAATAATTATGGTGAAAATCCGTCAATGACGGATTTAATTAAGCGCTTCGCGCCGGAAAGTGTCATTATTTGACTAAATTCATTTGTTTTCGCTGTTCAAATTCTGTCCTGTACGCTTTTTTTTCCGCAGGTTCAGGTGCTTTGTACCTTTACCCGTTTGGGGTTCGCTTTGAAAGACAGTCTTTTTTGGTTTTTTTTGTTATATACTGAATTTTGTACTATTTGAATTATTTTGCAATAACTGAGAGAATAATCCGGGTTCACCGAAAGCGCGGCTACTTCCCTACGCAGAAATTCTCAAATATCCGATTGATCACCTCATCATCGGCTTTGTCGCCCGTGATTTCGCCGAGAGCGTCCAGCGCGTCCCGCAGGTCGATGGACGCCATGTCCGTGGGAAGACCGGCCTGCAGCGCGTTTTTGCCGTTTTCAACGTACATCAGCGCTCGTGCGAGAGCTTCTTTGTGACGGCTTCCGCCGCTCAGGATCTCATCATTTTTGGTAATTTCGCCCGTGATGAACATTTCCTTTATTTTATCGAACAAAAGGTCGAAATTCTCGTCGTTTTTGGCCGAAATCTTTATTATATTCCCGCTGTCGCAATATTTTTCCACAGTTTTTCGGTCAAACTCGCCCTCAATATCGGTTTTATTCAGAATTATGAGGTATTTTTTCTCTTTTTCATGAATCAGCCTCAGAAGTTCTTCATCTTCCGCGGTTATTTTATCCGACAGATCCAGAATCAAAAGGACCAGATCGGCATTTTCCATATTTGTGAGGGATTTCTCCACGCCGATTTTCTCGACTTCATCTTCCGTGGAGCGTACGCCTGCCGTATCAATGAGCTTTACGGGGATTCCGTCCACGTTTATGAACTCCTCAAGGGTGTCGCGGGTAGTGCCCGGGATGTCGGTGACAATGGCTCTTTCCTCGTCTAAAAGCCGGTTCATGAGGGATGACTTGCCCACATTGGGACGGCCCAGTATCACGGCTTTGATGCCGTCGCGGATGATCTTGCCTCTGTCCGCGCGGTCCACGTAATATTTCAGCTTTTGTGAGATTTCGTCCATATTTTCATAAAGGGTGTCCTCCACGTTCTCGTCCGCCATTTCGTCGGGATAGTCGATCTGGGCCTCTATCAGGGCGATGAGATCCAGCAGGGATTCGCGGATCTCCTTTATTTTATTCTTAAGACCGCCGGAAAGGCGTTCCACGCCGGACATTCGCTGAAGTTCGGTTTTCGAGTTTATTATATCGATTACGGCCTCGGCCTGGGAAAGGTCGATTCTGCCGTTTAAAAACGCGCGTTTTGTGAATTCGCCGGGCTCGGCCAGACGAGCGCCCATGCGGCATAGGAGAAGCAGTATCTCGCCGGTGACCAGCATACCGCCGTGGCAGTTGATTTCCACTATATTCTCGGTAGTATAGGTATGGGGAGCCAGCATGACTGAAACCAACGCTTCATCGATGGTCTTACTCGTTTCCGGGTCTACGATTTGGCCGTATGAGATTGTATGGGTCTTCTTCGAGGAAAGTGGTGTTTTGCCTCTGAAGACACGGTCGGCGATCTTCACTGAGTCTGCGCCTGACATACGGACGATGCTGATGCCGCCGCTGCCTGCGGGTGTGGAAACTGCCGCGATAACGTCGTTTATTTCTCTTAATCCAAGCATTTTCATTTATTCTCCAATTAGAATTGATTTTGTAGTACACATGACCTGTATGATTATAAATATAGTTTTTGACAAGCTCCGAATGGAAGATATAGGAAATCTGACAGGTAAATTTCGTTCAGAACTTCACAAAAACCTAATTCCATTAACTGCATCTTGTTACTGATATATATTTTAACACAAAAAAGTCTCATTTCGTCTCTTCTTTTGCTCCGCAGGCTCAGGGGCGTTGCCCCTAAGAACCCCATTCAGGGCTCTGCCCTGAAAACCCGCTTAAGGCTCTGCCTTAAGAATCCGCTCTCCGAGGGCTCAGGGGCTCTGCCCCTAAGAACCCCGCAAGGGATTTCATCCCTTGACCCGTGTAGTAAGTAAGGGAAGGTTATCGGCTAATTTCCAGTTTTTTAAAATTTGAATTTTTGCCGAAAACTTGAATAACTGTCTTTAAATAACAAAAAAATTTATCTCCGCCGAAACCTTTCCCCGAAAATGGCTAAGCAAAGCGCATCATTTTCGGTCACCAGCAAAGCAGGTTCTTAGGGTGCAGCCCTAAGCGGGGTTCTTAGGGGCAAGTGCCCCTGAGCCCAGCGGAGCGAAAATTAATTTTCCTGTAACCTACAATTATAATCAAAACATTCATCTTACCAAAAATTCAAAACATTAAAAAACGAATAGTGAATAATAAATAACTGCAGTAAGAATATGCCGATTCGAATTCAATTATATTTTTTATTCAACTATTTTTCCATCAAACACCTTTATTTCCCTTATCTCGTCTTCAAGATCCGCAAAATCCAGACTTTCCGCCGAGGTGATTATCACCTGAACATCCTTCAGCATATCCAGAAGAAACTTTTTCCGATGTCCGTCCAGTTCGGAAAACACGTCATCCAGCAAAATCACAGGTTTTGTTCCTGTGCGCTCCTCTATTATGCGAATTTCCGATAATTTCGCGCATAATGCCGCCGTCCGCTGTTCGCCCTGGGAACCGAAGATCCGCACATCACGGCCTTCGATCTCAAAGGCAAGGTCGTCCTTATGGGGTCCGGACTGTGTACTGCCCAGGAGGATGTCCTTTTTCAGGTCTTTTTTAAGCTTCTCCCGAAGTACCTCGCCTTCAGTGTTTGGAATGTACTTAATTTCAAGGCTTTTGCCGCCTGAAAGTTTTTCATGGAATTCGCAGGCGTAACCGCTGATGACCTTAATAAAGCCTCGCCGCATTTCCGTTATTTTGCCGCCGAACTCCGCAAGCTGGATGTCCCAGACGTCGAAAAGGCTGTAATCCGGGTTCACGGCGTCGGTCTGCTTCAAAAAGGCGTTTCTCTGTTTCAGGACCTTATAATACTGCCGGAGATTGTAGTAATAAATCTTACTGAGCTGGCAAAGCTCCATATCCATGAAACGTCGGCGGTAGAGAGGCGAATTCTTCACAAGACGCATTTCCTCGGGAGAAAACAGCACTGTCAGCAGGACTCCGAACAGGTCGCCGTATTTGCGGATTGGTACGGAGTCCACTGCGAAACCTTTTTTTCCGCTGCCGTGGATATGGACATCGATGCGTTCTCTTCGGCCGTCACGTTCCAGAGCCGCGCACACATGGGCATCTCTCGCGCCGAAACGTATTAGCTCACGATCGAACCGCGTTCTGTGGCTGCGGCCTGTTGAGCAAAGGTAGATACTCTCTAAAATATTGGTTTTTCCGTGGCCGTTGGGTCCGGAGATTATATTCAGTTTATCGCCGAAAAATATCTCCTCCGACTTGATATTCCGGTAATCAAGAAGGGAAATT
>JAFWDD010000090.1 GCA_017534115.1 Bacillota bacterium | reverse complement strand
GTACCAGGGCGAAGGCGTGGTTGCGGACGAGTACCTGAACTTCCTCAACGCGTTCGTTGAGCTGGATACCAATATCAGCAATATCTCAAAATATGAAAAGCTCACGGAAGAGGGTCTTAGATACGGTCTTATGACGATCGCCGTATACATCAACGAGATGGAAGCGGGAATAGTCATGCAGGAAGAGAACCTCGCAATTGCCAGAGAGCAGAATTTAATGGATCAGACCAGATACAGACTGGGTCTCATAAGTAAAAATGAGCTCCTGGAGCTGAATACACAGTATGAATCAGCAAAATACACCCTTGAGGAGCTGAAACTGAACAACGAGGCTCTGTACCTCAGTCTTTATAAGACAATGGGTACCGGATACAACAAGAAATACAAAATCAAACTCGATTCGGAGCTTGTGCCTCTGGATGTAACGGAAAAAGGTCTTGAAACAGCTATATCAAGGGAGATTTCCCAGGATGTTTACCTGAAAATCCTTCAAAACTCCGTAGACGCGGCTGAGTTCAGCAAAAACGTGTTCTCATCTCAGGGAGCATCCTACGACACAAGAAAGAAAAATCTGAATTCCGCCAACAGATCCTATAAGGACGGCAAAGCGGCTGTGGAAGCAGCGGCAAGAGAAAGCTACAACAACATCCAGAAATACGAGCAGAAGAACGAGATCCTTCAGAAGGAAATGGAAGTAGCCCAAAACACATACAATACAATGGAGGTAAACCGCCAGGTAGGCTATGTAACGGATCTTCAGCTCAGGCAGGCTCATCTTGCGGTGGACGTTGCCCAGAACAACATCGATACCAATATCTATTCGCATATGCTTGAGAAATTCATATTCGAGCATCCTTACGTTAAGGCTGTTTCCTCGTCAGGCGGCCAGACAGGCCAGCAGGCGGGCTAAAATCCAATACGCAGAAGTCATTCCCCGAAAGCTAACGCTTTTGGGGATTTTTAAATTTCGGGTAAACTTGAGTTTAGCCGAGAACCTTGCTGAACATATTACACGGGGTCAAGGGGGAAAGCGCCTTCGGCGCAATGAATAATGAAGTCGCTTCGCTGATGAATAATGAATAATTATTGTCAGAATCCGCCTTTGTCGGATTCAATAGAGTGCTTCGCACATGAAATATCATGTGTTTCGGCTGAAATTTCGATTTTCGGAAAACTTGCCTTTAGCCGATAACCGTACCAAACATACTATACAGGGTCAAGGGATGAAATCCCTTGCGGGTTCTTAGGGCAGAGATCACCCTAAAATGCTTTCGCTTCACTGTGTTTCGCTTCAGCATTTCAGGGAACCCGAAAGAGCCCTAAGCGGGGTTCTTAGGGCGGAGATCACCCTAAAATGCTTACGCTCCACTGCGTTTTGCTCCAGCATTCCAGGGAACCCGAAAGAGCCGCCGGAGGCAAAAGCCTCTTGTTTTTTGTCTTGAAAAGGTGTAATATAGGTGTATTAAAATCGTAGGAAGGTGATAGCATGAGTATGAGCAAAACAAAAGAACTGTGTCTGGCGGCGGTAATGGCGGCATTAATTATGGTAGTGACAATGGTCGTTCAGATCCCCATACCCGCGGTAGGCGGTTACGTACATATCGGAGACGGCCTGATTTTCATTACAGCCATTATATTTGGCAAGAAAAGCGGCGCGTGGGCAGGAGCAGTTGGCGCCTGTCTGGCGGATGTGCTTACGGGCTTTGCCGTCTGGGCTCCTTTTTCCTTCGTGATCAAGTGGATTATGGGCTATGTAGTCGGCAGGATCGCCGAAAATGACAAGAACAGACATATTTGTACCAGACGCAAGCTTTTTGCCATATTTGTGGGCATTCTCATCTCAGCAGCCTGCTATTATACTGTGGGCGCCATATTTGTGGGCAGCTTCACCGCGGCCATCGTCTCCATTCCTCTGGACTTGTTTCAGGGCGGCATCGGAATGGTACTTTATTTGATTATCAGCGCGTTTTTCGGCTATAAAAATAAACTGCCTGACATAATGAGATAAGGTGCGTAATAGATATAGTATAAAATCGAGGAGAAACAAATGAGTTTTATCGGGATATTTCTGACAGCCGTCAGCCTGGCAATGGACGCCTTCGCCGTGTCCGTGTCCAACGGCATAAGTGTGAAGGGCTTTTCCAGGCGGGACGCTGTGGAGCAGGGCATATATTTCGGAGCCTTCCAGTTTTTCATGCCCGTGCTGGGCTATCTTTTGGGCTCCCAGATACGTGAATACATAGAAAAAGTGGACCATTGGGTAGCCTTCGGCCTTCTTGCCGTAATCGGCATCAATATGATAAAGGAAGCGCTGACGGAAGAGGATGACAGCGACAAGTCCTACAAATCCAAGGCAGTCCGCCTTGTGCTTCAGGCGGTCGCCACAAGCATCGACGCTTTCGCGGTGGGAATCGGCTTTGCTCTTCTTAATATAAATCTTATTTTCGCCGCATCCATAATCGGCGTGGTGGCTTTCGCGTTTTCATTCTGGGGCGGCACCGCTGGGAAACGTCTGGGTGATCTTTTCAAAAAGAGAGCAGGCATCGCCGGAGGCTGTGTGCTGATTGTGATTGGGCTGAATATCCTGCGGACACACTTGTTTTTGTGAGCGATTCAGATATTATGAAATAAAAAAAGAGCGTCTTTCTGACGCTCCCGAGCAGTTGGAGTTTTTTCCCGGCTGCTTTATTTTTTTATGAAATATTCCGCTATTGGCAGAAGCTTTTCCTTATTATTCAATTCCGGATTTTTGTGTACCTCATCCAAAAGACAGGCCAGAGCCTTTCCCAGAGCCTCGCCCTTAGGAATGCCTATGCTCTCAAGGTCACGGCCGTTTAGCGCAAGCTGTTTCAGGGAAATACAGTCTCCGTCCCGCAAAATCTCGTCCAGCAGGGAATTTACCTCCGAAAAATCCTCGCTGAACCGAAACTCAGTAAGAAGGCGGAACTTGTCCTCACCCCATTTTGAAAGAGCCTTCCGAATACCGTATTTGTCAGCGGGAATGGGTGTTTTTTCATTGGCGCAGAGGAAAATTATCAGATTCGCGGATTTGTTGTCGTACCGGAGCCGCTTAAGCTCAGACCGAGGGTCTTTGGTGAACTTCAGAATCTGCGCCCAGCGAAGGATTTTATCTCTGGGGAGTTTTCCCAAATCTGCTGCGCAGTCCTTTCCGGCGGCGAAAATATCTTCGCTTATGTATTCCATGAGGCCGGTGTCCCAGAGCTTTCCGAAAACCTTTACATTATCGGAAACAATAAGCTTGTCCAGCTCTTCCTTAATACGCTCCGCGCTGACATGAGCGATAAGAGGCGCGTTTTTCGCAATGGCGGTACAGGTCTTTTCCTCGATTTCAAAGCCCAGCTGTCCCGAAAACCGAAGAGCCCTGAGCATACGCAGAGCGTCCTCGCCGAAACGTTCGTCAGGGTCATTGACGCAGCGGATAATACGCTTTTTTATGTCCTCAATGCCCATATGCTCGTCTACAAACCCTGTTTTCGGGTTGTAAGCTATGGCGTTGATGGTGAAATCCCGGCGTTTCAGGTCCTCGCTGAGGCTGTCCGTAAAGAAAACCTCGTTGGGATGTCGGAAATCTTCATAAAGCCCGTCGGAACGGTAGGTGGTTACTTCCCAGTTGGTGTCGAAAAGGCGCACAGTCACTGTCCCGTGTTTGATTCCCGTGTCGTAAGTGCGGTCAAAGAGGGATTTTACCTGGTCGGGCAGCGCGTTTGTGGTTATGTCCCAGTCCTGAGGGAGCCTGCTTAAAATCATATCCCGCACGCATCCGCCGACTATGTAGGCCTCGAAGCCGTTTTGTTTGAGTTTTTCCAGTATGGCGGTGACGCCTTTGGGCATTGTGATTTTCATAAAAGCAACCCTCCTGCAAATATTTTATATTGAATTTGAGTTTATTTCAATGATTTTTTGTTGACAAATTTTAATCTTTATTATATACTTATTCATGTTCCAAATAAATATTGAGCGCCCTTAGCTCAGCTGGCAGAGCAACTGACTCTTAATCAGTGGGTCCGGGGTTCGAGCCCCCGAGGGCGCAGAAAAAACGACTTGCAAAAAGGCAAGTCGTTTTTTAATGAAGCCGCCCTTTCAGGGCTAATGAAGGAATGAAGCCGCTTTGCTAATGAAGTGCTCGCGAAGCTCGCTGTTTTTTGGGCGGATTCGCTTCATTAGGCGCATCGGCGCCGTCTTCATTAAGCCGAAAGGCTTACTTCATCAGGCAATCTCGATTGCCGTCTTCATTGACATTAAAATTGATTTTTGCTATTGTAAAAAACAGGGGTGATAGAATGCGTAATGATGAACTGAATACTCAATCTATGGGTTTTGCGGTTTCTATTATAAATTTAGTTAAAGAGCTGAAAGCTAAACATGAAACTATTATAGCCAACCAAATTGGCAGGAGCGGCACTTCTATAGGGGCGAATATTCGTGAAGCGCAGTATGCCCATGGAAGAGCTGATTTCATCTCTAAACTGCAGATTGCGCTGAAAGAAGCTAATGAAACAAGTTATTGGCTGGAGCTTCTATACCGTACAAACAGTATTGATGAGCGGGAATATAAAGATTTGGAATCTGCGTGTTCAAATATACGCATAATGCTGATATCTTCTTTGAAAACAGCAAAAGCAAACAGCCAAAAAGCATAAAACTCCCCAACTCCAAAAAAAATATGTTTTTTTTCGCAAGAATGTGGTAGAATATATATTTGTCAGATAAATATCGATTTTTAACATAAAAAAGCAGAGGAAGATTCATTCATGAACAATTTAGAAAATCCTTTTAAAGACTATAAAAAGATACACTGTATAGGCATCGGCGGAAGCGGAATGTTCCCCATAGTTGAGATACTCCATGCCGAAGGCCACATTATCACCGGCAGCGACAACAATCCCGGGGATAATATTAATAAGGAAAGAAAAATGGGAATCAAGGTGACTATGGAACACCTTCCCGAGAACGTACACGGCGCGGACCTTGTTATTTACAGCGCCGCGATACAGCCGGATAACCCTGAGAGGGTAGAGGCGGAGCGTCTGGGAATTCCCTGTATTGAAAGAAGCATAGCTCTTGGCTGGATAAGCCGTCTTTACGACGCGCCCATCTGTATTTCCGGAACCCACGGAAAGACCACGACCACAGCCATTACCACCCAGATCCTGGAAATGTCGGGCAGAGATCCCGGAGCCGTTATAGGCGGAAAGCTTCCCCTTATTGACGGATACGGAAAATCCGGAAGAGGCAAAAACATTGTCATAGAGGCCTGCGAGTTTTCCAACACATACCACCAGCTGGTGCCCGAAACGGCAGTTGTCCTCAACATCGACAGGGACCATCTTGATTTTTTCAAGACAATGGACAACCTTAAGGCTTCATTCAAGAAATTCAGCGAGCTTTCCACAAACAAGGTGATCGCCAACAGCGACGATGCCAACACAATGGAAGCCCTGAGCGGCGTTGACAGGAATTTCATCACATTCGGAATAGACACCGACGCGGATTACAAGGCGGATAACATAGTTGAACGCCGTCCCGGATTTTACAGCTTCTCCATAGAGAAGAACGGGAAGAAGGAAGCGGACATCGACCTTAATATCCCTTGCAGGCATAACATTTACAATGCTCTGGCGGCGTACGCGTCATGCAGAGAGGCCGGCTGCTCTCCCCAGCAGTGCAAAGAGGGAATCGCGGCGTTCAAAGGCGCTGGCAGAAGATTTGAATTCCTCGGCGTGCGCAAGGGAATCGTCATAGCTGACGACTACGCTCATCATCCTACGGAAATAAAGGCGACTCTCCACGAAGCAGGCAAGCTTGGGTACAATAATGTATGGGTAGTTTTCCAGCCTCATGTATTCAGCCGTGTAAAATCCCTGAAAAACGAGTTCATTGACGCTCTCAAGGAAGCGGACAGATGTGTTATTACGGAAATCCTTGGCGGCAGGGAAAAGCTGGAGGACTTCAACATTTATTCTGAGGACCTGGCGAAGGAGATTCCCGGAGCTGTCTGCATAAATGACAACAACGACGTAGTGGATTACATTTACGCCAACGCCAAACCCGGAGACTTGGTGCTCACCATGGGCGGCGGAGATATTTACAAGGCGGCGCACCTCATGCTGGAAAGATATCCGGAAGACGAGGAGTAAATTTAAACGAAAATCAAACAGAATTTATCAGGACAGAGACTTTGAAGGGTTTCTGTCCTTTTTATTTTCAAAAATACTTGTTTTTGCTTTTTTACAGTCCGCAGATGCCGTGTTTTTAGGGTTTTAAGGGGTTTTGGTCAAAGGGGTTTTTGGTTATTTTAGCAGTCGCAAAACATAGAAATTAATAAAAAATTAATGAATTTTGTATTCTATGTATATTTAATGAAGTTTTAAATATCATATTTTTATGTATTTTTATTAAAGTTCAAAAATAATTGCCAAAAACAAAAAAAACAGTTGTATATCAGAAATATCTTTGGTAAAATAAGCGAAATCAGAAGTCATGCTGAAGCTTTTGATTTGGCGTAAACCCTATTGGAACGCTTATTATCCGACAGGCACGTCTATCGGCTTGATCTGATGGCAAAGTATTTTGTATAATCGGCGGACCGTGAGATTTGCGGGTATTTTCAGTAAAAGATATTTGTTAAGAAATTTTATTAACTGGAAGGAGAAATTCAATATGAAAAAATTTTTAGCATCCGTAATTGCCGGTGTAATGATCCTCGGCTTGGCTGCATGCGGTTCTTCCGACAAAAAAGCTGATACAGCAGCTGCACCCGAAAATGCGCAGGAAGCAACCTCTGAAGATGTAAATGAAACAAGACCGCTCAGAGTTGGTTACATGGCAGACCCCGAAGGTCTTGACCCTCAGAAAACATCAGCTGTAGCAACATTCAATGTTACAGGCAACCTTTATGAATCACTTATCGCAGTAACACCCGAATTCGAGTTTGAGCCCAGACTCTGCGAAAGCTACACAGTTTCCGATGACGGACTTGAAGTAACATTCAAACTCAAAGAAGGCGTTAAATTCCACGACGGTTCCGACATGACTTCCGAAGACGTTAAGTTCTCATTTGAGAGACTTCAGGAAGAAGACAGCCCTAAAGCATCAGGCTACAAAAACATTACAGAAATCGTTTGCGATGATGATTACACAGTAACATTCAAAACAGAAAAATTAGACGTTGACTTAGTAAAATCATTTGCTTATCCCTGGGCGGTTATCGTTCCTTCAGGCGCAGCAGATCTTAAAACAAACCCTGTAGGCACAGGCGCATACAAATTCGTAAGCTGGACACCTCAGGAAAAGGTTATCCTTACAAGATTCGATGATTATCATGGAGAACCTGCAAAAATCAAAGACGTTGAATTATATCTCGTTTCCGACTATACAACAGCTTTGGCAGACCTTACAGTCGGCAAACTTGACATCACGGAAGTATCCGGTGATGAGATCGAGATTATAAATAACACAGACGGAATTTCCGTATTCACACAGGAAATGAACGCAGTACAGCTTCTCGGCGTAAACAACTCCGACCCTGTTCTTTCCGATGTAAGAGTAAGACAGGCAATCGCTATGGCTCTTAACAAACAGGAGATTATCGACAACGCGATCTGGGGTTACGGCACAGTAATCGGTTCCGCACTGCCCACAGTATCTCCCGACTTTGTTGATACAACAGATATTCTTCCTCAGAATATCGATAAAGCAAAAGAGCTCCTCGCTGAGGCAGGCTATGCTGACGGCTTAACACTTAAGCTTAAATTACCCAAAGAGTATCAGATCCACGTTGACACAGGTCTCATTATCAAAGACCAGCTCGCTAAAGTAGGCATTAATGTTGAAACAGAAATCATCGAATGGGCTACATGGATGAGCGATGTATATACAAACAGAGATTACCAGATGACAGTTGTAAACCTTTCCGGAAAACTTGATACTCAGACATTCTTAAAGAGATATATCTCCACAGGCAGCGACTTCGTAAGACTTGATTCAGGCGAGGTTGACGAGATCCTTACTGCTACACCTTCAATGACAGACGAGGCAGCAAGACACGAAGCATATGTTGAAGTACAGAAAATTATCGCTGAAAAACTTCCCGCAATCTATATCCAGACAATGCACAAGATTTTCGGTATCAATGATGATGTACAGAACTTCCGTATGTATCCCATAGACATTTACGAGTACAAGGATGTATATTTCGCACAGTAAATCAGTGCCGGCAGGCATATAAACAAATTAATTTTGTAAGAACTGAAAGAAGCACAGAATCGGGGTCCGCCCCGAGACTGTGCTTTGAGTTGTTAAGGTCTTCTGAAATGATTTTCCTTGATGGATTTGCGGGAAAAACCGCGTAATTCAGGCGAAAAAATGAGATTGGCGCAAATGAAAATGATTTCTCAAGACTTAAATTTTTAAGGTGAAACACAAATGTCAAATTATATTTTTAAAAGAGTAAGAAGCGCTATCGCCGTACTTTTTGTAGTATCCATCATAACATTTTTAATTGTAAAGCTCATACCCGGAGACCCGGCTCAGTTCATTCTGGGTACTGACGCCACTCCTCAGGCACTTGCCGATATGAGAGCGGCTCTCGGCCTTGACCAGCCGTGGTATGTTCAGTATTTTTCGTGGCTGAAGGATATTCTCCATTTTAATCTGGGCAGATCCTATATATTCGGCGAGCAGGTAAGCGTGCTTATCCAGCAGAGGCTTCCTGTCACAATGTCCCTTACTCTGTTTTCAATGACCATTGTAGTAATTTTCTCAGTTATACTGGGAATTATTTCAGCTATAAAGAAAAATTCCCCTGTGGACTATTTCTCCCGTATCATAATGCAGCTGGGCTCTGCTCTGCCGTCCTTCTGGATAGGTATGCTGCTTATTGTGTATTTCGGACTGCGTCTCAGGGCATTCCCTGTAAGCGGATTCGTTCCCGCGTCTGCAGGATGGAGCGCCCACATTCACAGTATAGTTCTGCCGGGAACCGTTCTTGCCATAGCTGAAATCGGCCTTGCCATAAGGACTGTAAGGACCTCCATGCTGGGAGCTCTGCAGGAGGATTTCATGGATATGGCCAGGGTAAACGGACTTAGAAACCGGGTAATCTATTTCAAATACGCATTAAGAAGCGCTCTCGTTGCTCCCGTAAACGTATGGGGTATGCAGTTCGCAAAGCTTATCGGCGGAACGGCCGTTGTAGAGACGGTATTCGCCCTGCCGGGACTGGGCAGGCTGGTAGTTGTCGCCGTTGAGCAGAGAGACGTTGTGCTATTGCAGGGAATAGTTATGTTCGTCACAATACTTGTCATACTTATTACTCTTGCGGTTGATATAGGCATTATGTTTATTAACCCGAGAATACGATTGGGAACTCAGGGGGAATAAATTATGGCAGAAAAGAAGAAAAAGAAAAGAAATATCAGTTTCACCATAGGTGCCATACTGGTTATAATAGTTGTTGTAATATTCTTAATAAGTCTTGTGTATATGCCTCATGATCCCAATCTGATGAATCTGACGCATAAATTCCTCAAACCGGGAGAAGATGAGTTATACAGACTGGGTACGGACCATTTCGGAAGAGACATTCTTTCCCGTCTTATGTTCGGCGCCAGACACGTACTTCTGGTAGGCGTAGTATCTGTTGCCATAGGTGCGGTAATAGGCTTTATTTTGGGAGCAGCCGCGGGAATGCTCAAGGGACTGCCTTCCCAGATAATCATGAGGGTCATGGACGGTCTTATTTCCTTCCCCAGCATCCTTCTGGCAATGATGATGATTACGATCATCGGCAGAGGAACAAAGGGAAGCATTGTGGCCGTAGCTCTTTTCATGGTGCCTTCATTTGCCAGACTTGTTTATTCACTTGTTCTGGACAATAAGGAACTCCTTTTCGTAAAAGCGGCGAAAAGCTACGGAATGACAAACCGCCAGATACTTTTCAAACATCTTATACCTATTATTTTGCCAAGACTTATTACACAGTTTACGGCTTCCATCGGCGCGGCTATCATCATCGAGACATCTCTTTCCTTCCTGGGACTGGGTGTTCAGGCGCCTAACGCCAGCTGGGGACTTATGCTTGCGGACGCGAAGAAAAACTTCCTCGTGTACCCTTATCTGGCATACGCTCCCGGTATTGCCATAGCCATAACCGTTTTGGGCTTCAACCTTCTGGGAGACGGACTGAACGAAGTTCTTCTTAATAAGAAGAGAGAAAAAATATCCTTCATAAAGAAAAGGAGGACTTCTAAATGAGAAAAAAATTAATTGATATTGAAAACCTTACAATTAAGGCAGAGGAAAAGACCCTCGTAAACGGAGTTACGTTCCATGTATGCGAAGGCGAAATGCTGGGCATAGTAGGGGAGTCCGGAAGCGGAAAGACCCTTACGGTCAAAGGCGTGGTAAACCTTCTGCCAGAAGGACTGGATATAAAGGCCGACAAGGTTGAGGTCTTCGGAAAAGACTTTTATCATATGCCTTACAGGGAAAGAAGAGAGCTGGTAGGCAGAAAGCTGGGTCTTGTGCCTCAGAACACGGTTTTCTATCTTCATCCCATGATAAAAATAAAAAATCAGATGGCGGACGGTTATCTGCATTATAACAAGGTGACAAAGGAAGAGGCTCTTGCCCGCTGCGAGGACATTATGAGCCAGGTCGGTCTGAGAGATACCAAAAGGGTGCTGAATTCATATCCCTGGCAGCTTTCCGGCGGTATGCGCCAGAGGGTAAACATAGCCATGGCCATGCTTAATAATCCCGGACTTCTTATAGCCGACGAGCCTACAACGGCTCTGGACAGCACCATCCAAAAGCAGGTTATGGACCTTTTCCAGAACATCAACAAAAAGATGAACACAACAATGATAATCATTTCCCATGACCTTGGTCTGGTAAAATATTACTGCGACAGGATCATTGTTATGTATGCCGGAAGAATAGTTGAAATGGGCAACAAGAACGAGCTTTTCGAAAATCCCTGCCATCCTTACACAAAAGCCCTTATAAGCGTTATACCTTCCCTCAATATAAAGAAGGAGGAGAGGCTCTCGGAGATCCCGGGATATGTTCCCGAGGACGGCAGAGACATGGAAGGCTGTATTTTCAGGGACAGATGCGAATTCGCGTCAGAGGAGTGCCAGAATCCGGAGAAAAAGAATTTCGTTTCCGAGACCCATTACCATACCTGTTGTAAATTTTAAAGAGGACTTGTTATGAGTAGTGCTTATGATATGATTCCCGTGCTTTCCTGCGAGAATATAGACAAGGAATACGTTACGGAAAGAACGTGGAACGGTAAAACAAAGACAATATTTAAAGCGGTGGAGAATATCTCCCTTTATATAAACGAAGGCGAGACTCTGGGCATAGTAGGGGAGTCTGGAAGCGGAAAATCCACTATCGGCGATATTCTGGGCAACCTTAAGTCCCAGACAAGAGGCAAGGTCTTTTACAGAGGCCAGGATGTAGCCGAAATGGACGAGGAAAGCTTCAGGAAGTACAGGAAGAACGTCCAGTTCATATTCCAGGATCCAAAGGGCTCAATGAACCCTTATTATTCGGTGCTGGAGATAATCGGCGAGCCTCTTAAAATGCTCGGCATAACCGACGACGAAGAGGTAATAGAAAGAAAGGTCCTTGGCATTATGGATAAAGTCGGCCTTTCCAAAAGCGTGCTGAATAAAAGGCCGGATTCACTTTCCGGCGGTCAGTGCCAGAGGGTTGCCATTGCCAGAGCGCTGGTTGTGCGGCCCGAGATAATCATCTGCGACGAGCCTGTTTCCGCGCTGGATGTGTCCGTTCAGGCCCAGATACTGAACCTTTTGAAAGACCTTCAGGAGGAAATGGACATTGCGTACCTGTTCATCTCCCATGACATTGGAGTTGTAAACTATATCTCCAACAGGATCGTGGTCATGAACAAAGGGCATATAGTTGAGATGGGCAGAGCGAACGTGGTTTTTGCCAATCCCAAGGACGAGTACACAAGAAAGCTTGTGGAGTGTTCGTTTGTAAATTAAATTTAGAATTAAGAATCCCGATTTTAATGGTCGGGATTTTTTTATCTCTCCTCGGGGCTGTTATGGGGCTCTGCCCCAAACCACGCTTAGGGCTCTGCCCTAAGGATCCGCAAGGGACTTCGCCCCTTGACCCGTGTAGTATGTTTGGGACGGTTATCGGCTAAAGGCAAGTTTTCCGAAAATCGAAATCTCAGCCGAAAAACACAATATTTCAGTGCGAAGCACATGAATTAAAATCTGCCGAAGGCGGATTTTGACCTAAGCTGCGCTTGCGCAATTTCGCTGCTCGAAGAGCAATTTCACTAGCCGCAGGGCAATTTAGCTCGGCTGAAAGCCGAATTTAGCTTCATTTCGCCAAGGACGCATCTGCTTTCCATCCTCAATTATTGCAGGGATTTATTTTATTAAAAAAATGTTGTATAATGTTATAACAAAGTTTTCGGAAAGGAGGATTAATGTGAAATTCAGATTTTTGGGCAGCGCTTCGTATGAACAGCAGTCAAACTCATTCTGGTCAAAGCATACGCCGGACATGAACTATATGTATTGCCTTGTGTATCTCTATGCTCTGAATTGCGCCGCGGAAGGCAGAAACGCTGATGTAACTGAATTTACAGAAAAATTCTCCGCCGGAGAGGAAGAGATAAGGAAGGCTTTCCTGTTCTGGGGCGAAAAAGGTCTCCTGAAATTTGATGATAAGAAGGACGAAGTGGTATTTTATTCTGATTCGCCTGCTGAAATCAGGAAAGACGTTCAGTCCGTCTGCGAGGAAGGCAAAACCTCGTTCATAGACGACTGCGGAAAGCATCTCGGCAGACAGCTCAGCCTCATCGAGATAAAAACCTTCGGTGATATGCGGGACTGGATAGGCCTTGAAGAAGACGTGATCTATACCCTTATAGACTACTGCCGAATGAAGGACAAGACTAGGATCCGATACATGGAAAAGGTGGCCATCGACTGGAAGGAAAAGGGCATAGCCTCGGAAGAAGCCGCCGTTGAGTATATACATATGCAGGAAAATGAGTTTACCGACATGATGAAGGCTCTGGGCAAAAGCGGATACTCGCCCACTAAAACCGATGAGAAATACTTCCTGAAATGGCTGAAGGAGCTTAATATGCCTCTTGAGATCATTCTGGAGGCCTGCTCAAGGACTATCGAATCCGCAGGCAAGGCAAGCCTCCGGTATACGGATAAAATTCTTGAAAACTGGAAGAATCAGGGTGTAAAGACCGTAAAAGATATAGAATACATCGATAAAATGTTCCGGGAGAAAAAGGAATCGGGCAAGGCCGATAAAGCTCCCGCAGCCCAGAACAAAAAGGAATGGAAGAACCGGTTTGTCAACTTCCCTCAGAGAGAATGGGATTTTGATGAAATGGAGAGGATCGAAGCAGAGAGAAGAGACAAAAATTCGTGATTTAAGGTGATTATATGATACAGAATTCAATATATAAGGAAATTTCGAGAAATTACGAAAGACTTCGCATGGACGCGGAAAACGACCGCCTTTCCAGACAGGAGGAGGTCTATGAAAAGGTGCCCGCAATCAGGGGAATCGATGATGAAACGGCCAAAACAGGCATAAAAATGGCAAAAGCCGTCATAAATAAAGAAAAAACATCAGAAGAAGCGGCGGCCGAGGCGAAAGCTCGAATCGACGCTCTGAAGGCCGAAAAACAGAGACTTCTGGCGGAAAACGGATACGCGCCGGATTATCTGGAGACAAAATACACCTGCGGGAAATGCAAAGACACGGGTTATATTGACGGAAAGAAATGCGGATGCTTCTCACAGATGCTTCTTAACGCCGTTCACGAGAAATCAGGCCTGGGAGCGGCCGCGGATAATGTTTCCCTTGCGGATTTTGATTTGAGTCTTTACTCCGACAAGCCTTACGGAAACGAGTTAAAAACTACCTAAGAAAACATGAAGAGCAATTTCGAGACGGTACAGAACTTTATCGCAAATTTCGGCGCGGAATACAAAAACCTGCTGTTTTACGGCGAGACCGGCTTGGGAAAAACATTCCTCTGCACCTGCATAGCTAAGGAGCTTTTGGACGAAGGCAGATTTGTTATATATGTAACGGCTCCCAAGCTTTTCAAAATGATAGAGGAGGAAAGGTTCTCCAGAACCGACGATGAGGAGCCCTCAAAATTCCTTGAGGACCTTATGGAGGCGGAACTTCTTATAATTGACGACCTTGGCTCCGAGTTTTCCACCATACTTTCGGCCTCGGAGACATTCAATATCATAAACACAAGGATAATCGACAAAAAACCCACTGTAATCTCCACAAACCTGACGCCTTCCGACTGGGCGAACCACTATTCCGACAGAATAATCTCGCGTCTGGTCGGGGATTATGAGCTTCTGAAGTTCTACGGAGAGGATATACGGTGGAAGAAGAAAAATAGCCGGTAAACTGTATTTTTGGATAAAAAGACGGGCATATTAAAAAACCCGTCTTATTTTTATTGCTCGGCTAGATATGCGAACTGCTTTTTATTGAAGTGTCAAGGCCGATTTACCATAATTAACCCTCGAAGAGGTTGGATTCATTTCCGCAAGATGCGTTAGTATCTTACGGCGTTACCGGCGCTTCCGGGAAAGCGAAGCCTTCGCTGGTGGAAGTCCGGAAGTTGTCCGAGCCTACGATTCCGTCCGTAGCGTCACTTCTCAGAACATTCCCGTCTGAATCATAGAAATAGGCTTCTCCGCTGTTGCCCAGACCTCTTGTCTGCTTTTCCCCAGAGCCTGATGTGTCCGAATTATCTATCGTATCCGTAATGTTTTTTGAGTCCTTTTTCCTTGTCATGTTTCTTCGGGATGTGTCATTGGCTCCGTAGGTGTAATCGCCGTAAAAGCCTGTGTTTCCCGTTCCCGTGCCGTCCGTGCCCCTGAAGAAGCTGGCGCCGCTATTTGAAGCGCAGCCGCAAAGTCCCGCTGACAAAACCGCGGCCATAATCGCGCTTAATAAAAATTTTCTGACCTTCATTAATTTGCCTCCTTTTGATTTTTTGCGTAAAAAAATTTCTCCGCCACATTATTTTCTGCCGTATCCCGATTTAAATACATAGAATTATTAGGATTTGCGGAATATGGAAATTCTGGAAAATTAATGAAGTCTAAACATTCTGGATTTACGGTGTTTTGCGAACAAGTGGATTTTGCCGGAGCCTGTGCTTATTATATGTAAAAAACAGATAAAAATTTGCGGAAAGGAAAGACATAAAAACCCCTTTTGGAGAATATGCAGTATATTTGCCGCTGAAATATAGTTATTTTTCGGACCTCGGCTGTATTGACAATAATACATAAATCAAATAAAATTTACAGTATTACAAGAGTTTTTATATATCGAAAATCCATTAGCAATAAACGAAAGGAGCAAAAAAATGTATAATAACAAATTTGAAGAAGAATATAAGAGCAAACTTATTTCCGCGGAAGAAGCCGCAAAGCTTGTAAAATCCGGCGACTGGGTAGACTACGGCTGGTGCGTGGGTCAGGCTCTGAAATGCGATAAGTATATTGCCGCAAGAGCAAACGAGCTTACAGACGTTAAATTCAGAGGCGGCGTTTCCATGTGGACCCCTGAGATCCTCAAGGTTGACAACGCCTGGGAGCATTTTACATGGTGTGACTGGCATATGTCCGGTGCCACAAGAAAATACTGCGAAGAGGATTCGGCTTTCTATATTCCCCTTCGTTATTCCGAAATCAACAAATATTACAGAGAAATGGATACACCCATCAACGTTGCGTATATGGTCGTTTCACCTATGGACAAACACGGCTACTTCAACTTCGGTCCTCAGGCTTCTCACCTGAAAGATGTTGTAAACAAAGCAGATGTAGTAGTTGTTGAGATAAACAAAAATATGCCCAGATGCTTAGGCGGATTCTACGCTGACGTTCATATTTCGGAAGTAGACTATATTGTTGAAGGCGATAACCCTCAGCTTCCTCAGCTCGGCGCGGCCGCTCCCACAGAGGTGGATATTAAGGTAGCGGAGCTCATCGTTGACCAGATCCCCAACGGCGCCTGCTTACAGTTAGGTATCGGCGGAATGCCCAACGCAGTTGGCTCTCTCATCGCCCAGTCCGACCTGAAAGACCTCGGCGTTCATACGGAAATGTACGTAGACGCGTTTGTTGACATCACAATGGCAGGAAAGATAAACGGCTCCAAAAAGAGCATCGACAAAGGCCGCCAGGTATTCGCATTCGGCGCAGGCACTCAGAAGCTTTATGATTTCATCGATGATAACCCTTCCATCATGAGCGCGCCTGTTGAATACACAAACGACGCGAGAGTTATCTCCCAGATCGATAACTTTATCTCCATCAATAACGCAGTAGACCTTGACCTTTTCGGCCAGGTAAACGCTGAGACATCCGGCACAAAACAGATCTCCGGCGCAGGCGGACAGCTTGACTTCGTCCTTGGCGCGTACCTTTCAAAAGGCGGAAAGAGCTTCATCTGCCTGTCTTCCACATTCGAAAAAGGCGGCGAGCTTAAATCCCGTATCGTTCCCACACTTGCGCCCGGCAGCGTAATCACAGATGCCCGTCCCAACGTAAACTATATCGTAACGGAATACGGCATGGCTAACCTGAAAGGCAAAGCAACATGGCAGAGAGCAGAGGCCCTTATCAATATCGCTCATCCCCAGTTCAGAGACGAGCTTATTAAGGAAGCCGCTAAAATGCACATCTGGAGAAGAACAAACAAGAGATAATCAAAAAAAAATAAAGAGATAGAGGGAATGAGAGCCTTCTATCTCCTTTTTTATATTTTCCGAAAATGCGTCACCGCTCTGCTCCGTTGAAGATGCCCTGCGGGCGCAATGAATAATGAAGCCGCTTCGCTGATGAATAATGAATAATTATTGTCAGAATCCGCCTGAAGCGGATTCAATAAAATGCCTTCGGCATAATTGAGGTGCTTCGTGAGTTTACGAAAGTGAAAAGCTATATTATAGCCGATAACTTTCCCTAACTTACTACACGGGTCAAGGGATGAAATCCCTTGCGGATTCTTAAGGCAGAGCCTTAAGCGGGTTTTTAGGGCAGAGTCCTAAATGGGGTTCTTAGGGGCAAAGCCCCTAAGCCCTCGGAGAGCTATTTCATATTTTTCCTGTGTGCTTTCAGTTTTTTCAGCGCCCAGTCATAGTGTGACGAGGTCACACTGATGAAATAGGCCCCCAGATTGGACGTGCCTGCCCACGAATAAAACCTTTTCGTGAACAGCTCCTCGTCAGAGAAGGTCATAAGAAGCTCCATCACATCCTTATGCGACTTGTCAAGCAGCGCCTTCGCGTCCTCAAGGGAAGTTGATTGATGCTTCTTCCATATCTCCATGTTCATATCTCCGTATGTCTTCCAGTTGTAGGGCTCGGGCAGGAACGGCTCTTTTCCGCCCTGAAGATTAGCCGGCGCCCAGTTCAAAAGCAGAACCTGCCACTCGTATAAATGTACCAGTACATCCCGAAGGTTCTTATCCCGTTTCCAGTGGGCCTCCTTCTTCTTCTCATCAGCAGAGAAATCAAAAGCCGTGCTGAGCTCCGCCTCGGTCATGCTGCCTATGAAATCATTCAGTTTCTGATAATTTGTATTTGCCGCTTCTATAAGCTCTTTCTTCGTTTTCGGTCTGGGCATATTTTTCGTTCATCTCCTTTTTGAGACCAGTATACCCGATTTTCAGCGGCTGTTCAATCTAAAACCACTTGCCAAAAAGCTTTTTAACCGTCTTTTTCAGGGTGTTTTTGTCAACTGCGGAAGAGGTGATCATGTTCGATCTCCCGACTTCCTCTCCGTTTATGTAATATGTGACTTCTCCGATGACCTCTCCGGCTTCAACGGGCGCAGTTAAAGTTTCGGGAAGCTCAAAGTCCCATGTCAGATCCGCAGGCGAGCCTTTTTCATGGAGAAAGGACATTTTCTCCGCAGTCTCGCATTCCACGGAATCGGCAACACCCTTGCGCACAGGTATTTCGCCCATATTTTCGCCTTTTTCCGGTCCGGAAATCATTTCATAATTGGAAAAACCGTAATCGAAAAGCTTCATGACCTCCCGGAACCTGGTCTTTGAATCCGGCGCGCCCATAACCACGGCCACCAGAGACAACCCGTTTTTCTCTGCGGTTCCCGAAAGACAGCAGAGAGCCTTTCCTGTGGAGCCGGTCTTCAGGCCTGTTGCGGAAGGATACCATTTTATGAGCTTGTTTGTGTTTGTGAGGCCGAATTCCGTACTGCCTTTTTTGGTGTTGTGGGTGATGGTGTCCTGCCAGGTTGTTGTGTATTCTTTGACTTCCGGGTACCTGCTCATAAGCTCTTCTGACATAAGGGCGATGTCGTATGCGCTGGATAAATGTCCGTCCGCGTCCAGTCCGCAGGCATTGACGAAATGAGTATCCTCCATACCCAACTCTTTGGCCTTTTCGTTCATCTGGGCGACAAAGCCTTCCTCTGAACCGCCTATGAACTCCGCCATGGCCACAGCCGCGTCGTTGGCGGAGGCGATAGCGATGCACTTTGTCATGTCCGCGGCGGTCTGAGTCTCGTAAGGCTCCAGAAAAACCTGGCTTCCGCCCATGGAGGCCGCGTGCTCCGAAACGGTTACAGGGTCATCCCATTTGAATCTGCCTTCGGCGCAGGCGTCGTATATGAGGAGCAGGGTCATGATTTTGGTAATGCTTGCCGGCGGAAGAGCTTCGTGGCAGTTCGTTTCATAAATTATAGTGTCCGTGTTAGCTTCCTTTAAAATAACGCTTTTTGAGTAAAGCTCCGGAGGCGGAGGCACCGATGCAAAAATTACAACATTATGCATCGCCGATACCAAAACAAATGCCGAAATGAGAAACATTCTTTTAACAGATTTGGAAAACATTTAATCACCTTGTAAAGTGTTGTTAATATGTATATGAATTCAGCACATCGGTATATGATTTTTTGGTTAAATTTTTTTTGATTTTAACAAAAGACTAATTTTCGGGAGTTTTATTTTTATATAAAAAGTGAATTTGTTTTCAGAAAAGAAGGGGATTATGCCAAAAAGTTTGAAATTTTGTGGGCGAATTGGCCAAAAACGGCATGGTATTTTTGTTGAAAATTTTTGCGGATAAATTGTAATTTTCCCGGAGCAAATAATTTTTTGAAAAAAATCATAAAATCCAAAACGGCGGATGTATTTTTATGCAAACAAAGTTAATTTTATGCACGGAGCTAAATCGGCCTCAATGGAGCATTATGTTTGAATAAACTGAACTTTTATGTAAAATTTAAGTATTGACAATTTTTAATCAATAGTGTAAATTAGTAAAGGAATAGTAATAAAGCACGGAAATCTAACCATTAAGCAGAATCGAACCCTGCTTCAGGAAGATTTAAAAAAAGAACCCATCTTTTCGTGCTTTAACCGGCAGGGGCATGGCGCGAAAGCCTTCTTTTTCCGGTATTTTTATTGCAATATTAAACATGAGGGATTTTTTATAATATGCTTTTTTGCATTTATAATATTTTCTTCACAAGTTTAAAGGATTTAGTAACAAATATAAGTGTTGCTTTAAACTACTATTTTAAAACAGGAGGAATTCAAATGGTAAATTTTAAACTGTCAAACGAGCTTTCACTTCAGCAGGAATTATACAGAAAATTCGCTGAAACCGAGTTAAAACCCATTGCAGCTGAAGCTGACGAAACAGAAACTTTCCCTATGGACGTATGGAAGAAAGTTGCTAAATACGGAATGCTCGGTATCCCTTTCCCCGCAGAATATGAAGGTTCAGGATCAAACAATCTTTCTTATTCAATCTGTGTTGAAGAACTTTCCAAACAGGACGCTTCAATTGGTGTATCCGTATCTGTACATACATCACTTTGTTCAACTCCTATTTTCATGTTCGGTAACGAAGATCAGAAAAAGAAATATTTATGCGACCTCGCTTCCGGTAGAAAATACGGTGCTTTCGGTTTAACAGAGCCCAATGCCGGCACAGACGCTTCAGGCCAGCAGTCAAAAGCAGTTAAAGATGGCGACAACTACATCTTAAACGGCGCAAAAATCTTCATCACAAACTCAGCTTTCGCTGATACTTTCGTAGCATTCGCTATGACAGATAAATCCAAAGGAACAAAAGGAATTTCCGCTTTCATTCTTGAAAAAGGTATGGAAGGCTTCACAGTAGATAAAGATATCCCTCGTATGGGTATCAGAGCTGCTTCCAACTGCGGTCTTGCTTTTGAAAACGTTGTTGTTCCCGAAGCTAACTTACTTGGTAAGGAAGGCAGAGGTTTCGGTATCGCAATGCAGACTCTTGACGGCGGACGTATCGGTATCGCTTCTCAGGCTGTAGGTATCGCTCAGGGCGCTATCAACGAAACAATCAAATACGTAAAAGAAAGAAAACAGTTCGGCAAGAGAATTTCCCAGTTCCAGAACACACAGTTCCAGCTTGCAGACATGCAGACAAAAGTAGATGCAGCTAGACTCCTTGTTTGGAGAGCAGCTTGCGCTAAAGACGCTCATGAAAACTATTCTGCACTTGCAGCTATGGCTAAATTAGCAGCTTCAGAGGCAGCCAGCGATGTAACAAGAAGATGCGTTCAGTTATTCGGTGGATACGGATACTCAAGAGAATATCCCGTTGAAAGAATGATGAGAGACGCTAAGATCACAGAGATCTACGAAGGCACATCAGAAGTTCAGAAAATGGTTATTTCAGGCTCAATGCAGGTTAAATAATTTTTTTCGTTCGAATAATAACTGAAAGGAGAACTTTAAATGAAAATAGTTGTATATATTAAACATGTACCGGACACAAACGAAGTTAAACTCGATCCCGTTACAAACACACTTATTAGAGATGGTCTTCCCAGCATCATCAACCACGACGACAAATCAGGAATCGAAGCAGCTTTAAGAATCAAAGAGCAGGTTGGCGGAGATTCAACAGTTACAGTAGTTTGCATGGGTCCCCCTCAGGCAGACGTTGCATTAAGAGAAGCTCTCGCTATGGGATGCGATAACGCTGTATTACTTTCTTCAAGAGAATTCGGCGGATCCGACACATTAGCTACTTCCACAATCGTTGCTGCAGGCGTTGCAAAACTTGACTATGACCTCGTAATCACAGGCCGTCAGGCTATCGACGGAGATACAGCTCAGGTTGGTCCCCAGATCGCTGAACACCTTGGACTTCCCCAGGTTTCTTATGCAGAAGAAGTTGTCGAAATCACAAACGATTATATCGTTGTTAAAAGACAGTTCGAAGATAGATATCACATCATCAAAGTTAAATTACCTTGCCTCATCACAGCTCTCGCAGAGCTCGCTGAGCCCAGATATATGTCAGTAGCAGGTATTGAAAAAGCTTATGCTACAGATATTACAGTTCTTGACTATGAAGCTATGAAAGACGTTCTTCCTTTAGAAAAGATCGGCTTAAATGGTTCACCCACAAACGTTAAGAGATCCTTTGGTAAACAGGCTAAGGGTGCCGGCACAGTTCTTGCGGATTTAACTCCCGATGAAGCTGTTCAGGCTATCATTGCTAAATTAGAAGAAAAATACATTATCTAATTACTTTAAAATTTTGTAAAGGAAGGAGAGCCTTATAATGAGTGAACATAAAGATATATTTGTAGTAGTAGAGCAGAGAGACAGTGAAGTCCAGAAAGTTGGATTAGAACTTATTGGCGAAGCTACCAGACTTAGAGATGAATTAGATCCCAACCAGAAGGTTGTTGGTGTTATTTTAGGTGAAAACGTAAAAGGCGCAGCTGACTTACTTTTCCAGTACGGCGCAGACAAAGTTATTGCTATTGAAGACGCAATGCTTAAAGAGTATGTAACAGAGCCTTACGCAAAAGCATTAGTACAGCTCATCAACGACAAGAACCCTGAAATCGTTCTTTTCGGCGCTACATCAATCGGCCGTGACCTTGCTCCCAGAGTATCTTCAAGAGTAGGCACAGGTCTTACAGCTGACTGTACAAAACTTACAATCGAAATCGACGAAAGAGACGAAGTTCCGAGAAAATTATTATTCATGACTCGTCCTGCATTCGGCGGTAACGTAATGGCTACAATTCTTTGTAAGAGAACATGGCCCCAGATGGCAACAGTACGTCCCGGCGTTATGAAAGCTCTTGAAAAGAAAGCAGACGCTAAAGGCGAATTAGAAGAATACAAAGTAGCATTCGAAGCAAAAGACATGAACGTTGAAATCATGGAAGTTGTTAAAGCTACAAACAAATCCACAGATATTACAGAAGCTAAATACCTCATCTCTGGCGGACGTGGTATTGGCGGACCTGAATATTTCGAAACACTTCAGAAACTTGCTGACGTACTCGGTGGCGAAATCTCCGCATCCAGAGTTGCAGTTGACTCAGGCTGGATCGCAAAAGACCGTCAGGTTGGACAGACAGGTAAAACAGTTAGACCTCTTCTTTACATGGCATTTGGTATCTCCGGAGCTATCCAGCACTTAGCAGGTATGGACGCTTCTGACCTCATCATTTCCGTAAACAAAGACGAAGGCGCAGCTATTTTCGACGTATCTGACCTTGGTGTTGTTGGAGACCTTAAGAAAATCGTTCCCAAGCTCATCGAAGCACTTGAGAAATATAAAGCAGCTAAAGAAGTTCAGTAAGCTTGTATTACTAAACGAATTTTATCCGCAGGCAGCAATGTCTGCGGATTTTTAGTTCGCGAAAAGACGTCGCTTCACTTCGTTCCGCTTTGGTCTTTTCGCGAGGATAAATGAGCACGTAAGTTGGTTGATTTATGATATTTTTTTGTGCGTTGAAGGTTAAAAGAGGTAATGGTTTGTCAAAGGGTGTCATTTTTGACAAGAGTTGACGGTGATTTGCTTTTTTGCGATAAATATACCAGTTGTTGTTTGATGTAGAAAGAATAATTATCTTTTATTTGGATTTTACGTAGTTTGGGGTGATTATATGCACAATATTTTTGTTTACGGCACGCTTATGAAGGGCTTTCGGAACCATATCGCTATGCTGGGCAGCAAATGTATCTCCAATGACGCGGTTATAGAGGGCTACGCCATGTATAACGTGGGTCCGTACCCGGCGATTGTAAAGGAAGACGGAGGAAAGGTTCGGGGCGAGTTTTATAAGGTGAGCAGTATGAAAATAAAAACCCTGAACAGGATAGAAGGCGAAGGCTTCCTCTATAAACGAACTCCCGTGAAGGTGAAAGTAGGGGACGAAGAGATAGACGGCGAAACCTATGTGTATTTGCTGGACGTTTCCGACTTGGAAAAAATCCCCTTCGAGAAACAGCCTTGGAGAGTAGAATACGCAAAATATTATTAAATCGATATAATGAAGTTTTTTTCATAATAGACATAAAAAGACAGCGGATTTTCTGGCCCACTGTCTTTCTTGTTTTTTGTAAATTATATAACCCTTTTTTCGAGCATTTTAAGTTTGAGGGAACTCTCCGTTAGCCATATAACCATCCCTGACTTACTACACGGGTCAAGGGACATAAGGCGCCCTGCGGGTGCAATGAATAATGAAGCCGCTTCGCTGATGAATAATGAATAATTATTGTCAAAATCTGCCTTCGGCATATTTAATAAATGTGCTTCGCGCTGAAATATCATGTATTTCAACTGAGATTTCGATTTTCGGTATTATTAAATTTAGCCGATAACTATCCCTCACTTATTACACGGGTCAAGGGATGAAATCCCTTGCGGGTTATTAGGGCAGCGCCCTAAGCCCTCGGAGAGCGGATTCTTAAGGCAGAGCCTTAAGCGGGGTTCTTAGGGGCAGAGCCCCTGAGCCGCCGGAGGCACATCCTGAGCCGCCGGAGGCACAGCCGCTTAGTAATTCTCGGCATTTACCTCAAAATACGACTGGGGATGCGCGCAAACGGGACAAATCTCCGGCGCTTTCGTACCAATAACAATGTGTCCGCAGTTCCTGCACTCCCAAATCTTAACTTCGCTCTTCTCAAATACCTGCTTCATCTCAACATTATTCAAAAGCGCGCGATACCGCTCCTCGTGATGCTTCTCAATAGCGCCAACTGCCCGGAACTTAGCCGCAAGCTGAGGGAATCCTTCCGCTTCCGCAGTCTTGGCGAAATCCTCATACATCTCTGTCCATTCGTGATTCTCGCCTTCAGGCGCCGCAAGCAGATTATCAGTCGTAGTCCCAATACCGTTCAGTTCCTTGAACCAAACCTTCGCGTGTTCCTTCTCATTATCAGCCGTCTTCAGGAATAAAGCCGCAATCTGCTCATATCCCTCATTCTTCGCAACCGACGCAAAGTACGTGTATTTGTTCCGCGCCTGAGACTCGCCCGCAAAAGCCTCCTGAAGATTCTTCTCCGTCTGAGTCCCCGCATAGGGATTTGATTTTGCGCTTTCAATTACCTCTAATTTATCGCCTTTCGCCCCGCAAAGAGGACAAACGGGCTCTTTGCCGTCCTCAACCTCGAAAACCTCGCCGCATACTGTGCATCTGTATGTTTTCTTTCCGGACGCGGAAACTGCGGTGGGTTTAGCCTCATTATTGGGTATTTTATCCATAATAGCCTTCGCTGTATCAGCAGGGAAATCGGATGTAGGCGGATTATCTATAAGCTCCTGGAGCATTTCATGGGTGTTAGCGCTCTGAGGAATCATAAATCCGGCCTCGCGGATAATATCCTCGCCCATGAGCCTTTCTGATTTGTAAACAGCAGTCATGAGACGATAAAGTCCGTCCTTATCCGTTTCAGCCGCGATCTGACGCGCGGATTTCTCCTGTTTTGCCTTGCTTTCCGCAAGAGCGTTCATAACTGAAATTACATTGTCCGTCTTCTTCTGCTGAGGCGGATACTCATAAGGCACCATGCTGATAGCACTGCTGGGACAAGCAGCGGCGCAGGCTCCGCAGCCGATACATTTGTTCACGTCAATAACGCTGTTTTCCGTGTCGGATGCTCCTGTAGGGCATACATATAAGCAGACACAGTCCTTCGTGCAAAGACGAACTGTTCTTACAGCAAACATTTTCATGCGGAAACCCTCCTTTCGATTTTTTCGAATTTCCAGCTGGGGACCTTACAAACGGGACATAACTCCGGAGGAGTGTCGCCTATGTATACAAAACCGCAGGCGGTGCAGACCCAGATTTCCGTGTCCGCAAGCATTGCTTCGCCTTCTGTGAGATAACGGTTTACCAGTGCGGAAAGCATATTGGTAACTTTTTCGCTCCACACAAGGGCTCTGTCGGCGCCTCTGTCGCCGTTAGCCGTTGCAGTTGAATGAGCGAGACCGTAATTATCGATATCCGCCTGGATCATCTGAGCGATATTTTCTACCGTTGCGTCCTCAACAGCGGGTGTAACTGCTGTGAAGTAGTCGGAAAGCTCTCTGAAAAGGCCTGCTTCCTCTTCCTTGTACTGTTTGTCGCAGCCTCTTGCGAGACTGGAGCATAAAGCGGCAAGCTGACCTGCGGAAAGCTTCTTCAAATCGGGAGTTTCGCCGGATACGACAACGGGAGCGGGAGCTGCGGCCTCGCCGCCTTCGGGCTTGAAAGCTGACTTGGGCGCTCCGCATAAAGGACATTTCCAGTCCTCGGGAAGGTCCTTGAAAGGTATTTTTTCCACGGCTTCGTCATAAACATAGCCGCAGACCTGGCACACATATTTCATTATTTATCTCCTTTCGTATATTTTTTTCTCTGACTATAAGTTCATATAAACGATTAAACCCGTTTATTTTGTTTCATATATTAATTATATAATTCATAATGGGCAGTGTCAATTTAAATGCGCTGTGTCATAATGCTTTTTGCATATTACGGGATTCGGATTTTGATGAAAAAAGACCCATTGCAGGTGGATCCGCAATGGGCCGAATATTCTTATGCTATGTATTGGTTTAAAGTTGTCTGTAAATTATCTTTCTTCCATAGCTTCAACTGTTTTCTTGATGATTTCGATTGTTTTGTCGATTCCGAAGAAGCTTGAGTCAATGGTGAGGTGGTAGTTGTTGGCGTCTCCCCATTTTCTGTCGGAATAGAAATTATAGTAATTTGCGCGCATTTTGTCTGTTTTGATAATTACTTTTTCCGCGTTGTTTTCGGGAACATCATAGTATTTTACAGCACGTTCGATTCTTGATTTTATATCAGCGTGGATGAAAACGCTGAGGCAGTTGGGGTTATCCTCCAGAGCGTAGTCCGCGCATCTTCCGATTATTACGCAGGGACCCTGGTTGGCAAGAGCTCTGATAGCGTCAAACTGCGCGAGGAAAAGCTTGTGGTTGAAGGGCAGATTTCCTGAACCGTAACCGCCTATTGCCAATGAATATAAAAAGGATCTGTTGTGTTTTTCGTCGTTCTCGATGAAGGCTTCCTCTGAGATGCCGCTTTCTCTTGCCGCTTCCGCAAGGAGCTCTTTATCGTAAAAAGGTATGTTGAATTCCTTAGCCAGGCGTTCGCCGATCTCGCGGCCGCCGCTGCCGTATTCACGTCCGATAGCAATTATAGTTTTCATAAGAATAACCTCCTTTTACACGCAAACCTTACATTTATATTATATAGCTTTGCGTGATATATGTAAATAATTCAAAATTCACAAAAATTTTATACCAGTCTGGAAATCAGGTATATAACGGTGATGTGGGCCGGGTAGTATATATAGTAAAACATTTTGTTTTCGAATATTTTCGGTACGCGGATCTCCTTTTTGTCCGCGTCGGGATCAGGTATATAAAAGGCAGCGCCAGTATGGAGAACACCTGTATGGGTAGTCCGTCGTCTTCGTGGCTTACGTAGAACACGTAGTTCAGCGCGATGAAGATCATGACTGTTCTGTATGTGGAAAGGTGAGAGAACGCCTCGAATATAAATACCATGAAGATGCCGTAGGAGTGGTAGCTCAGGGGCATTGCCACTCCGGCTACACAGAGGACAAGTGCCAGGACTTTGCCGGCTTTGTTCCAGTTCCACAGGATAATGGCGATCAGACCGAACAACAGTGTGAAGGCTGGGTTCAGTTTGGGGCCCATTATGAAGTTATAGGGTACCTGTGTGACCCAGGCCAGGATTATCAGTCTGAAGGCGTATTTCTTCAAATTGGAAGTATATTTATAGCCCACGGCGATCTGGTATGCCGCGATGGGGAACGCGATTCGGCCGATTATCCGCAGGGCAAGGAGGTTCGGGAAGAGGAACTCGCCCAAGTGGTCTAAGGTCATGGTTATTATGGCTATGATTTTTAAAATATTACGTCTCTGCATCGTTTCACCTTTGTTTCTCTCCGAGGGCTTTGGCTATGCCTCCGGCGGCTCTCCGAGGGCTCAGGGCTCTGCCCTGAGAACCCGCAAGGGATTTCATCCCTTGACCCGTGTAATAAGCCAGGGATAGTTATCGGCTAAATTTAATATTGCCGAAAATCGAAAATTTCAGTCGAAACGCACGATATTTCACGTGCGAAGCACTTTATTGAATCCGCTTGTCGGATTCTAACCATAATTAGCCCTTTATAAAAGGGCGGCTTCATTAGCGAAGAGTCTTCATTTCTTCATTTGCGCAGCAAACTTCATTTCCGAAGGCCAACTTTCTCTTAAATCGGGTAAATTTTATTCTCTGTATCCGCCAAGTTAGGGTCTACCTTAAACTGCTTTGCCTGTCTTTTCTTAAAGAAATCCATTGCCACCTGAGGGAAAAGCGCGTATGAAAGCACGTCCTCCGGCTGTGTTTTATATATTCCCAGTTCTGCTTCCGCCTTTTCCAGCTCGGGAGGAACAAGGTCCGCGGGTCTGCAGGTTATGCGCTCCATACCGCCGGCAAGCTTTTCGAAAATTTCGTCCGAAATGGGAGCAGGTGTCTTTCCGTACATACCTCTTGCCAGGTCTTTTGTCTCGTTTGTGGCGATTTTGTAACGCTCTCCGGCGATTACGTTCAGAACGGACTGTGTGCCCACGATCTGGCTGGTAGGCGTTACGAGCGGAGGATATCCCAGATCAGCTCTTACCTTGGGGATTTCTCTTAAAACCTCGTCAAATCTGTCTATGGCGTTCTGTTCCTTAAGCTGGCTTACCAGGTTGGAAAGCATTCCGCCGGGAACCTGATACTGAAGGGTCTTTATGTCCACGCCAAGGACTTTGGGGTCCAGAAGGCCTGTTTCAAGGGCTTTTTCTCGGAGAGGTTTGAAATGCTCGGCGATTTCCGCCAAAAGATTCAGATCCAGTCCGGTGTCGTAGGGTGTTCCGGCGAATACTGCCGCCATGACCTCTGTCGCAGGCTGTGATGTGCCCATGCCCAGAGGCGACATTGCCGTGTCTATAATATCCGCTCCGGCTTCAACTGCTCTCTGATACACAACGGGAGCTACGCCGCTGGTGCAGTGGCTGTGGATCTGAAGGGGAACGGAGGTATTTGCCTTGATTGCTTTTACCAGGTCGAATGTTGCCTGGGGCAGAAGAAGTCCTGCCATGTCCTTGATGCAGATGCTGTCCGCGCCCATATCCTCCAGCTGTTTAGCCAGATGGACGAAGTATTCCGTGGTGTGGATGTCGCTTAATGTATAGGATATGCAAAGCTGGGCCTCTCCGCCGAATTTCTTAACGGCGTTTACGGAGGATTCCAGATTGCGGACGTCGTTTAAAGCGTCGAAAATACGCATAACGTCGATTCCGTTGGAAAGAGTCTTTTCCACGAATGCCTCAACCAGGTCGTCGGGGTACTGTTTGTATCCCAGAATGTTCTGGCCTCTGAAAAGCATCTGCAGTTTTGTATTTTTCACTTCTTTGCGGATGAGTCTTAACCTTTCCCAGGGGTCTTCGTCCAGGAAACGCAGGCAGGCGTCGAAGGTCGCTCCGCCCCAGACTTCCAGAGCGTAGAAACCGGCGCTGTCCATTTTGCCCAGAATGGGAAGCATATCTTCCGTTTTCATTCTGGTGGCGATTAAGGACTGCTGTCCGTCACGAAGTGTTGTGTCCATTATTTTAACTGGTCTTTTTTCCAATTTAATTCTCCTTTCTGATTTCCCAAAAACGTCTTAAGCCGGTTTGGGCGGCAGGTGTCCTGTTCTGGCGTTTTAGGGAAGAGGATTTTTGGGAATTAATGGTATATAGCCATAAATATTCCCGCTGCGATGGCGGAGCCTATAACTCCCGCAACATTAGGTCCCATTGCGTGCATAAGCAGGTAGTTGTCGGGGTTTTCCTCTCTGCCGACCTTCTGGGCGATACGCGCCGCCATAGGTACGGCCGAAACTCCTGCCGCTCCGATCAAGGGATTTATCTTTCCGCCTGTGAGCCTGCACATGAGCTTTCCAAGCATAACTCCTCCTGCTGTTCCGAATGAGAATGCCACAAGGCCAAGGCCCAGGATTCCCAGTGTGGAAGGCGTGAGGAATGTGTCTCCGTTGGCTGTTGCGCCTACGGTAATACCTATTAATATAGTAACAATATACATCAGAGAGTTGGAAGCCACGTCCGCCAGTCTGGATGTAACCTGTGATTCTCTCAGGAGATTGCCCAGCATGAGCATTCCGACTAACGAAGCCGCGCTGGGGATGATGAGCACTACCAGAACCGTTACCACAATGGGGAAGAGGATCTTTTCTCTCTGGGATACGAGACGGAGCTGTTCCATTTTGATGGCCCGTTCTTCCTTTGTGGTGAGAGAACGCATGATGGGCGGCTGGATAATGGGCACAAGAGCCATATATGAATATGCCGCCACGGCAATGGGTCCCAGAAGCTGAGGCGCCAGCATTGTCGCTGTGTAAATAGCCGTAGGACCGTCTGCGCCGCCGATGATTCCGATTGCGGCCGCCATAGGTTCCGTAAAATTAAAAATTCCTCCGGGAATCAGATTCAGTGCAAGGGCTCCGAGAAATGCCACATAAATGCCTAACTGCGCCGCTCCGCCCAGTATAATGGATTTGGGGTTGGCGATAAGAGGACCGAAATCCGTCATGGCGCCTACTCCCAGGAAAATAAGAGGCGGGAAAATACCCATTTTGTTTCCGAAATAAAGATAATAGAGAAGTCCGCCTTCCTCCATGATTCCCGTCAGAGGCAGGTTTGCCAGAAGCATTCCGAATGCTATGGGCAGAAGGAGCAGAGGCTCGTATTTTTTCTTTATGGCAAGGTACATAAGCACGCAGGAAACAATGAGCATTATTCCGGAGCGGAGGCTTAAGGACGTAAACCCCATGCCGCCGAAAAAGCTTCCCAGTGTGTTTACAAGGGATGAAGTAAAGTCCATTTTATACCTCCTCTATCGTAAGGAGAACGTCGTCTGTTTTAACTGCGGCGCCTTTTGATACAATAATTCCCGAAATCTTTCCGTTGACGGGAGATGTAATCTCGTTTTCCATTTTCATTGCTTCCAGTACAAGAAGATTCTGTCCGGATGTTACGCTGTCTCCCACGGAAACCATTATATCCGTGATCGTTCCGGGCATGGGAGCCTTAAGCTGGAAGCCTTCGCCGGGCTCGGCCGCTTTTGCCTGAGGCTGCGCCTGAAAGGCTGCTGGAGAAGGAGCCTGAAGCTGTGCGGGCGCGGTGGAATTTGTCACTTCTTCCACCGTAACGTCGTATGAAACACCGTTTACTGTGATTTTATAGCTTTTCATTTATTTACCTCCATATTAATCAGTAGGTCGTTTTTTGTTTGCCTTCCGCCGGTTATCGGCATTGGAAGGCTTTTGTCATATTCTGATGGCCTTACATATTGGAAAGCTTTTTGTTTGCCTTCCGCCAATCCTGAGAATCTGACTGTTTTATGTCGAATATTTTAAATCTTGAGGGACTCATTCCCGTATACGCTGAAACCGCCGCCGTTATTGCCGCCACAAGAGCGTAATCGTCTGTGAGAGCAGGCGCGGCAGGTCCTTCTATCTGCGCGGGAGCCGGCTTTACGGCTTCTTCAGCCGCCGGAGCAGGCTTTTCCGCTTTTTTCATAATGCGCCCCATAAGAGTTATAACCAGAGCGATAACTATTAAAATTACGATTACCGTAACTATTCCGATTACCGTTGTGGAAAGTCCGTGTACCAATGATTCCATAATCTAAGACCTCCCTTTAAATCTCTTTGGCCGAGTGCTTTCTGTAAGGCTTTGCGGCTTCGGCTTTTGTGTATAAAAGGCGGAGAGCGCTTATTATGGCGGCTCTCGTCTCCGCAGGCTCGATTATGTCGTCTGCCAGACCGGTTTTCGCCAGTTCAAAGGGATCCAGCTTTGATTCCCTGTATTCCGAAAGCTTTTTCATCTTCAAAGCCTCAATGTCGCCTGCGTTTTTGAATGAATCCGCATCCATTACGTTAACTGCAGCTTCCGAGGACATAAGTCCCGTTTCTGCCGTCGCCCATACATAAACCATATCGGCTCCCGTCATTTTCGAGTTGATGGAAAGTAACGGAGCGCCTATGAGTTTTTCCGTGATTATGTTGATTTTGGGAACTGTCGCCTTTGAGAAAGCGGATGTTATTTTTGAGATTCCCTTCATAAGGTCCGCTTCGTCATCCTCTGTTGAATATCCCGCGAGATTCGTAAGGGTAACGACGGGAATAGCGAATGCGTCCGCGAAGCTCACGAATTCCGCCGCCTTTGAAAGACTTTTGCCGTCTGCTTCCTTTCCGGAAAAGGCGATTACCGCCGCGCACTGTCCTCCGAAACGGGAAAATCCTATTGTGAGGCAGTCGTCCGAACAGGTTTGGGCGAAATCGTTATTATCGGATATAAGACCGCAGAGGTCAGACGCGGAATAAACGTTTTCGTTCAATTCGGATATATATGTTTCTCCTGAAAACTCGCTGAATCCTGCTCCCGCGTTGTTTGCGGGAAGGAAGGACAGAAGCTTTCTCGCGAATGCGAACATTTCTTCTTCTGTTTCGAAGCGTTTGTTTATTAAAGAGCCCTCTGAGGCTTTGTTTTCTTTGGTTTCGGGACTGAACATGAACACCTTTGAAGATTCAAGAGCCAGTGAAAAGTCCGAAAGAGCGGGAATTACCGCCATGCTTCCCATAGCCGAGCCGGATACGATGGAAATCTGAGGGATAACCCCTGAGGAAGCGGAAAGCTCGTTATAGATCTCTCCCAAAACGGAGAAGCTTTCCATGCCTTCGTCCAGCCGTACGCCCTTTGAGTCCAGCACCGCGATAACGGGAACGCCCATACGGCAGGCTTTTTTGTAGACCGCCTTGATTTTTTCGCCTTGAACCCTGCCGAAGGCTCCGCCCAGTACGGAAGGCTCCTGAGCGTATGCGAAAACAGGCGAGCCGTTTACTGTTCCGTATCCGCAGACAAGTCCGTCTGAAGTAAGCTCCGGATGGGATGTCATAAAGGGATTTATCTCAACAAATGTGTCCGCGTCAAAGAGCATTGAAAGCCTTTTAGCCGCAGTGGAAGTATTCTTTTCGATCTCACTGCGTTTTTCGCTGAGTTTAACAATATTCTGCGCCAAATCATCATCTCCTTAAAACCCCAAAATACTGCACGGTTTATTTAAGCCGGCGGTTTTCGGGAAGTCTTTAATATTTTAAAATTAAATTTTGGATTTTAAATTTTTCATACCTTAAAATAATGCAGAAGTACTTAATGAAATTCTATTATAATTTGTGACATTTTGCAATCCATTTCTTAAATAAAGGACAATGTCCTTTCGGGTCAGGTCAAAAATAATTCCTTTATGGGGTAATATTATGCGGATTAGTGAATTAATACGCTTAAAAGAGGTTTTTATGCCAAGGATTAAAGGGAAATGCAACTTGACATTGTGTGCGATAAGTTATAAAATGTTTAGGGTATATTATTGTATAAAAATTATAATATATACGCGAAGAACATTGAAAAATTAATAAAGGAGGTGTTCCAGATAGACAATATTGTTTATTTGATAATAGCGCTCGTTATTGGAATACTCCTTGGTATAGCTATCGGTATTAATTACAGAAAACGTATTTCAGAGGCTAAAATAGGCGTTGCTGAGGAACGTGCTGAAAAAATAGTCGAGGAAGCTACGAGAGAAGCGGAGTCAAAGAAAAAGGAAATTCTGCTTGAAGCCAAGGAAGAAAGCATGAAGACCAAAAACGAGATGGAACGAGAGGCTCGTGAGAGAAGAAATGAGCTTCAGAAGACCGAGAAGCGACTTATCCAGAAAGAAGAATCCCTGGATAAAAAGCTGGATTCCTACGAAAAGAAGGAAGAACAGCTTATGAAGAGGTCCGAGGAGCTCGAAAAGAAAAAAGCAGAAGTGGAAAAACTTCACCAGCAAGAGCTTATAGAGCTTGAAAGAATCTCAGGCGTTACTGTTGAAGAGGCTAAAGCTCATATCATGGCAGAAGGGGAAAAAGAAGTACGTCATGAAATGGCGATCATGATCAAGGACGTGGAGGCCAAAGCAAAAGCTGAATCGGATAAGAGAGCGAGAGAGATCGTCGCCAATGCCATTCAGAAATGCGCGGTGGACCATGTTACGGAAACAACAGTATCAGTTGTTCAGCTTCCCAACGATGAAATGAAGGGAAGGATTATAGGGCGAGAAGGACGAAATATACGTGCTCTTGAAACATTAACGGGTATCGATCTTATTATAGACGACACGCCGGAAGCAGTTATTTTATCGGGATTTGATCCTATAAGAAGAGAGATAGCGAGAATTGCTCTTGAAAAACTTATTGTAGACGGAAGAGTTCACCCGTCGAGAATAGAGGAAATGGTCGAAAAGGCCAAAAAGGAAATTGAGGTCACCATTAAGGAAGAAGGAGAAGCGGCTACATTTGAAACAGGCGTAAACGGATTGAAACCGGAGCTTATCCGTCTTTTGGGAAAACTCAAATACAGAACCAGTTATGGACAGAATGTACTTAAACACTCCATTGAGGTTGCTCATCTGACAGGTCTTATGGCCGCAGAGCTGGGAGTGGACGTGACATTAGCCAAAAGAGCAGGGCTTCTGCACGATATAGGTAAAAGCGTGGACTATGAAATGGAAGGTTCCCACATAAGTATCGGAGTAAATCTGCTTAAGAAATATAAAGAGTCCAATCTGATTATAAACGCGGTTGAGGCTCATCATGGCGATGTGGACCCTAAAAGCATTATTGCCGTTCTTGTGCAGGCAGCGGACGCCATATCCGCGGCAAGACCGGGAGCGAGACGGGAGACTTTGGAATCTTATATCAAACGTCTTGAAAAGCTTGAAGAAATCGCCAATGAATTTAAAGGTGTTGAAAAATCCTTCGCAATCCAGGCAGGCCGTGAGTTGCGAATTGTTATAATACCGGAAGAAGTAAACGATGAGGAAATGACAATTCTTGCCAGGGAAATAGCTAAACAGATAGAAGAAAAGCTTGAATATCCCGGACAGGTAAAGGTAAACCTCATAAGAGAAACACGAGCAGTAGAATATGCTAAGTAAAAAGCAAAAGATTAAATCCCCATAGAGGCGCCGAGTCTCTCTGGGGATTATTTTTGCTGGCGCAATGAAGCCGCTCCTTTGGAGCTAATGAAGAAATGAAGCAGGGCTTACAGCCCTAATGAAGCCGTCCCCTTTGGGGACTAATTTCGGTCTGAATCCGCCTTGCGGATTCAATAAAGTGCTTCGCACGGCCGAGAGTATATTTTTCTCAATAAATTTGAAATTTCATCAAACTTAAATATAGCCAATAACAATCAAATACTTATTACACGGGTCAAGGGGCGAAGTCCCTTGCGGATTCTTAAGGCAGAGCCTTAAGCGGGTTCTTAGGGCAGAGCCCTGAGCCCTCGGAGAGAATGGAAAGGAGTGATGCAATGCGTTATTTTGATACTCACTGTGATACGATTACAAAGATATATGACACCGGAGAGTCGCTTTTTGCCAACAACAGACATTTGAACCTTGACCGCCTTTCAAAAGTCTTTCAATCTCCCGTACAGGTGTTCGCCGTCTGGACAGAGCCTCTGTACTATAAAACCGCGCTGGACCGCGCGTTGAAAGTCATCGATTATTACTACGCCGAGGCGGAAAAGAATAAAGACATATTCGGCCATGTAAACACCCTTGCCGATCTTCGCGCAAACGAAAAGTCAGGCAGAATAAGCGGCATCCTCGCAATAGAAGGCGGAGAGCCTCTTTGCGGCAGTGTCGAGCTTCTGCGTATATTCTATCGTCTGGGCGTCCGCGTCTGCTCCCTCACATGGAATTACAGAAACGACCTTGCATGGGGCGTAAAGGACTCCAGCCCGAACCACGGCCTTACGGAAAAGGGCAGAGCCATGCTCCGGGAAATGGAATCCCTGGGCATCGCTCCAGACGTTTCCCACCTTTCCGATAAGGGCTTTTATGAACTGGCGGAGATCTGCGAAAAACCTTTCCTCGCTACCCATTCAAACGCAAGGACAATCTGTCCCAACCCCAGAAACCTCACCGATGCCCAGATAAAAATCATAGCCGAAAGAGGCGGAGTTATCGGCCTTAACCTCTATCCGGAATTTTTGGGCGAAAACGCAGATGTTTCAACTGTTCTGCGTCACGCGGAGCATATTCTGGACGCAGGCGGAGAAAACTGCCTGGGAATGGGCTGTGATTTCGACGGAGTGGACTCTCTCCCCGAAGGAATCGAAACCGTATCGGATATTCCCGGGATATTTGAGGCCTTCGAAAGGGAATTCGGCAAAGAGCAGACAGAGAAAATCGCCTGCGGAAATTTCCTGAATTTTTTTGAAAAATTATTAGTCTGAGTACATATGTAATGGACATATGTTTCTCCCAAAAAGAAAAACCGGCGGTTGCCGCGAATAAATATGCACAAAAAAAGATTTTTATAAACGGAAAGCTTTCCTGATTTAATAGGGCAAATTGCCGAAAAATTTTATCTCTCCGGCCGTATGTTGTAATTAATGCTTGATGATACACGGCATTTATTGTAAAAGTGACGTATTTTCAAATACCATGTTTATATGTTTGAAAATTCAGTCGAAATAATGTAAAATTAGTATTAAGTTTTTTTGGAAAGGTGAGTTAAAATGCAATTATCGAATAAAGTTAAATCCGTAAAACCTTCGTCAACCATTGCCCTCACGGCAAAATCGGCTGAATATAAAGCACAGGGTCTGGACGTTGTGGCATTTGCCGCAGGCGAGCCCGACTTTGATACACCGGATCATATAAAAGAAGCGGCAATCCTTGCTATTAATCAGGGCAAGACAAAATACACTCCCGCGGCTGGTACCATGGACATAAGAAAGGCTGTATGCGATAAGCTGGAAAAAGACAACGGCCTTAAATACCTGCCCGAGCAGATAGTAGTTTCCAACGGAGCAAAGCAGGCTCTGGTAAACGCGTTCCTCGCAATCATAAATGAAGGCGACGAGGTCATAATCCCCGGACCTTTCTGGCTCAGCTACGCAGAAATGGTAAAAATCGCCGGCGGCGTTCCCGTTGTGATAAATACCCGCAAAGAAGATTCCTTTGTTGTGGACCCCAAAGACATCGAAGACGCAATTACACCCAAAACAAAGGCAATTATTTTCAATACCCCTTCAAATCCCACAGGAATGATTTATACGGAAGAGGCTATCAGAGCCATCGCCGATATAGCCGTAAAACATGATATATTCGTAATTTCCGATGAGATCTATGAAAAACTCATTTATGTTAAAGATAAAAAACACGTGAGCATCGCGTCTCTCGGCCCGGAAATCTATGACAGAACGATTGTTGTAAACGGAGTTTCAAAATCATTCTCAATGACAGGCTGGAGAATCGGTTATACAGCTTCCAACCTGACAATAGCCAAGCTCATAAGCTCCGCACAGTCACATATGACCTCCGGTCCCTGTTCAATTTCACAGGCAGCGGCAGTAGCGGCCCTTACAGGACCTCAGGACTGCGTTGAGGAAATGAGAAAAGCTTTCGAAAAGAGAATGGAATACATTTACGAGAGAGTAAATGCCATGGACGGCTTAAGCTGTCTCAAACCCGAAGGCGCCTTCTATCTCTTTGTTGACGTGTCCGGAGTTTACGGCAAAAAATACAATGGCAAGCCCATTACATCAGCTGCAGAATTCGCGGCGTACCTCCTTGAGGACAAGCTGGTCGTAGCCGTACCCTGCGCGGACTTTGCGGCGCCTGATTATCTGAGATTCTCATATGCCGTTTCCATCGATACAATAAAAAAAGGCATGGACAGAATCGAGGCTTTTTTAGGCAAGCTTGAATAAGAAAAAAATTTTTTTGATACCTTAATATAAAAGGGAGTCTGACAAAATGTCAGGCTCCCGTTTTTTTGCGCGTAAATATTTGAAAAATAAATGGGAATAAGCGCGGTTTTAAATGAATAATGAATAATTATTGTCAAAATCCGCCTTAGGCAGATTTAATTAGAGCGCTTCGCGCTGAAATAGTGAGAATTCCGGCGTAAATTTCGATTTTCATCAATTTAATTTTAGCCGATAACTGCCCCTGACTTATTACACAGGGTCAAGGGATGAAATCCCTTGCGGATTCTTAAGGCAGAGCCCCTGAGCCCTCGTAGAGCAGGTTCTCAGGGCAGAGCCCTGAGCCGCCGGAGGCACAGCCAGCGCCCTGAGAAACACTTCACAGGAATCTTTTCAGATGCCTCCGCAGGGCGGTCCTATCCTTTCTGTACCTTTCCTTCAGCTTTTTGAAATACTTTACAAAAGCGTCTCTGATAGCCGGATGATAGAAAACAAAGGTTATGGCAGGCTCGTTCATCTTTGTAACAGATACATATTTCTCGAGAACAGCTATTCTCACATTTGAGAACGGTTCGTCCGGAAGGGCGAAAAACCTGTAATTTTCGTGTTTCTCGGCTATATCAATTATATTTTTAATGTGATCCCTGTACTCATCGGGAGTATAGGTCACAGAAGTCTCTGTTAAATCCACAGGCACTTTTCCGGCGAGAATCTCCTCCTCACTGGCTACCTTAATGTATTCGTGCACGAAATCAGACGCCATAGACTTTGCGCACCAGTTTTTTAAGTCCTCCCACTGAGCGAAGATCTCAGCCTTGACCTTTTCATCCAGCATACTTCTCTCCAAAATGGAATTCAGTACATGTTCAGGCATAGTGGGCAGAGAAAGGGTAAAGTTCAGAGCCGACACGCTTTCGCCTAATGAGAATATTTTTTTACCGGCTTCAATTCCGGAATATATCCATACAAGCTGTCTGGATTCCGAAATGAATTTTTCGAAAACGTCCTCCTGTACCCTGAGAATAGCCGTATCTGTGTCATACCTGTAAATGCTGGGTTCTTCAGTGCTCTGCAGATTAAATCCGTTGACGCAGGCAACTCCTGGACAAAGGAAAGCTGTATGAGAAAAAGGTCTTTCCTGATAGGTCCGGCAGTAGTATGATTCCACCATTCCCGACATATAAAGCGGAAGCCAGCTGTTTATGGCCTTGTACATTTCGCTGGCATTCCGGGTCACATTGTGTATGATCCTGATTTTGATATTATTCTCTATACAGGCTCCCATGAGAGATTTCCATTTTGAAAAAAACGCCTTGTCATTTAACATCCAGCCCATCCTCTGGTCGGAATAGAGCAAGAGCTCGGAAGCGTTATTTTTTACAGCCTCCGAAAGGAACCGGATTACAGCCTGTCTTAAACCGTCTGTTCCGTAATATACGGACTTGTCCTCGAAAACAGTATCTTCGACGGGTTGGCGGGAAGAAGTGAAATAGGTAGTATTATCGGGGAATCCGGCAATATTGTCAATAAGACTTTCCGCTATGATACTGCCGTCCTCCGTTCCGAAATCGCTTAGCCATATTTTGAACCGCTCCATACATTCGTCCTTGTCCTTCCAAAAAGATTTTGGGATCCCTGCAAGGGCAAAAAGCTCCGCCTGCTTGTCAAGCTCAAGCGCCCGGCTGTAAATAAGACCGCATATTTCGTCAATAAGCCTGGGATTTCCCTTTGGTATCCGAAGTCCGTTCCTGAACCGGCTTACAACGGATTTATCTATATGCAGAAGATTTCCGAATTTGGCGTTTGACAGATCGGTCAGTGTCATAGAGGCGTCCAGTTTAGCTCCGAAAGAAGATAAGGTTTCTTTTGATTTGGAAGCGGTTACTCTATCGTCGGAGGTTATTTTGGAGTCGTCATAAAGCCATGATATGATCTTTATTTTCATTTCTTTCTCGGGCAGGTCGACAGAACACCCCAGAACCTTGGCTAGAACGCTTGTTTTGTGATAGTCGTCAGCGTAATTATAGATTCCGGAAGCAAGTTTTCTGATTGTTTTGCTTGAGGATTTGGGAAGCCTCTTTCCGCTCCTGATACGGCTTATGCCCGACGGATCCAGTCCCGAAGCCTCGGCAATCTCCTTGTTTTCGGCGCCGAGAATGTTAAAAAGAATTTTTATTTTTTCAGACAACATAAAAATCACCACGCTTTGATCTGTTTCTAATCTGATTTTAATATTTAATATATTGTAACACAGGAAATAATTTTTGGCAATAATTTGGCACCGTCAACTTTTTGGCAATCTATTGAAAACCATGTTTTGGCGTGGTAAAGTACAATCAGATAAATTTATTTATTTTTATAAAAAGGAGTGAATAATATGAAAACTAAGAAACTAAGGCGGGCGCTTGGAATCGTCGTAGCGGCCGTTATGGTATTCGCTATGGTGCCTGCGATGGCAATGGCGGAAGACGGCGGAGGAGCGATTTTTACAGAAGACTTCGAGGGTGGAGTTATGCCAGAAGGCTGGACAAATGAAGGTGATTCAACATGGACGGTCGGAAAAGGTGATTATAATGAAGAAACCGGTGCTCATAGTGGAAACTATAATGCTAAAATTTATATTGATTCAAGTGGAAAAAGCGCATATATAGTTACACGGGCGTTGAATCTTGCGAGTTTTGCGGGAGAGCAGGATTTGCAACTTAATTTCTGGTATATAAATAGAGATTGGGGTTATGATACGGATGGATTTGGAGTTTATTATCGTGTAGGTAACACAGCATGGACTGAAATTTTTTCTACAACAGAAAACCATGATGTGTGGACGGAGAAAAATGCCGATATTCCGGTGGAGGCATTAGCAGATAATGTGCAATTTGGTTTTAAGATAGTTGCCGATTACGGATATGGCGTGGGATTAGACGATATTTCTATAACAGTAAAGGAATCAGAAGAGCCCGCAACAGATAATGAAATCACTGTTGCTGATGGGACAGATACAAATGGTTATGTCCCTGTTTACGGATTATATGCTGACGCATATGTAAAGGCGCAGTATATTGTTCCGGCTTCTGATCTGGCAGTTATAAGCGGAAAGACAATTAAAGGCCTGAAGTGGTATGCAAATTCCCCGGCAAGTGAGTCATGGGGATCCGCAAATTTTCAGGTTTATCTTATGGAGGTTGAAGGCACTACTATTAATTCGTTTGCAGATTTGACGAATGCAACTTTAGTATACGAAGGCTCCATTGATGGAACAAAAAATGAAGTGGAGCTTACATTTACTGCGCCATACGAGTATAATGGCGGCAATCTTCTTGTCAGTGTGTTTAATACGGTAAAAGGGACTTATAAAAGGATAACTTTTAGCGGAGTTACTGCTGAAGGAGCCTCTGTGCAGAATTACAGCTACAACAACCTTGATTCGATAACTCCAACACAACGTAATTTCATCCCCAAAACAACATTTGTTTATAAGGAACCTGAAGAACCCACACCTGCAACACCTGTTGAAATAGCGTTCAGTGTTGTAAATATTCCTAAAGCAGGAGAAAGTGTTGCTGTAAGGGAAAAAGGCAACACAGCCGAGATTAACTTCACAGATGAGAATTATATTGCGGTTCCCGATCAGTACGCGACAAGTGTAGATAATCTGGATAGCTTTAATTACTTCGATGGCACATTTGAAAAAACCGATTATTACAGCTATGTATTGTTAGTTCCTTCGACAGGAGAAGGGTTTGCCGTTGCACCCAATGCGCAAATTACCGGAGCTGAACTTGTTAAAAGTGAGATTAACGAATATGGCGAAGCTAAAGTATACTTCAAGGTTACAGTCAATGAAGATGCAGCAGCAATCAGTGACATGAACCTCAGTCTCACACTTCCCGAAGACGGAGACACATATTTTGTTCCTGAAGTAACAACAACAGACACAAATTATACAATCAGCTCAGCTGGCTGGCTGGACAGTGAAGGTGAAGTTCCCAATAAATTCGAAGAAGGCAAAACATATTATCTCGACCTTCTGGTTAAACCTGTAATGGGCAATATATTTGGTAATACAGTTAACGCCAAACTCAACGTCGAAGCACCCGTTCAGGCAAACGTAGAAGCAATACAGAACTTCTACAAGGTAAAAGTTCCTGTTACAGTCAAAGGAGAAACTCCCGCGGAGGAACTCAAAATAACCACAGCAAAATTAGCTAACGGTACAGTGGGCAAAGCATACAGCCAGAAGCTTACGGCAAACTATAATGGTGCTTTCTGGAGCATTTCCGAAGGCGAACTTCCTTATGGACTTGAGCTTAACCGAAATGATGGTACTATCAGCGGAACTCCCGAGGAAAAAGGAAGCTATACATTTACTGTGCTTGCGCAGATTCCAGAAACCACTTTAAATAATGCCGAAAAGGAATTTACAATTACAATCACCGATAAAACACCTTCCGGCGGCGGCGCTTCCGGAACCGTAAGCTTTGTACTCACATACAACACAAACGGCGGCTCCGAGATCAAAGCCGAAAGCCATAAGGTCGGCGATGAGGTAACTCTCGACAAAACACCCGTTAAAGACGGCTATACATTCACAGGCTGGTACGCAGACAAGGAATGCACACAGAAAATCGAAAGCGTAACAATGAACAGCTCAAAAACTGTTTACGCAGGCTGGTCTGACGGCACACAGCCCGTAAAACCCGATGAAAACGCGCCTTTAATGGTAATTACAATCGGCGATACAAAATATCAGCTTAACGG
>JAFWDD010000089.1 GCA_017534115.1 Bacillota bacterium | reverse complement strand
CGGAAACTGTAGCCCAAAAGCTTGGAATAGAGCATCATGTGGTTGATTACGCAGATATATTCAAAAATGAAATTGTAGACTACTTTCTGGAAGAATATCAGAAGGGCCGCACTCCAAATCCCTGCATAATGTGCAACAGGATGATAAAATTTCAAAGTCTTATAGATTTTGCCGATAAAATCGGTGCATATCATATAGCCACAGGGCATTACGCAAAACCTTCCGTGTATGAGCCTACGGGAAGATTTACGGTGAGGCTTTCGGAGACCGCAAACAAGGACCAGACATACGCTCTTTATCGTCTTACGCAGGAACAGCTTAAAAGAATCCTTATGCCGGTTGGTGATTATGAGAAATCCCGGATCCGTGAATTTGCCAGGGGAGCGGGACTTTCAGTAGCGGACAAAAAGGACAGCCAGGAGATCTGCTTCATTCCCGACGACGATTACATCGCTTTTATGAAGCGTCAGCTTGGAGATATTGAAATGCCGGGCAATTTTGTAGATTTGAGCGGAAATATTCTTGGCAGGCACAAGGGTATAATCAATTATACCATTGGCCAGAGAAAGGGTCTCGGAATTTCATTCGGGGAAAAAAGATTTGTCAAAAGCATAAACAGCGATACCAATGAAATTGTGCTTTCGGGCAATAATGAGCTTTTCGAAAAAGAACTTTTTGCGGATAATCTCAATTTTGTGGCTATTGAAAAAATAGATGATCCTTTAAAATGCGAGGCAAAAATAAGATACGCCCACAAAAAAGCGCCTTGCATAGTTGAAAATATTGGAGACGGCAGAATAAAAGTGACTTTTGACACGCCTCAGAGAGCCGTAACTCCGGGACAGTCCGTAGTTCTGTATGACGGAGACTTCATTCTTGCCGGCGGAATAATACTTTGATTTTCAGGTGATATATTATGAATATTCAGGGAAAACGTGTTTTTATATCTGGCTCTTCAAGGGGTATAGGCTTTGCCATAGCGAAAAAATTCGCCGAAAACGGAGCCTGCGTGCTTCTTAACGGCGGCAAAGACAAGGCCGGACTTGAAAAGGCATGGGAAGAAATAAAAAATATAAATCCGGGCGCTGAAATGTATTTTTTCGATGTTTCGGATTATGATGAGTGCAAAAAAGCCTTCGAAAAAATGGGCGATATCGACATTATTATAAACAACGCGGGTATTTCCCATATGGGACTTTTTACGGATATGAAGCCGGAAGAATGGAAGCGGGTAATAGATGTGAATCTGATTTCCGCTATGAACTGCACTCATCTTGCGCTTCCGAATATGATAAGGAAGAAATCCGGAGTTATAATAAATATTTCCTCCATGTGGGGAGAAAAAGGCGCATCCTGCGAGGCTGCATATTCCGCGTCAAAAGGCGGCATAAACGCTTTCACAAAGGCCATGGCAAAAGAAGTGGGTCCCAGCGGAATCCGTGTCAATGCCGTTGCCTGCGGTGTCATCGAAACAAAAATGAACGAGTGGATTTCTGAAGAGGAAAGACAGGTACTTATGGATGAAATTTCCCTTGAGCGGTTTGGAAAGCCGGAGGAAATAGGAGATTTGGTGCTTTTTCTCGCATCAGACGGAGCTTCCTATATTAACGGACAGATAATTACCGCAGACGGAGGAATGTATTAGAAAAGAGGTAAAACAATGTTTTTTGCAGATTATCATTTGCATACAAATTTTTCGTCGGACGCAGTAGCGAGTCCCGAGGAAATGGTTAAAGCCGCTGTGGAAAAAGGGCTTTCGGAAGTGGCCTTTACTGACCATGTGGACTATGATTATCCTGACGATGACAGTATTTTCATGATAGATTACGATAAATATTTTTCGGTTTTCGAGGATATAAAAAACTGTTATTCAGATAAAATCAATATAAAAATCGGCGTGGAGATAGGCCTTCAGGAGCATATTAAAGATAGAATAGAGGAGTTTATTGCAAAATATCCCTTTGACTTCATAATTGGTTCATCACACTGCGCTGACAGGATGAATCTCATGAAGCCGGACTTTTTTGTGAGCAGAACAAAGGTTCAGGCATATACAAGATTCTTCGAAAACGAACTTGCCAACGCCAAAATATACGAAAATATAAACGTTTACGGGCATCTGGACTATATAAGCAGATACGGGATTTACGAGGACAACCGTCTTTTTTATTCCGATTATGTTGAGATTCTGGACGAAATCCTTAAAGCCCTCATTAAAACTGGCAGAGGAATCGAGATAAATACATCCGGATACAGATACGGAATGAATACGGTTTATCCTCAGTTTGAAATTATAAAAAGGTATAAAGAACTGGGCGGAGAAATTCTCACAATCGGCTCAGACGCTCATTCCACAGGCTATATTGCGGACCATTTTGATACTGCGTTAAACCTTGCCAAAGAAGCGGGATTCGGGTATCTGACATCTTTCGCGGGACGCAAGCCCGAGTTCAAAAAAATATAATCAGCAAAGACATAAAATCTTGACATAAAATGAAAAAAGAAATACTATATAATTAGTTCATGCAACTGGCGGAAAGTGGGTAACCACAGGGGAGCATGAATATGTATTTGGTCGGCCGCCTGGGCAGAATTTATTCAGTTATATTCTGCTCCGGCTTTTTTTATTTATAAGGCATTAAAGAAAAATGAGGTGTTATTATGAAAAGAGCTTTAATCAGTGTATCCGATAAAAACGGCATCGTTGAATTCGCAAAAAAGATAAGTGAACTGGGTTATGAGATAATTTCAACGGGAGGAACGGCAAAAACTCTCTCCGACGCAGGTCTTGATATTATCGGGATCCAGGATATTACAGGCTTTCCCGAATGTCTGGACGGCAGAGTAAAAACTCTTCATCCCAAGGTTCACGGCGGAATCCTCGGCATGAGAAGCAATCCAGAGCACGTAAAACAGATGGAAGAGCTGGAAGTTGATCCTATAGATATGGTTGTGGTAAACCTTTACCCCTTCAAACAGACAATTATGAAGGACGGAGTTCAGAGAGCCGAAGCCATTGAAAATATAGATATCGGCGGACCTACAATGATCCGTTCGGCAGCAAAAAACTATCAGGATGTAGTTGTTCTTGTTGATCCTGCGGATTACGCAAAGGTTATAGACGAGCTTGAAAAGAACGGTGATGTAAGCATTGAGACTAAGCTTTATCTTTCAGCAAAGGTTTTCGCTCATACAGCGCATTACGACAGTCTTATTGCCAACTATATGAAGAAAGAAGCGGGCCTGGAAATGTTCCCCGAAACTTTAAGCTTCACATACGAGAAGGTTCAGGAAATGCGTTACGGCGAAAACCCTCATCAGAGTGCGGCTTTCTATAAGGAAGTAAGCAAAGAGCCAGGCCTTCTGGCAAATGCTGTTCAGTTCCACGGCAAAGAGCTTTCCTTCAATAATATAAATGATACAAACGGAGCCCTTGGACTCCTCAAAGAATTTGACGAGCCTGCTGTCGTTGCCTGCAAGCACGGCAATCCCTGCGGAGTAGGCGTAGGCAAGGATATTTATGATGCATACATGAAAGCATATACATCCGACCCTGTTTCCGTATTTGGCGGAATCATCGTAGCAAACAGAGAGATCGATGTAAAAACAGCAGAAGAGATCAGCAAGATTTTCATAGAAATAGTTCTTGCGCCTTCATTCAGCCTTGAAGCGGCGGAAATCCTTTCCAAGAAGAAAAACATCAGATTAATGACACTTGACGATATAGAAACCAAAAACAAAGGACAGTTTGATATTAAGAAGGTATCCGGAGGTATCCTTATCCAGCAGTGCGACGATGAGCTTTTCAACGAAGACGAATTGAAGGTCGTTACAAAGAAAGCTCCCACAGAAGAGGAAATGAAAGACCTTGTGTTTACAATGAAGATTGTAAAACATACAAAATCCAACGGTATTGCAATCGGTAAAGCAGGACAGTCCGTAGGTATCGGACCCGGTCAGGTAAACAGGATCTGGGCTTGCAAACAGGCTATTGAGCACGGTACTGAAAACCTTGGCGCAGATGTTGTTAAAGGCGCGGTTCTCGCTTCAGACGCGTTCTTCCCTTTCCCTGACTGCGTAGAAGAGTGCCACAAAGCAGGAATCACAGCTATTATCCAGCCCGGCGGCTCTGTAAGAGATCAGGAATCCATTGATGCCTGCGATAAATACGGCATTGCCATGATATTTACAAATATGCGTCATCTCAAACACTAAAAAACTTGATTATTTTGGGTTTTTGTGCTAATGTTTAACATATGTAAACTTTAAAAATCCCAGAATATTTGTTGGAATCCGATGTGTTTTTACTTAAAATCAGAATAAAAATCAAGAAATTAAGTGGATATCCTCATCTTTGGGATTGGGGATATCCCTTTTTTAATATTGAATTTTCGAATAAAAGGAGAGAGATAGATGAACGCGTTTGAAATACTGCAGGAAAGGGGCTTTATCGAGCAGCTTACCCATGAGGAAGAAATAAAGGAGCTTTTTGAAAAAGGCGGAGTAAGCTTTTATATTGGAATAGACCCTACGGCAGACAGTCTTCATGTTGGACATTTCCTCACAATCATGGCTATGGCGCATATGCAGAGAGCCGGAAACCGTCCTATTTGCCTTATGGGCGGCGGAACGGCTATGATAGGCGACCCTTCGGGAAAAACCGATATGCGTAAGATGATGAGCGTTGAGACCATAGATTATAACGTAAGCTGCATTAAAAAACAGCTTTCCCGTTTCATAGATTTTGATAACGATAAGGCCATTATAGTAAATAATGCCGACTGGCTGAGAAACCTCAATTATATCGAGTTTATCAGAGATATTGGCGTTCATTTTTCAGTAAACAAAATGCTTGCGGCGGACTGCTTCAAGACCAGAATGGAAAGAGGTCTTTCATTCCTTGAGTTCAACTATATGCTTATGCAGGGCTATGACTTCTATATGCTCTACAAAAAATACAACTGCGTAATGCAGCTCGGCGGAAACGACCAGTGGTCCAATATTATTGCCGGAGTTGAGCTTATAAGAAGAAAGGACGGCGGAAACGCATACGGAATGACATTTAAGCTCCTTACGAACAGCGACGGAGTTAAAATGGGCAAGACCGTAAAAGGCGCCGTATGGCTCGATCCCGAAAAGACTTCTCCTTACGAGTTTTACCAGTATTGGAGAAATGTAGGGGATAAGGATGTAGAAAAATGTCTGGCTCTCCTTACATTCCTGCCCATGGATGAAGTAAGAAGACTTGGCGCGCTTGAAGGCAGTGAGATAAACAAGGCCAAAGAGGTTCTCGCATACGAGCTTACAAAGATCGTTCACGGTGAAGAAGAGGCAAACAAGGCTCAGCAGGCCGCAAAAGCTCTTTTCGGAGGCGGCGCGCAGGGCGGTTCCGTTCCCACAACAGAGCTCACAAAAGATGAGCTTGGAGACGGCATGGATATTCTGACCCTTATGCAGAAAGCTAAACTTATACCTTCCAGAGGCGAAGGCAGACGTCTTATACAGCAGGGCGGAGTTAAGCTTGACGGCGAGAAGGTTCCCGCATTCGATTTTGTGGTGAAAGAGGATATGTTCAAGGACGGCTCCGTACTTATCCAGAAGGGCAAGAAAGTTTTCCATAAAATTAATCTTGTATAAAAAAGAAAAAAACAAAGCGTATCGAGTATTCGGTACGCTTTTATGTATGTATTTATATTTTAGGGAAGTCCCATACTTTGTATTTTCCGAGATATATTTCCGAATCAACATAAGTTGTTTTATCATCATTTGAAAAAACATATATGCTTCCTTCCTGCGAAACAAATTTTGAATCAAGCTTGTTTTCCGCAAATTCAATGAATTCTTCATCGGAAGAATATATATTCGATATGTATGTTTCCGAATCAGCATTTTTTACCGGATAGAAAGGTTTTTTCTCGGTTATTTTTGATGCGGCCGCCATATAAGGCAGAGGATTTCCTCTCTGGAAAATCACCTTGTGATTCAGACCGATTATTACAAAAATTGCCGCTAAAATAATAATTATTGTGCCTGAAAAGACTTTTTTTGATTTCATAGGATCATACTCCCTATTTATCGTTAGTATTAAAAGGAATCATCTCAATGTGAGCATCGGTCAGCATTTTCATAGCCGCTTCGTCGGGATATGGATTTCCGTAAATAACCTTTTTGATTCCGGAATTTATAATCATCTTCGCGCATATTATACAGGGCTGATGAGTAACATAAAGTGTGCCGCCTTCAGTGGAAACACCGAATTTTGCCGCCTGGATTATTGCGTTCTGCTCAGCGTGAAGAGCTCTGCAAAGCTCGTGTCTTTCTCCGGAAGGCACGTGAAGCATTTCTCTGTAACATCCGCCTAAATCTTCGCAGTGGTCAATGCCGGAAGGCGGACCGTTGTATCCTGTTGAAATTATGCGGTTATCCTTCACGATTAAAGCGCCTACATTTCTTCTCAGGCAGGTTGAACGGGTTTTGACAAGCTCCGCGATTTCCATAAAATATTCATCCCAGCTGGCTCGCATAATAAGACCTCCTTTTTTGATTAATTATAGCATACTAAGCGGCAAAGCACAATTCGCCGTTCAAAAATAAAAATGTGGAAAAAAGTATTGACAAAATCCCCGTCACCGTGTATTATTATTAATGTTTCCGCGACTGGAAGAGATATGGAGAGGTGTCCGAGTGGTTTAAGGAGCCGGTCTTGAAAACCGGTGACTCCGAAAGGGGCCGTGGGTTCGAATCCCACCCTCTCCGTTTTATTTTAGAGAGCTTTTGGAGAAGTACCCAAGAGGTTGAAGGGGCTCCCCTGGAAAGGGAGTAGGTCGTTAATAGCGGCGCGTGGGTTCAAATCCCACTTTCTCCGTTCAATTTCCCGCTGATTTGCGGGATTTTTTGTTTTTGTGTCAAATTTATGTCGCCAAAAGAGTATAATATGAATTTTTAAATCAGTTTTTACGCCAAATAAATCTGTGAATTCAAAAACTCCGAAAATGTATTAATAATATCTTACATTATTCTGAATTTATAAAAATCTGCTTTTATTTCATCTGAAGTTGTATTATAATACCAAGGTAATTATTTATATTGTTATTAAAAGAAGAAAGGTGAGGGCTGATATGAAAAAATTAAAAAAGATCTCAGCGGTTGTGCTGAGCGGTTTAATGGTATTTTCAGTTGCCGCATGCGGCAAGGACACAGTTGACAAGGCCGCAGACGCTGCAGGACAGGTCGTAGAAGAAGTTCAGGAAAACAAAGTCGCAGCAGCATCCATTAAAATGAATGAGGCCGAAAACATGAAGGGTGTCATGAATATGGACATGAAAATGTCGGCAGATGGCGAAACCATGGATATTGCTTCTGTGAGCGATATGGTAATTTTCAATAACCCTATGAAGATGAAAATGGACATGACTTCAAAGTATATGGATGAAGAAATGAAAGTCCAGTATTACATTCAGATGAATGATAAAGGTGATTTTGATATGTACTACGGCTCGGATGAAACAGGCTGGATAAAATCAGAATCTACCATAAAGAATGTTGAGGCTTTAAAAGGAAATACAGATTATTATCTTAAATACGCTGAAAGCTTTGAAAGCGCAGGCGAAGAAGAGGTAAACGGCGAAATGGCCGAAAAATTCACAGGAGTTATTAAAGCTGAGGATATGAATGAAGTGCTCGACAGCACAAATATTGACACAATAATTCCCGTAGATGAAAGCTCTATCGACATAAAAGAGATTTTCATGGACATGGATGGAATTCCGATGTCAATCTGGATTTCAAACGAAAGCGGATATCCTGTAAAATATGATATGGATATGACCCAGATGATGCAGGTAATAATGGACAGTATAGTAGCTCAGTTAGCCGGAGAAGAAGGCGCTGAGGAAATTCCTGAGATAAAGATTGATAATATATCAATGACAATGACATTCAGCGACTTTAATAATGCTGAGGATTTCGAGATTCCCGCAGAGGTTTTAGAGAACGCTGTAGAGATGGATTTATCCGAGGTTGCAGCAGCTGAATAATAAATGATTATAAGTGCCGGTTTTTACCGGCATTTTTTATGCTTGCAATCAGGATTTTTGAGGGTGAAATCTGATTTGAACGGACTTTTATATAAATGTTAAGATAAAAAATGCAAAAAAACCTCAAAAAACAGTTGACAAATAGGAAGAAAGCAAGTATAATCACTAATGCTGACGCCAAAAAGCGGAGGCGTAAAACGGACAGACAGGGACTTTTGTCCACGGGACGAAAGCCGGTGCAAAAAAGCGGATTTGAAAGATGAAAAAAATCGAAAAAAGTGCTTGACAATTCGAAAATAGTCTGTTAGAATAATTAATGTTCGCTGGAAGAAACTCCGGCGGCATTTTATAACTCCGAAGCTTTTCGGGGTTCCCGAAAAAACGAAGTTTTTTTGGGCAAACATAGTTCTTTGAAAACCGAACAGCAGAAACGAACCATAAAATTAAATTCCATTTAGTGCTCCCATCGAGCCTGTATCGATGGGATTAAAACCTAAGTCAATTCGGGAAAAAGAATTGAGAAAACTAAACGTCAGGCAACTGACGGGAACAAACTTTAATTAAAGAGTTTGAT
>JAFWDD010000088.1 GCA_017534115.1 Bacillota bacterium | reverse complement strand
TTATGTAATGTATAGCATTTTTCTGTGATTTTGTTATGAGTTGTTTCCGGAAAATTCGATCCGTAAAACTCAACCTTAATATTTTATCATATTTTGGAGATTAACTCAATAAAAAGAATTCAATCCGGTCAATCTTTCAATCAGCCTTCGTAATTTTCGAAGTAAACCTTTTCGATTATTACATCCTCATCAGGTTTGCCGTCCGCATTGGCAGGCACTTTCGCGATAGCGTCCACAACGTCCATTCCTTCAATAACCTGTCCGAAAACAGTGTGCTTGTAGTCAAGGTGGATATTTCCGCCAACCTCACGGTAATGTTCTACGACCGCGTCGGGATATACGTCCGCAACCATGTCGAATGTGCCCTTGTTCACATTCTGGAAGCAGGCGCCTTCGCTCTCGTCCCTTGCCTGAATAAGGCTGGCAACATACTCCTCATAAACAGAGCTTGCCTGATTTATGAAGAACTGGCAGCCGTTTGAGTCCGCGCCTGAGTTTGCCATGGAAAGAGAACCTCTGTAATTGTGGAGGTAAGGCACGAATTCATCGCCGAAAGGCTGGTCGTCAAATGCCGACGCGAAGCCTGTTCCCGTACCCGTAGGGTCTCCGCCCTGAATCATGAATTCATCGTATACTCTGTGGAATATAAGTCCGTCATAAAAACCGTTTTTGGCGAGAGTCTTGAAGTTTTCCACCGCAAGAGGCGCCTCTTCCGGGAAGAATCTGACTTTAATATCGCCCATACTGGTCTGAATGACTGCTATTTCCTCGCCTTTTTCGGGCATTGTGAACTGTAAGTCGTATAATGCGGGATCTTTTACTTCCGCGATTTTGTAATTATCCATTTCCTCATCTCCGTTTTCTGTATTTTCTGTGTTTTCTGCCTTATCTTCTTCCTTTTCCTCTTCGCTCTGGGTCGTTTTTGCCATCTCCTCAGCATTGTCTGCCGTCTCTGCGCTTCCGCATCCCGAAAGGATCAGAAGAGCCGAAACAGCCGCTATTAAAAACCTTTTCATATTCATTCTCCTTTTTCGCTTACCGCAAATATCACCTCAAGGATCTTCCTTACTCCGTCCGAGGCGTCGCTTTTTTCCATTTTGTCTATATATACATCCTTTTCGGTGTAAAGCTTTTCGATATTGGCTTTCAGAGTCTCGTCCGTCAGCTCAGTCTCGGGAAGCACCAGCGAAAAGCCCTGTTTTTCAAATGATTCCGCGTTCAGTATCTGGTCGCCTCTTGTGGCCTTTCCGCCCAGAGGAATGAGCAGGTTAGGCTTTTTCAGGGAAAGAAACTCGCTTATGGAGTTAGCTCCCGCTCTGGATATCACCATATCCGCCGCCGCAAATACGTCGGGAAGTTCCTCGTTTACGTATTCAAACTGCTTGTAGCCTTCAGCCGTTATATCCGCTGTGTTGCCCTTTCCGCAAAGGTGCGCAAGGTCGAATTTCTTGGTTATATCGGGGAGTATGTCCCTCACGACCTGATTTATCTTAACTGAGCCCTGAGAGCCGCACATAACCATTATAACCGGTTTATCTCCGGAAAATCCGCAAAGGGAAAGACCTTTTTGCCTGTCGCCTTTAAACAGGCTTTCCCTCACAGGCGAGCCCGTCAGTACAGCTTTGCTTCTGTCCACATAGTCCATTGTTTCCGGGAATGAAACGCAGATTTTATCCGCTTTTGGAAGAGCCAGCTTATTGGCAAGACCCGGAGTCATGTCCGATTCGTGGCAGACGATCCTTATATTCAATGAATGGGCCGCCATTACCACAGGTACGGTCACGAATCCGCCTTTGGAGAACACCACGTCAGGCTTTATTTCCTTCAGTATTGACTTTGCCTGATTTTTGCCCTTCAGAACTCTGAACATATCGGTGGCGTTTTTCGCCATGGTCTTAACGGATTTATCTCTCCGCATTTTACCCGCTGTTATGCCGTAAAACGGGATGCCTTCTTTTTTTATGAGCTCTTCTTCCATTCCGCCTTTCTCGCCGATGTAATAAATCTCGTATCCGGCGGCTTTAAGACCGGCAAAAAGAGCTATATTAGGAGTTATATGCCCGGCTGTTCCTCCTCCGGTCATTACAATTTTTTTCAAATAAATCTCCTCCTCTCCGAGTGGCCGTTTGGGGTTCTGCCTTAAGAACCTGCTCTCCGAGGGCTCAGGGGCGCTGCCCCTAAGAACCCCGTTTAGGGCTCTGCCCTAAAAACCCGCTTAAGGCTCTGCCTTAAGAATCCGCAAGGGACTTCGCCCCTTGACCCCGTGTATTATGCGTCACAGTGTTATTGGCAAAACTCAAGTTTTTCGCCTCTGGATACTCACGAGACCAGTCTTATCAAGCACTTGCGCCGCTTCATTAATCCCACAGGGACGAGCTTCATTCCTTCATTCGCAAAGCAGCTTCATTGCACCGCGGATTTCTCTTTGCCCCATCGCAATATGCGTCAGGCACTCTCGGATTTTTTTATGCTTTTGTTTATTATCTATTAATAAAATATACTAAATATTATAATATCAAAAAATTAAAATAAGTTCCATAATTTTGTGAATTTTTTCAAAACAAAAAAGAGCCTGCGCTCCCAATGTAATCTTTTCGCCTTTCCCGCATATAATGGGAAGAAAAAGGAGTTGAGCCTAATGTATTATACCGATTCCGGCAAAACCGCGAAAAGCCAGACCTTTGAGATACTGAAGGAGCTCATTGAAGAGGCCATAAAGGACGAGATTCTGGACAGCCGGTATTATCTTATGCTGGCTGAAGCCATTGCTGACACAGAGGACAGAAAAATCATCATAGACCTTGAGGCGGACGAGGAAAAGCACCGTCATCTTCTGGAAAGCATATATTCTGCCATGACGGGAGAGAATCCTCCGCACTTCGACCTGCCCGAAATTGAGCTTCCCTCTGACCTGACCGACGCCCTTTCCGAAAAAATATTCGACGAGACCGATTCTCTGGATTTTTACACCCGTCTGCTTTCTAATTTGACAGAAAACGACTTACGTGATATTTTAATAGAAATAATAGCGGATGAATCCATCCACACCGGTTTATTAAACTATCTTTTCGCAAAATACAAATCAGAATAAATTTTGTCAGATAACTTTTGGATCGGTTTCTATTATGAAACCGTTTCTTTATATAGGCATATTTTTGCGGCATAATTTAAAGGAGGTATAATATGAAACTTAAAAGAATGCTCGCCGGTGTCTGCCTTTTTTCACTCAGCATGGGAATGCTTGTCCATCCTGCCATGGCAATGAGCGAAAACCACGTTAACAAGCAGGTCGTGCTTCTGAAAGGCAAAGCTCCCACAGCATCAAATTCATCAACTCTTTACCTTAAAACAGATGATTATCCCGGAGAAGGCGACATACAGTTCAAAATAAAGCTCATCGGTCCCGCCAAATGGTTATACGATGAAGGCGGAACACATTCCCTTACAACGGGACTCACGTTATACGCGTCCTCCGAGACGGAGCTGGTCGTAACCGCCGCATCGGATTACATGACGTCCCACGAAAGCATTGCGGTGCCTCTTTTCGTAAAGGCTACGGGCTACGGATACATTTCCGCCGAAGTCGACGCCGGAAGCACTGTTCTTTCCAGCGGAACATATCAGTTCGCATCCTGCGGAAGCGGTTCTGTTTACGTTGAAATGGGCGAAAGAAAAACCGTTTCCGGAGACACGATCATAAAAGGGATCTCCATTAGGGACACAGGCGCTCTTCCCATTGATGAAGGCACAAAAATACTTCTCAGCCTCAACAACGGATACACATTCCGCCAAAGCGCTCTGAAGGTGGCATATTCCGGAAAATTCACGTCAGAGAACACAAAATTCATCATAGATCAGGACGACCCTTCCAAAGCGACAATAGAGGTCCAGTCTCTGACACCCAATAAAACAGGAGCCGTGACCATAGAAAATCTCTTCATCATGAAGGGCGACAAAACATCCACAGGCCCCGTAGAGCTGACCCTGAAAAACGGAAACGACGAGCGCACATGCACCGTGGCAATCTATAATCCCGAATCTTCCGACGCCGTGAGAGAAGCAGAAGTAATCAGCTTCACAATAGGCAGAAAAGAATTCAAAAAAGGCGATGAGACCTTCGCAATCGACGCGGCGCCTTACATAAACAGCGAAAACTATACCATGGTACCTTTAAGAGCGGCTGCGGAAGCCTTCGGAATCGAGGACATTGAATGGAACAGTGATACAAAAGCCATTTCAATGACCAATGAGGAAGGCAAGAAAATCAGCCTCACCATCGGAAGCAAGGAGATCACCGTAGGCAAGGAGAAAATCACTGCTGACACAGCGGCTCAGATAACAGACGGAAGAACATTCCTTCCTTTGAGAGCTCTAGCCAACGTTCTGGGCGTACCCGCCGAAAACATCTCATATTTCAGCAAATCCAAAACAGTCAACATTATAAAAGAATAACCAAACAAAAATTTAACCCTTCCGGGAAATTAATCCTCGGAAGGGTTTTTCATATTTATCATTTAATTTTCACTTTTTCCCGAAAAACATCTCACAGTGATTTTATGTCTTCAAGAGCCTCTTTTGTTACTGTCACCGTCTTATTCGCGCCGTCCCAGATGATGTGGTCGTCGGAAACATTGAACGCGTTGAACAACGCTCTCATGGGCAGGAAAATTCTGTCGCCGTCGATTACGGGAGCGGTATCGATCTGGATTACTTCATCATCAATTTTGATTGCCTTCTCGCCTACTGTGCAGGAAACGACTTTTCCGTCAGGTCTTGTAAAGGACGCTGTCTTTGTCTCGTCATCCCAGGCGATGTCATCATCGGAAATGCCCAGAGCGTTTGCAACGACCCTTACGGGAAGCATTGTTCTGTCGTTTTCATCGATGAATGGAGCGGAATCCATTTCCATATCCGCGCCCTTAAGCTGATATTTGGCGCTTCCGATTTTAATTACCATCAAAGGCGCGTTTTCATCGGGACCTGCAGGCTTCTGGCCGTCGTCCCAGCCTGCGTAAACTGTCTTTGAGCTGTTCATCTGAACGC
>JAFWDD010000087.1 GCA_017534115.1 Bacillota bacterium | reverse complement strand
CTGGCATATCTCAATGCCACGGGACCATTGTGGTTCACGGCAAAATTCACCATCTGCACCAGTTCATTTTTATCTCTGGGAGAAAGTATAGTCATGTTGGGCATATGGGAAAGGAAAGACAAATCAAATATTCCCTGATGGGTCTCTCCGTCTCCGCCCACAAGTCCGGCTCTGTCAACAGCAAACACCACATGAAGATTCTGAAGGCACACATCATGTATTATCTGGTCATAAGCCCTCTGCAGAAAACTGGAATATACCGCAAAAACAGGTATGAACCCGCTGGCTGCCATACCCGCGGAAAATGTGACCGCATGCTGCTCCGCAATTCCCACATCAAAAAATCTTTCGGCAAGATTTCTTTTGAAAGGACTTAAGCCCGTACTTACAGCCATAGACGCTGAAACCGCAACTATTTTGTCATTTTGCAAAGCTTCGTTAAGAAGAGCCTTTCCGAATGCCTCCGAATTGGAAACATCAGAGCTTGCGTCGCAGGGTTCGCCTGTTCTGTAATCAAACTTGCCTATTCCGTGGAATTTGCAGGGAGACTCTTCGGCAAACTCATATCCTTTGCCCTTTTGGGTGCATACATGAATAAGTATAGGTCCCTTCATATTCCTTGCGCTTCTGAAAAGCCTTACCAGACTTTCTATATCGTTACCGTCTATGGGTCCAAGATACTTAAATCCCATCTCCTCGAAAATAACTCCGGGCAGAAGCACATATTTCACACCATCCTTAACATCAGATATGGTCTTGGATATGGCCTTGCCCACAACAGGCATATTGTCCAGAGCATTGTGCACATCTTCCTTTACCTCAAGGTATTTGGGCATTGTACGCAGGTTTACGAGATGATTGGACAAAGCGCCTACATTTTTCGATATTGACATCTGGTTGTCGTTTAAAACAATTATCAGGTCCGTATTGCTCAAACCGGCGTTATTAAGTCCTTCAAAGGCAAGTCCGCCTGTCATGGAGCCGTCTCCGATAACCGCTATTATTTTCTCTTTTCCGCCCTTAATATCTCTGGCACAAGCCATTCCCAGCGCCGCAGATATGGAGGTTGAACTGTGTCCCGTACCAAATGAGTCATAAGGACTTTCATCCGGTTTTGGGAATCCGCTTAATCCGTCTAATTTTCTGAGAGTTTTAAACTCATGTTTTCTGCCTGTAAGTATTTTATGAACGTAAGACTGATGGCCTACGTCCCATACAATTTTATCTTTTGGAGTATTAAAACAATAATGAAGAGCTATCGTAAGCTCAACGACGCCAAGATTTGACGCCAGATGTCCTCCTGTTTCCGAAACTGTTTTCACAAGATATACTCTCAGTTCTCTTGCCAGCCTTATAAGCTGTCTTTTATTAAGTTTCCGCAAATCTTCAGGAGAATTTATACTATCAAGAATTCTTTTCAACTAAAAACACCGTCCACACATCGTTTTTATCAAATCACACACGCTATTATTCCGCCCAGTATCGCACCTGCAAAAACCTGGATGGGAGTGTGTCCCACAAGCTCTCTGAGCTGTTCCTCAAATGTTATGTCAGAGTGTTGAAATAACATATTTATGGCTTTCGCCTGTTTACCCGCGTCACGTCTTACTCCTGCCGCGTCATACATTACTATGAAGCTCAAAATCATAGATATGGCAAAATGTACCGAATCAAAGCCGAAAACCCTGCCTATTCTCACAGCCAGAGACATGACCAGCGCAGAATGCGAACTGGGCATACCTCCCGAACCTATAAGCTTTCCGATGTCGAATTCTTTCGTCTGGAAATAATTCGTAAATATTTTGCCTGCCTGAGCAATAAACCACGAAAGCACCGATATCCATATAAACTGATTTCTAAAAAGCTGTTTTATAAACTCCATAAACATTCCCCTTTTCAGCACTCTCTTTTGGAGATGTACTTTGTAAGTCCAATGAGGAAATCCGAGTTTCCGGATATCTCTTTAAGAATATTTTCCGCTTTTTTGAATGCGTTTTCTGCCATTTGTCCGGATCTTTCCAATCCGTAAACAGACACAAACGTTGTCTTATGGTTCTTTTCGTCACTGTTTATGGGTTTTCCCAGAGTTTCAAATGTTCCGGTAACATCCAAAATATCATCCTGAATCTGGAAACCCAGCCCTATGTTTTCTCCTACGGCAATGAGCTTGTTTACATCCTCTTCACCGGCTCCGCCTAAAACGGCTCCGGCCGCAAAGGACGCCTTTATCATTGCTCCTGTTTTATTATTATGAATAAACTTCAGTGTATCTTCATCTATTTCCTTGTTTTCGTTTATTACGTCGGAAACCTGGCCTCGGACCATTCCGTTTATTCCCGCGCCTTCGGCTATCTCCGCCATAGCTCTTATGCCGAGAGGATTTTTAACCGATTCTTTCGCCATAAGCTCAAATGCCCATGACAGAAGTCCGTCTCCCGCAAGTATAGCCATTGCTTCACCGTAAACTTTGTGGTTGGTAAGCCTTCCACGCCTGTAATCATCATTATCCATTGCGGGAAGATCGTCATGAATAAGGGAATATGTATGTATCATTTCCATTGCGCAGGCAAAAGGCACGGCCCTATCCGCATTCCCGCCAAAAGCCTCGCAGGAAGCCAGAAGCATTACGGGCCTTATCCTCTTTCCTCCGGCAAAAACACTGTACCGCATTGCCTTATGAAGTATTTCAGGATAAACGTCCTCTTTGGGAAGATATCTGTCCAGTCCCTTGTCCGTAATATCGATGTATTCTTTAAGCTTTTCCAAAAACTCCATAATCTTTAGTCCTTATCGTCATCGAAATTCTCGAATACAGCCTTTTCTTCATTTTCGGCTGATTCGTATTTATTTTTGAGAATAAGAATCTTCCCTTCAGCGTCCATAAGCTTTTTCCTGCATATTTCCGCGTATTCGGAACCTTTTTTGTAAAGCTCGATGGATTCCTCAAGGGAAACGTTTCCTTCCTCAAGCTTATATATAATTTCTTCGAGGCTGTCCATAGCCTCTTCAAAACTGATTTTCTTTTTCACCATCGCGAGACTCCTTTAAATCCTTAACCTCCGCTAAAGCGCATCCGTCTCCAAAATGAATATTAATCCTGTCGCCTTTTTTCAGATCCTTAACGGAGCCGACAGCTTTCCCGCCGGTGTCATAAACCAGACTATAACCCCGTTTCATCACAAAAAACGGAGAAAGTCCCTCAAGCTTTGCCATGAGAAGCTCCAGTTTATTCAGCTTTTCCTCTATAATGGAATCTCCGCAGTTTTTAAGCCTTTCGGAATAAAATCTGAAATCGTATTTGCTGAGCTCCAGAAGCTTTTTGGGATTTTTTAGCACTGCTTTTTCCGTAAGATTATCGAGATTTTGTTTTTTATTTTGCAAATTGCTCAAAAACAGGCTTTCTATTTTCTTCATGCAAAGCTCCGTATCATAAAGAGTTTCAGCATAATTCCATGAAGCGGCCTCAGCCGCCGCGGTAGGAGTAGCCGCTCTGAGGTCCGCAACAAAATCCGTAATTGTGTAGTCCGTTTCATGGCCTACTCCGGAAATAACAGGTATTTCCGAACGGAATACGGCTCTTGCCACATTTTCCTCGTTGAAAGCCCACAAATCCTCTATGGAGCCTCCGCCTCTTGAAACGATTATTATATCAGCCTTAACATTTTTATTCACATAATCCAAGGCTCTTTCAATTTCTCCCGGAGCTTTGTCTCCCTGAACGGTCACGGGAATAATTTTTATATTTATCTTTTCATTCTTTTTTCGGATTGTTCTAATAATATCCCGCACAGCGGCGCCGTCCGGTGATGTAATAACCGCTATATCCTCCACGTACGCGGGAATATTTCTTTTGAAGTCCTCGTCAAAAAGGCCTTCTTCCTCCAGCTTTTTTCTTAAAGCCAGAAACTGAGCCTCCAACGCCCCTTTGCCGGAAACCTCCGCGTTTTCAACATAAAACTGATATGACCCTGTTCTTTCATAAAGGGATACATATCCGTACAGAAAAACCTCTGCTCCGTTTACAAGCTTTATGTCCATGATCTCTCCGGCAGTTTTGAACAAAACGCAGCTTATGGCGCTCGTTCTGTCTTTCAGAGAAAAAAAAGTATGCCCTGATGAATTTCTCTTCAGGTTGGATATTTCGCCCTTGAGCCAGACATGCGAAAGTATGATGTCCGTCTCAAGAATCCCCTTTATATACTTATTAAGTTGGGTCACCGAAAAAAACCTGTTTCTAGCCAACGCATGCCTCTCCCTTTGAAAGCATTCCCAATATGCCGTTTATAAACGCAGGAGATTCGTCGGAGCTGTATTTTTTCGCAAGCTCAATGGCTTCATTTATTATAACTTTGAAAGGAGTTTCTTTTATGAAAACCATTTCGCATACGGCAACTCTTAAAATAGCAAGATCTACTTTGGACATTCTGTTTACAGTCCAGCCCTTTGCGTATTTCCCGATTAATTCGTCAATAGCGTCAAGATTTTCTCCTGCTGTTTTTACTATTATTTCTATGAACTCCTTATCATCTTCGGTTAAATCATCCTTCTGCGCCAGAAACAGCCCCTTTAATTCTTCCTCATTTTCCTTTTCGTGAAAATCAAATTGAAAAAGCAAATGAAAAGCATCTCTCCGAGCATTTCTTCTGCTCATAATTCATTCCTCCAACAGTACAACGATTAATCCTCATCCTCGCTTTTCTGCTTAACAGCAAGACCGAGAACATTGACATTAATCTCTATAACCTCTATGCCGGTCATGGTTTCCACAGCGTTTTTAACGCGTTTCTGAACCTCTGCGGCTACTTCGTGAATTCTGGCGTCAGCATCCACAGCTATATCGAGATCAACTGCCGTTTCGCCGTTTTCTCTGCTTATTTTAGCCATTTTCGGTTGATTTTTAACGCCTAAAAGCTCGCTTATGGAGCTGGTTGCCTTTCCTGCAGCGGAGCTTACTCCCTCAACCTCAAGAGCAGCCGTGCTGGCAATTTTTGCTACAACCTCGTCTGAAATCTGTATATTTCTTATACCTGTCTTTTTATCCATAAATATTCCGCCTCCTGTCAGCGTATGGTTTTATTTTGTATGAACTTTAAGCCATTTATGAACTATTTTCATTATACCAATATTATCTGTATTTTGCAATCCAAATATAAGATTTATGCAAAATTTAATGTATATTTTCGCAAAAAATAAGTTTTAGACTTAATATTGTGCATAAATAATACATATTGTAAAATTTTTTCGTCATTTTATGGAAACTTGCCAAAAATTTATCCGCAAACAAAAAATCCTCCGGTCACAAACCAAAGGATTTTTTATAACTTATACATTAACTTTTAATCGCGGATATTCTTATTTTATCCTCGCTGATGCCTGTTTTTCTTTTTACTATGTCTTCAATCTGGGCAAGCTCCGCTTCCGTAAGATCTTTTTTGTTTACCACAACATCCACTGTATCATCATCTATTCTCACATAAGCGTCCTTGAATCCTTTGGACTCTATCATGGCTTCCGCCGCTGTTTCCTTTTCTATCCTTTGCTGAAGCTCCATAATGGAATCTGTGCATTCGTTCTTTTTATCGCTGTCCACATTAGCGTTGTTTATTATTTCCGTAAGCATTTCCTTTTCTGTCGCTCTGGCCTGCTCTCTTTCCAGCTTTGCCTGCACGAAATATGTATTGTCATAGGAACCGTTTACCAAAACCGCCGCTCCTGTGGTATCGGCTTCATCAGTCATCGTTCCGTCTATTCCAATATTGGCAAGCTCTGATTCAAGCTCGTTATCCTCGGCAGACGCCGTGTCAAAAATCTCATCGTCGGGAGTTGTGTCATATACAACGGCGTTTTCGATTGTTCCATCGTCAGTGAGAATCTTTGCTGTTTTCTCCGATCTGGCCGAATCAGAGAAATTCAGATATCCCGCCACGGCTATCATTACTACCAGCGCGGTTATTATAACCTGATTTCTTTTTAATATAAACATAAATACCTCCTACTTCATTTTCAGAACCTGTATTTTTTCCTCCGGCAGTCCAAGAAGCGCCCTGGCCGCCGAAACAAGAGAATTTCTTACCTCTTCATCTCCGCCTCCTTCCGCTACAATCAGAATTCCCTCTATGGGATTTTCAATATTTTTTATTATAAGAGGCGTTTGGCTTCCATCTTTGTTTTCAAGAAGAACCGCCGTTTTCTCCTCTGTAATCTCCACCGAGTTTTCTCCATCTTCTTTCTGGGTTGTGTTCTCGCTCCTTTTTATGCCTTCCGCTACTGAAATCTCATCTTTCGAAGATGTCCTTATCATGACTTCTACTTTCCCTGCTCCGTCTGCCTGGGAAAGTATTTCTTCCAGTCTTTTTTCCATATATTCCTCTTCAGACGAAAATCCTGATACATACACTGCTTCTTCATTCTTTTGGATCCCATCAGCCTCATTTTCCGAAACCTCTTTTGAAGAAGAAACTGTTTTTCCGCAAGCCATAAAAAGAACTCCAGCTATAAAAAGGCAAAGTATTTTTATTCTGATTTTTTTATCCTTTCTGAATATGTTTTTCCAGAAACCATCCATTTCAGGCACCTCTTTTAATCTTCATCAGGACTATTCTCTGAAGAAATATCTTCGTATATCTCATTCACAAGCTCTTTTCTTATCACGCCATATTTTTCGGCAATTTCCGAATACTCCTCTGTTTCCGTATCAAAATCAAAAATCTCGTCCGAATCAATCTCAAAATCAAATATAGGGCTTATAAGCACGCTTATCATAATCAGACCGCACACCATCATAATGTATTTCCTGAACTTTGTATCAGGGAGAATGATTTCCACAAAGGCGGAAAATATCAAAAAGGACGCTATAATTTTTATATATGCGTTAAAACTCCTTAACATTACTAAACCTCCTAAAGAAAGGAAACCAAAATTATGATGGAGAAGACGAAAATAGCCTCGGAAACGAAAAGAATCCCCATCAGCATAAAAGTAAAATCTCCGGCTCCGCTCAGGGCTTTTATTACCCTTGCCTCACATATGGGCTCCGCGAAAGCCGCTGTAAGCTTGAATATAAATCCCATTACCAAAAGCTTTATTACAGGTATTAATGCCATTATTATGAGAAAAATTATCGCGGCCGCCGCCATTGAACTGCCTATGGATTTGGAAAGAGCGGCGACTATTTCCGCCGCAGAACCCATGACATCGCCTACAACAGGTATTGCTCCTATCGCCGCTTTGGCGCTTTTACCCAGAAGCTGATTTATGGCCGGAGTCCCTAATTTATACAGAGACAGAACCGCCATAAAGCCTATGGCGGAACCCCTCAGAAGCCATTTTGAAATACTGTAAAGAAGTTTGCTGAACTGGGTCAGATAACCTTTTTCGGAAATAAAATTTACCATGTGCAGAGTTATTGCTGCGGATACTACCGGAATTATTATCCTGCTTATAAACATAGTAAGAAGCTGAGCCGCTCCCGATATTACCGGATATACAAAAGCTGCCGAGCCGCCTTTTCCGGACATGAATACCACGGATAAAAAGGCCGGAAGCATTGCCTGCATTGTGTCCAGAATCCTGTCCGAAGATGTCTTTACAAGGGCCATACCTTCCCGGAATGCCGACATTATGAATATAACAAGAACTATGTAGCAAACAAAGAAACTTAATTCTGCAACTGACTTGTCCTTGAATGAATCGGATATGTTTTTCAGAAAAGCGCTCAAAAGCGCGGCTATTACTATTTTCTTTATAAACCCGACCTGACTTTTTACTTCTTTTGAAAAAACAATCGAAATCCTGTCGAATACTCCTTTTGCGGATATGTCCATTTCACCGGAAAGGATTTTTCGCACCGCTGTGCTGAATGTCATTTTCTCTCCGCTGATTTCTTCCTGTGCCTCAACGGATTCTATGCCGGACATTTCAAGGCTTTCCTCAAGATAATAGTCCACTGTGTTTCCATAAGCATTCCGGGAAATCAATAAAAAAACCGCGATAAGCATAATCATTTTGCAAACTATTTTCATTAGTCACACTTCTTTCCTAAAAAAGCCCCAGAACAATATCCGTCAGAGACACAATTATTGGAGCGGAAACCGCCATTATGAGAATTTTTCCCGCAAGCTCTATTTTGCCGGCTATGGAAGTCTCTCCCGCGTCGTTGGATAGCTGTACGGCAAACTCCGAAATATAGGCAATGCCGATCACCTTTATGACAATGGCGAGATAAGCGGAATTTACTCCCGACTCACGGGAAAGCTCGTACAAAACATAAAAAACATCCTTTATGGGCTCGGCTATTATGAATATGATTATTATTCCTGCGGCAAGGCCAAGAAGAAGAGAAAAATGCGGGCTGTCCTTTTTTATCGCGGCGGAAAGGAAAACAGCTGTTATCCCCACTGCCGAAACTTTTATTATATCCATACCGTTTCAAACTCACAAAGAAAACATTGACTGAACAGCCGAAAACAGCCTGCTTATGTATTGAATTACCTAGAAGAGGACAACAACCAGTCCCGCAAGAGTCGTCATCATTGCCTGTTCCTCTCTGCCGGCGCGTATGAGCACCTGATTCAGCACCGCCACAAGTATTCCTACTGCCGCTATTTGAAAAACCACATTTATTTCCATATTTTTTCCTCCCCGGCAAGCCTTTTTTCAAAGCTATATTAGGACAACCGCAATCAGAATTCCGCCCAAAACAAATATACTCCTGTACATTTTTTCGTTTTTCTCAGATTTTTTCTTTAAAATGCCGATTTTTCCGTCTATATCGGAAACCGTCATATCAATGCCTGCACGCTGATGATCCGAATCCATATCGCCCATGGTTTTTCCCAGTGAAACCAGATCCACAGCATCTTCTTTCTTCAAAAATGTTTCGGAAATACTTTCGTCTAAAGTCTTATCTATTACATCTGCTATAGCTGCATCGGGATTTGCCTTTATGCCTTGTCCTATGCGGGAAAAAACCAATGCCGCTCCGCCTGTCACCTTTTCCGAAGCCTGAGAAAAAGCATCTCCCAAAGGCATGGAAAGAAACATTATCTCATCCTTCACGATTGAAAGGCCCTTTTTTATTTCCTCCAGATCATCAATCTTCAGCTTTTCTCTCTGGGCGTAATATACTCCCATGATATAGGCGGATACAATTATAAGAATTCCTCCGATTATTTTCATGTACATTTTTATCACTCCCTGTAAATCAAATTTAAATCCCTGTCATAAATCCCCGCTATCCGACCCGGTTTTTCTTTTGCCGAAAGGACTATGAATCTTTCGAATATTTTCTTTTCCAAAAGATTTGAAAAATAGGGTTTCTGCTTTATATCTTCAATATCTGTTCCATGAATCGTGCATATAAGTTTTATGCCGCCGTTTATAACTTCTTCGATTGCGGAAATATCCTTTTTCCGACCGATTTCATCTGCGGCAATCACATCCGGACGCATACTTCTCAAAAGCATTATCATTCCCAGAGCCTTCGGGCAGGAATCCAGAACATCCGTAAACTTGCCCAGATCCAGCCTGCCGTATCTGTTTCCGCCCAACTCGCTTCTTACATCACAAACCCCAATATTGAAACCCCATTCATCACTAAGAATCCTTATAATATCCCTCAATATTGTGGTTTTACCGCATCCCGGCGGAGAGACGATAAGGGTATGGCAAAGCTTTCTTTTTTCAAAAATATATTCCGATGCTTTTTTCCCGCAACCCTTTATCTCATGAGCAAACCTTATGTTAAGCGAACTTATGTTTTTTATGGTCCTGATGCCGTTTTTGTCCCAGACTACTTTCCCGCAGACTCCTATTCTGTTTCCGTTTTTTGCGGTTATATATCCGTTTTTAAGCTCTTCCTCCACACTGTAAAGCGAATGCTCCGTTATTACCTCTATAGTCTCATAAATACACCTTTCGTCAGGAATAAACGCTTTTTCGGCACTTGATTCCAATCCGCTTTCGTCTATGAAACAGCTCCGACCCGAAAGCTTTATTCTCAAAGGCTTATTCAGCCGGATCCGGATTTCCTCTATTCCTTCCCATTTGCTTCTTTCAAATCTGGCCAAAACAGTTCTGAGTTTTTTGCCTAAAACATCGTCAAATATGGTTTTTTCTCCCATAGGCTTTTCCTCCTGTTAAAAATCTATGACCTGTCCCCTTTATTTATTCCACTTTAAAACTTCTCAATTCCGCCAAAAAAATTTGACTTATTAAATTGCAGGCATTAAAATTTCATTATGGAAGGAGATTTTTATTATGAATATAAAACCCGAACCAACTAATGATTTCGAAAAAGAATTCCAGATTTCAGGAGATAAATATATTGCTGAAATTGCTTTGATTTTAGCGGCAATTTCTGACGGGGTCTCAAATCTTTCAAATTTTCCTGCCGGAAAAGATATTAATACCGCAGTAAATGCTCTTCGTCTTCTGGGCGTAAACATAGAAGTTAATAATTCCAACGCAGTCGTAAAGGGAACTGGACTTAAAGGACTTAAAAAGCCCGATTCACCAATAGAAACCGGCGATAATACAAATCTGGCGTTTCTCCTGACCGGTCTTCTTTCGGCGCAGGATTTTGATTCTGAAATTATTTCTGAAATAGATTTGGCAAACGAACATTTTCAGGATTTGCTCGGTCTTCTTTCGGCTATGGAAGCAAATATCGACCTTTCTCATGAAAACGGAAAATCTTTTATAAAAATAAAAGGCGGAAAACTCACAGGAAAAGAACATTTTCTGGATTTTTATTCTCCAGCCGCCAAGGGAGCTTTGTTTTTAGCCGGACTTTACGCTGAGAATGAAACTTCCGTTATTGAAGCATTTCCCAGTCATAACCATATGGAAAATCTTGCTGCTGCCTTCGGCGGAGAATTCGGCATATGCCATCATAACCGCCTTGTGTGCCACAAAGCAAAAGCGCTGCACGGGAAGGATTTTTTTGTACCCGGAGATGTATTTTACGGACTTTTCTTTTTGTGTACGGGTCTTTTGGCCGCTGCCCATGTTAAAGTTAAAAACATCAGTCTGAATTCCGAAAGAATCGGCTTTTTGTACACACTGATGGACATGGGCTCGAAAATAAAAATCCCCAAAGACAGGGATTCTTTGGGCGAATCTTATGGTGACATCGAAGCTTTCCTTTCGGAGCTTAAAGGCATTATACTGGACGAAAAAAGCGTAATGCGTATTTATGAAGAGCTTCCTTTAATAATCACTTTAAGCCTTTTTGCAAACGGAGAAACGATAATCAAAAAACCTCAGATTCCTTTAGATCATGATGTAAAAATCCTTCTGGAAAAACTGCGTTTCCTCGGAGGAGACATACAGGAAAATGATGAGGAAATCCGCATAAAGGGCGGAAAAGCTTTGAAGTGCGGTATGGTTTCTGCCGAAAACAGCATAAAAATCGCCCTTTCATTGGCACTGTGCGCATTAAAGACGGAAATATTTATAGAAAATACGGAAACCCTTTCAAATGAGGACATTTTAAATATATTGTGAGGTAAAACATATGAAAACAACAATTGTAGGCTTCGGCGACAGTCTTACATACGGATATGGAGTGGCTTCCAAATACACTCACATGAAAAGGCTTCAGGATGCTTTGCCGGAAAAATACCCAAATGTTGAGTGGAAAGTCATAAACAGCGGAGAAAACGGAGACACGACCATGGACGCTCTCAGCCGCCTGAATCGTGATGTTATTTATTATAATCCGGATATAGTAATCATACTTTTCGGCTCAAACGACAGTTCCTTTGAAGAGTATCAGTACAATATGCCTGCACTTTTCAGGAAAAACATGGAGAAAATCGTATATGAAATTAAAAATCACCAGACAGGCTCAACACTTAACGGAGGATATACACTGCCTATTCTCATGACGCCGCCTCCTGTGGAGGAGCTGGGATTTTTCGCTTACACAGACAATGAGAGAATCCAGAAATACGGCGGTATAGTCAAAGAGGTTGCTGAAAAATACGGCTGCCCGCTCTTCGATTTCTATAATTACGTTATGGAAAAAACCGGCGGAGATTACGAGGACTGCCTGCAGTTTGACGGAGTCCATCTGAGAAACAAAGGCTATGACCTTATTTATGAGTGTACTTTGGAAGGCCTTTGCGCTTTGCTGGATGAAAACGGAATTCTGAAGGATGTATCCATGAAGGAAAAAACTTTGGAAAGACTGAATAAATCAGGCGTTGAATATGAACTTTACGAGCATACTCCCGTTTATACCATAGAGGAAATGGAAAAGCTGGGACTTCCGCACAGCGACTGCATTGCGAAAAATCTGTTTCTTCGAAATCAAAACGGAAAGGAACATTATCTTGTTTCCATGGAAAAAAATAAAACCGCAGATCTAAAGGAATTAAGCTGGATTCTTGGAGCAAAAAACTTAAGTTTCGCGTCCGAGGAACGCTTGAAAAAATATCTTGGGCTGGAAAAAGGCTCCGTCTCCCCTCTGGGAGTCTTGAATAATGACGATTCTTCTGTTAAAATTATATTCGATGAAGATTTGGCGGCAAAGGAATTTGTCGGAATACATCCAAACGAAAATACGGCCACTGTGTTCATGAAATTCGAAGACCTTGAAGAATTGATAAGAAATCATGGAAACTCAGTGCAGATCATAAAACTTTAGGAGATGAAAAATACTATGGGCGACGATAAAAAAACCATATTCAGCGGAATGCAGCCTTCGGGCTTTATTACATTGGGAAATTACCTTGGAGCTTTGAAAAACTGGACTCTGCTCCAGGATGAATATAATTGTTTGTACTGTATTGTGGACCTTCACGCAATTACTGTGCGCCAGGACCCTGCGGCTTTGAGAAAACAGTCCAGAGACCTGCTCATGCAGTACATAGCTGCAGGACTTGACCCTGAAAAGAACATTATTTATTATCAGTCTCATGTTTCGGGACATGCCGAACTGGGCTGGATTCTGAACTGCTTCACATATATGGGCGAACTTTCCAGAATGACTCAGTTTAAGGAAAAAAGCCAGAAGCACGCCGAAAATATAAACGCAGGGCTTTTTACATATCCTGTACTTATGGCGGCGGATATACTTCTTTATCAGACCGACCTTGTACCCGTTGGGGACGACCAGCGCCAGCATCTGGAAATGGCAAGGGATATTGCTATTAGGTTCAATAATATTTACGGGGATGTGTTCAAGGTTCCCGAAGCGTATATCGGAAAAGCTGGAGCAAGGATCATGGCTCTTCAGGATCCTGAAAAGAAAATGTCCAAATCCGACGAGAACAAAAACAACACAATTCTTCTTCTGGACGAACCAAATGTTATCATGAACAAAATCAAACGTTCAGTTACGGATTCCGGAAACGAGATCGTTTACAGAGACGACAAGCCGGGAATCAAGAACCTCATGAATATTTATTCCGCTGTAACAGGCAAGACAAATGACGCTATTTCTGAGGAATTCGCAAACTCGGGATATGGCGATTTCAAGGTTGCCGTGGGCGAGGCTGTAGTTGCGGAATTAGAACCTTTGCAGCAGAAATTCAAAGAGCTTTCAAAAGATAAGAAATACATCGACCAGATCATAAAGGATAATACAGCAAAAGCAAACTATCTGGCATCAAAAACACTTTCCAAGGTACAGAAGAAAGTGGGATTTCCGCCTAAGGTTAGGTAAAAGACATACAAAAAGGAGCATATTGAAATGCTCCTTTTTTATGCTTCAATTCTTTTTTGCTTTGCAGGGAATTTTAAAACCCTCATTAAAGCGTTGTTTTTCATAATCCATTTAAACAGAGGATATCCGATAATTGTCACTACCGCAAACTGACCAAGCGCAACGGAACCTGCAGCAAGCCAGTAATTCATATGGAACACATAAGCAAGCTCTGCTCCGATTATAAGGCCTTCAGCCGCTGCCCAAAGAGTTGCGGGCAGAAGTTTTTTTGTATGAGTGATTCCCCAGACAGCCATAACTGTGGAAAGTGTTCCGAAAACAACATCGACCATGCCCATAGGGCTGAAAAGATTGGCTATTGCGCAGCCTAAAATGAGCCCGGGACAATACTCCGGAGAAATAAAAGCAAGAAGTATCATAACTTCTGAAATTCTGAACTGCACCGACATAAAGCTTATAGGCGCGAGCATAACTGTCAGTACCGCGTATACAGCGGCTACCATACCGGTAACGGCGATCATCTTTGTACTATATCTTCTATTCAATTAAAAAAACCTCCCTGTTTTTTATTTATGAGATGGTTTGTCTGTCACAGCAGACCCTTGCAAGGAACATCTCAACAAATCCCGAAACCTCGTACAAATTGAAGCTTCGGGACATATTTACATGCTAAATATTTTTTATTAAGTCAATCTTAGAAATCTGTAAGATTGGGTTTTCTCTTTTCAATAAATGCTGTCATGCCTTCACGCTGGTCGGGTGATGAGAAGCACATACCGAATTTTTCAGCTTCAAGTCTGTAGCTTGTGTCAGCGTCAACGTCCATACCTTCGTTGATAGCAGCTTTTGCGATGCTAACTGCGAACATAGCTTTGCTCTTGATTGTTTCTGCTCTCTTTACGCAGAATGCCATAAGCTCGTCTTTGGGAACTACTTTGTTTACAAGACCTATTCTGTAAGCTTCGTCAGCTTTGATAATGTCAGCTGTGAAAATAAGCTCTTTTGCATAAGCTTTGCCTACGAGACGAGGAAGTCTCTGTGTACCTGCGAATCCGGGAATGATTCCGAGGCCAACTTCGGGCTGTCCGAATACTGCAGAGTCAGCAGCATATCTAAGGTCACAGCACATAGCAAGTTCACAGCCGCCGCCGAGAGCGAAGCCGTTTACTGCTGCGATAGCGATCTGAGGCATTCTTTCGATTGCGCAGAATACTTTATGAGTTGTAAGAGCGAAATTCTTTGCCTGTGCGGGTGTCATCATCTGCATTGATGTGATGTCAGCGCCTGCTACGAAGGATTTGTCTCCTGCGCCTGTGATAATAACGATCTTTACATCTTTTCTTTTTGAAATGTCATCAATAATAACGCCTAATTCAGAAATAACATCTTCATTCAAAGCATTCATTGCCTTGGGTCTGTTAATTGTAACTGTAGCTATTTCATTTTCTACATTGCAAAGTACATTAGCCATAATAATAAACCTCCTGTTAATTAGATATTCACATAAAATTGAGACTAAACAGCCTTTTCTTTGATATTACAACAAATTACATTTGCTGTCAAATGAAGAAATCCCCTTGCGGGCTTGTAATTAAAGTAATAACAGAGGGTTTTCTGCCTCTAACTTTGGACTGGTTCCTCTATGACTATATTATCTTTATTCATTAACGATGCTGATTTTGAAGCTGGAGAATATTCCAACAAAAAAACGGATAAGCAGCCTTATCCGTCAAAATTATGTAGTCCTAAATATCCAAAAAATCAATTTTTACTTATTTCACCAGCACTGCAGAGAGATCCGCAACTGCTTTTTCCTCGTCTTTTCCTTCCGCAAGTATTTTAAGATCGCAGCCTTCGGTTATTCCGAGGGAAATTGTGCCCATTATGCTTTTGGCATTAATTCTCTTGCCCTCAAGAATGAGTTCTAACTTACTTTCGAATCTGTTGGCTGTCTGAACAAAGAAAGCAGCCTGTCTTGTGTCAAAATTAACACTTACTTTGATATCCTTTTCAATCATGGCTTATCCCCCTATTATCTTTTAATTCGTTCGCTATTTCATTTAGCTTTCTTAACCTGTGGTTTACGCCGGACTTTCCTACCTTTGGACACATCATATCGCCCAGCTCCTTCAGACTGGCGTCTGGATACTTGAGCCTCAGCTCGGCTGTTTCGATCAATGTCTCCGGAAGTTCGGAAATATCCATATTTTCCATTATATATCTGATGTTGTCTGTCTGTTTTACAGAGGCTTTTACGATTTTACCAATGTTCGCAGCCTCACAGTTTACTCTTCTGTTGACTGAATTGCGCATATCCTTTAAAATACGCACATTTTCAAGCTCCATCAATGATACGTGTGCCTCCATGATATTGAGAAGGTCAACTATCTGTTCGCCTTCCTTAAGGTATACAATACTGTGACCCTTTCTCTCAACAATTTTAGAGTCCATTCCGAAAGAGTTTATAATGTCTCTCATGCTCTCCGCCATATTTCTTGACTGATTAACAAATTCCATATGATACGACTTTTCCGGATCCGACAAAGAACCTGCCGCAAGAAACGCTCCTCTTATAAAAGCCCTCTTACAACATACACGCTTTACAATGTCTGCGTCAATATGCTTTTCAAGGGAAAACTCCGGCTCGGAGTCTTTTTGAAATCCTGTTTCCCTCATAAGCTTTTCTATCTTTTTCTGATCCTTTACAATGAGAGTATAAACTTTATTTTTCTTTAGCCGGGTATTGTTTCTCACTGATACCTCACTGTCTATATTAAAAGTTTTTTTCAGTAATGTAAAGTATTTTCTGGCAATGTAAACTTTTTCTGTCTGAATTTTTAAACAAATTTGCCCCCGTATAGACAGGATTTGTCCGCATAAATTTATTATTGCCGCCAATTCCGCAACGTTGCAGTGCCTTGCTTTCCCAAAATGATGGGACAATTCGTTCTTAACATTAGATGAAAATGACAAAGTTTTATCCTCCTTCTCAAAGACAAAACTTATTTTTTGTTCTTTTTGTCTTTTTCGATGTCGTTATGATTAATAATTACTGAATGTCCCGCGCAGATAAGCTCATTTCCCAGCGCTTTCGCGATGGTAACAGACCTGTGCTTGCCGCCTGTACAGCCGATGCTTATAACCAGCTGGTTCTTACCCTCTCTGATATAGTACGGTATGAGAAATTCCAGCAGATTAACAACCTTTTCAAGAAACTCGTTGCTTTCCTCGAATCCCATTACATAGTTATATACAGGATCGTCATTTCCTGTATATTCCTTCAATTCAGCTATATAAAACGGATTTGGAAGGAACCTCACGTCAAAAACAAGATCCGAATCCATGGGTATTCCGTATTTATAACCAAAGGAATTAACCGTAATCATAAGGTTTTCGAAGTCCATATTGTCTATGAAAATCTTCTTTATCTGCTCTTTCAGCTCTCGTGTCAAAATATTGCTGGTATCAATTATATAATCGGATTTTTCCTTTATGTCTTCCAAAAGCTCTCTTTCCTTGGTTATTCCGGCAAGAATCGTACCGCCTTTTGAAAGAGGATGCAGTCTTCTTGTTTCCTTATACCTCTTCACAAGTACGTTGTCAGAAGCATCCAGGAAAAGTATTTTATTGTCATATCCGTTAGCTTTAAGCTCCTCCAGAGCATTGAAAAAGTCATCAAAAAGCTTGCCTCCGCGGATATCTATTCCTACGGCAACCTTTTCTATTTCCCAGCCTTTTTCATAACAAAGCTCCGCGAATTTCATCATAAGAGCAGGCGGAAGATTATCTATACAGAAAAAATTATAGTCTTCCAGAAACTTGAGCACGGTCGACTTTCCCGCTCCCGACATTCCTGTCACAATTAAAAGCTTCATTTATATCCTCTCCTTAAAAGGGGTCTTCCTACTCGCCGAGTATTCTTACCTCTGTTTCAAGCATTACTCCGTAATTATCAAAAACCGTTTCCTGACAATGTTTTATTACGGACAATATATCCGCTGTTGTAGCGTTTCCTTTATTTATTACAAAACCGGCATGTTTTTCGGAAACCTGTGCTCCGCCCACAGAAAATCCCTTGAGGCCGCTGTCCGAAATAAGCTTTCCGGCAAAATAGCCTTCCGGTCTTTTGAATGTGCTTCCCGCGCTGGGGAATGTAAGCGGCTGTTTTTCTCTCCTCTGGGAATTCAGGTCGTTCATTTTGTCTTTTATTTTGTCATAATCCCCTTTTCCCAGCTTAATAGTGCCTTCAAGGACAATATACCCTTTTGCTTCAACGGAACTTTTTCTGTATCCCAGATCAAGCTCCTCTGCGGAAATCTCAAATATCTCCAGAGTGTTCCTGTCCAAAACCTTTGCAGCTTTAAGCACATTTTTCATCTCTCCGTCATAGGCTCCCGCGTTCATGAACATTCCACCTCCGAAAGAACCGGGTATTCCCGACGCGAATTCAAATCCTGTCAGAGAATTATCCAACGCGTTCTGGGCGATTTCCGACATGAGGCATCCTGCTCCCGCAGTTATTTCTTCATTCTTTGTGTTTATATAAGAAAACCCTTTGCCTATGTGCACAACTACTCCTCTTATGCCATTATCCTTCACAAGAAGATTGGTTCCGTTGCCTATTACAAATGCAGGCGCATTTTCTTTTTTCAGAATTTCTATTACTTTTTTCAGTTCATTTTCATCGGCAGGACTCACAAATACATCCGCAGGTCCTCCTGTTTTGAAAGATGTGTGCAGGCTCATGGGTTCATCCTTTAAAACCCCGCCTGATATATTTTCCGATTTCAGAATATCAAAAATATACGAAAAATTACTCAATATGTTCATCCTCCAACAATCAATACATACTATTATTAATCTTATAGCTTATATCCTCTGCAGCGTTGTATCCGAATCTCTTCTGTCTGTGATTAATTGCCGCCGTTTCGCAGATAACAGCTAAGTTTCGACCCGGTCTTACGGGGATTCTCATGCAAACGACCTTGTTTCCAAGAATATCCATGTATTCCTCGTCAATTCCAAGTCTGTCATATGTTCTTTTAGGGTCGTCGGCCTCAAGACGGACAATAAGGTCTATTGCGTGGCTGAGCTTAACAGCACCCACACCGAAAAGCTGTCTTACATTTATTATACCTATACCTCTGAGCTCTATGAAATGCCTTATTATTTCAGGGCAGGTCCCTATGAGCTTTCTGTGGGATATTCTTCTGATTATTACGGCATCATCCGCCACAAGACGGTGTCCTCTTTTTATAAGCTCCAGAGCGGCTTCACTTTTTCCAATTCCGCTTTCGCCCATTATAAGTACGCCTTCGCCGTATACATCGACTAAAACCCCGTGAAGGGTTATTCTTTCCGCAAGTTCAGACTTAAGCCAGCGGATTATTTCTCCCAGGGATTCGGATGTACCGAAATCCGAACCCAGAAGAGGAACATCATATTTTTTCGCAAACTCGAACATTTCCGGAAAAGGTTCAAGCTTTTTGCATACTATAACGCATGGAACGCGCCTTTCGAATATTTTCTCGATAGTGTCTCTTCTTACCTGTTCCTCCATCTGCCTGAGGAACGAAAATTCCATTTTGCCCAGTATCTGGACTCTTTCATTATCAAAATATTCATAAAATCCGGCAAGCTGAAGAGCCGGTCTGCTGACCTCCGTTCTGGTTATCATTCTTCCCGTCATGTCAATTTCGGGAACCAGAACACGAAGTTCATTTTCTTTTACCATTCTTTCCAAAGATACCGAATACATATTCAATACTTCCTCTCAAAAATTCCGGATTGCAGCAATTTGAGCCTTACCGGAACAAAATACCCCTTGGGGCCATATCTTCCTATTATAAATATATCCTAAAATATCATTTTTTTCAATTACTCGTGAAAAAATTTATATACTTCCATCGCGGAATCTTTTGTCATGTTTTCCGCCGACTCCAACTCCTCCAGAGAGGCTTCCCTTATACTTTCCACATCGCCGAATTTATAAAGCAGCGCTTTCCGACGTTTTTCGCCTATTTTCGGTATATCGTCCAATATGGAATGCACCTCGTTTTTCTCCCTCAGTCTTCTGTGGTATTCTATTGCGAATCTGTGGGCTTCGTCCTGAATTCGAGTAACAAGCCTGAAGCTCTGGGAGCTTTTATCTACATTTATTTCCTTATCTTCGTAATAAAAAGCTCTGGTTCTGTGCCTGTCATCTTTTACCATTCCGCATACGGGTATATCCAGTCCGAATTCCATGAGAACTTCCTTGGCGGCATTGACCTGAATCTTTCCTCCGTCCATGAGCATTAGGTCGGGAAGTTTGGAAAATTTAGCCTTATTCAGCTCGCTTGTCATGCCTTCCTTTATAGCGTGATTAAATCGTCTTACAAGGACCTCCTGCATGGAAGCGTAATCATTGGCGCCATTTACGCTTTTTATTTTGAATTTACGGTAATCGCTTCTTTTTGCGCTGCCGTCCTCAAAAACCACCATGGAACCTACGGAATTGGTGCCCATTATATTGGAAATATCATAGGCTTCTATTCTTGAAACAGGCTTTTCAAGTCCTAATATATCGCAAAGCTCCTTAACAGCTCCAATCGTACGGGCTTCGTCTTTTTTAAGCTTTTCGCCGAACTGATTGAATACGATTTCCGCATTGGTAGCCGCCAGCTTAAGAAGACCTTCCTTTTCGCCCTTCACAGGCTTGATTACCTTTACTTTAACACCTTTGAGACCGCTGAGCCAGTCTTCTAAAAGTTCATGCTCCGAATCGGGAATGTCTTCCACTACAATTTCCTTAGGCACAAAAGCTGTCCCGGAATAAAACCTTTTTATAAACTCCGCAATGGCTTCACCTTTTGTTTCTTCAATTATATTTTCTGCAAAAAAATGCTCCCTGCCTACAAGCTTTCCACCTCGCATAAAGAAAATCTGGAAAAGGCCTTCTCCTTCCGCAAGCTTCATCGCTATTACGTCGGCGTCGCCTACTGAGGTGTTTTCCATTTTCTGCTTCTCTCCGATTCTATTTATCCATTTGATTTTATCTCTGAGTGAAGCCGCTTTCTCAAACTCAAGATTTTTTGATGCTTCAGCCATCTCCGCTTTAAGCTTTTTCACAAGCTCATCAGGATGTCCGCTCAGGAGCCTTACCGCTTCCTTCACATATTCCCCATATTCTTCCTTGGAAATAAGTCCGGCGCAGGGCGCCTCGCACTCGCCAATATGGTAATTCAGGCATGGTCTTTCCCTGCCTATATCCCTGGGAAGCTTTTTCCTGCATTTTCGGATCGGCCATATTTTGTGAATCATATCTATGGTCTCGTTTACGGCAGTGGCGTCGGTTATGGGCCCTATATAAAGAGCTCCGTCATCAAGTCGTCTCCTTGTTTTGTAAATCACCGGAAAATCCTCATTTACAGTTACTTTTATGTAAGGATACTTTTTGTCGTCCTTCAGCATTATATTATATTTGGGTTTATGCTTCTTTATAAGATTGCACTCCAAAATAAGGGCTTCCATTTCGGAGTCCGTAATTATATACTCAAATTCCTTTATATGGGAAACAAGCGCGATGGTTTTTGCGCCTCGGCTTTTTGTTCCCGTAAAATACTGTTTTACACGATTTTTGAGATTTATCGCCTTGCCTATATAAATTATCTCGTCATTTTCGGATTTCATTATATAGACTCCCGGTGTGGAAGGCAGTTTTTTCAGTTCTTCTTTTATATCAAACATTTTTATCACCCTGACAAATCAGCATAAACATAGGACATACTCAATTAAGCATAATATAAATAAGCATATCCTTAAGGTGGTAGCCTTGCAGAAAACATCCGTAATTGCCGGAGCTTTGACCCTGACAGCTTCCGGAATCGCCGTAAGAATTCTCGGATTCTTTTACAGAATTTATATGGTAAATGCCATCGGAGACGAAGGCATGGGGCTTTTCCAGCTAATAATGCCCGTTTATATGCTTATGTGGAGCATTACAGCCTCCGGATTTACCACAACCATTTCCAAAATGACATCTCAGGAAAACGCGCGGCAAACCTGGGGAAACATTCGCGTTATAATGAGAAAATCTCTCGAAATGTGTCTCGTTATCAGCATTATTTCCGCTCTCATTCTGTTTTTGCTCTCCGGCTTTTTATCCGTGAATGTCCTGAAAGATGCAAGAACGGAAATACCGCTGAAAGCTCTTGCATTCGCCATACCTTTCATGTCCGCCGGCTCATGTATAAGAGGCTGTTTTTTCGGAATGCAGGAAAGCAGGATCCCCGCAATATCTCAAATTATAGAACAAATCGTACGGCTTTCGGCTTTATTTGTTTTCGCTCCCATACTCGTTGAAAAAGGACTCACATACGCCGCTTTATGCGCTGTAATCGGCATTGTGGCCGGAGAAACCATTTCTTTTATATATGTATTTTTTTATTATATAAAATTCTCAAAAAAGCATTTTCCCGGTTCAAAAATCACCAGAAAGCCCTCAAAAATATCTTCGGAAATTAGGAAAATGGCCTTTCCTCTTACTCTTACAAGGATTACCGCGTCTTCTCTTGCCGCAGCTGAAAACATACTTATTCCTCAGAGGCTTTCTCTTTATTCAGGAGAAACAGATCCTCTTGCGTCATACGGAAGGCTTACGGGAATGGCAATGCCCTTAATCCAGCTGCCTTCGTCCTTTCTGACTGCATTGGCAATAAGTCTTGTTCCTGCCGTTTCAAAAGCAAAAGCCGTACAGAAAAATATATCAAAAACCATTTCAAGAGCATTGATTTTCACCATCATTACCGGAATAGGCGCCGCGGCTGTTTTCGCCGTATTCCCGAAGGAAATATGCGTTGTAATATACAACCAGCGCGACCTTGGAGCTCTGGTAATGAAGCTGGCATTCTGCGCTCCCTTTATATATCTGCAGATAACCCTTTCGGGTATATTGAATGGATTGGGAAATCAGCTGTTTTTATTTAAATTAAGCGTAATTTCCTCTGTCATAAATGTATTTTTCATATATTTTCTTGTACCTCAGTTCGGTGTGAATGCATTCATTGCCGGTGTCCTTGTAAGTCTTTGCATTTGCTCCGGCTTAAGCCTCGGAAAGCTGAATTCGCAGACCCAGCTGAAGTTTTCTCTGCCGAAAAACATCGCGAAACCTTTGCTTTGCGCGGCTGCGTCATCACTTGTGACAAAATGCGTTCAGAACATAATTCCCGCATCGAGATTTGCTTTTTTCGGACTTATTATATTTTTAATCATTTCTTACTTTGGATTTCTTATGGCTCTGGGAGTTTTCTCCTTCAAAGACATAAAATTCATATTCTTCTCACAAAAAAAGAACCCTGCGTCATCCGCGGATATATGAAAATTTCCAAAATCCCCTGTTTTCAAAGAAATTTTGGAAATTATCCGCATTACAAAAGATTTATTCTTCTATTTTTAACGATCTGTAAAACTCCGCCGCCGTCTCCGGGAATACGGGATTTATGTAGCCGCCTGTTCCCAGCTCGAAGCCGGCAAGATTGCCGATTCTGGGGATTATTCTGACGCACCAGTGATTGTATGAGGAGCTTTCCTGCCTCAGCGGAGCGTCGTTAAACGAAATGTTAAAGCACACATCCCTCATGACCCGGCTTACTCTTACAACAGAATCCTTGAATATACCGCATAACGCGTCTATTTTCTCATCGGAAAACTGCCCGAAATTCTGTCCGCCTTCCTTATCCATAACGGTAAGCTCAAATGCGAATCTGGAAGCAAAAGGCGCAAAGGCGATGAATCTATCGTTTTCGCTGACCACCCTTTTTCCGCATTTCTTTTCAGATTCTATAATGCTTTCGAAAATGCTTTTTCCGTTTTCCCTAAAATATTTTTCAGAGGCTTTCATAACCTCCTCATTTTCCTTGGGGATAAACGGAATACCTATCATCTGCCAGTGAGAATGGCTTATAGAAGCGCCTGCGCCGGCTCCGCAATTCTTGAAAATGTGGATATACTTTATAATTTTCTCCTTGCTCATATCTCTGTATCTTTCACGAAGAGCTTTTAAAAGCAGATCATAACGCTCTATTGAAAAATCCTGTATTTTTCCTGCATGCTCAGGTGTATCCACAATAATTTCATGGCGTCCGGCGGCTTTTCCGAAAACATTAACATCATCTTCGGAAAAACTGTACTCCTCTTCCCTTTCCCACTCAACCGCAGGGTATTTATTTGCGAAAACACGAATTATCCAGCCGCTATCATCCTTTTCCTCATATATAGTTTCAGTTGTCATATGTTCATTTCCGGGACAGAAGGAGCATACTTTCACAATTTCCTTCTGAGGTTTCATAAACTCAAAATCATAGGGCTTGCCCATTCTGTTGTCCGCCAGTATTATCCATTGTCCCGTAAGAATATCTCTTCTTATTTCAGGCATTCTGAATCCGTCCTTTTCAGTAATTTATTCCGTAAAGTATAAAACTTCATATATTCTTTCCGCCGATTCAACCTTTTTAACATATTCCCTCGTTTCCTTAAAGGGAATTTCTTCAAGGGAAAGTCCGTCGGCAGAATAGTTTTCATCCTTAAGCCAGTTTTCTACATTACCCATTCCCGCGTTATATGCCGCCAAAGCCAGATCCTCGTCATGAAAATAGTTTATGAGATAATTCAGATACCAGCAACCCATGTGAATATTCACATCAGGCTCGGCATATTCCCACTTTTCGGCCTCAATATGAGAATGGTCCACAATCCATTCGGCTGTAGGCTCCATTATCTGCATCAGGCCTATTGCGCCTTTGCCGGAAACAGCCTCGGTCTTAAAGCTGCTTTCTGTTTTTATTATGGCAAATACCAGTTCCTTGTCCAGATTGTACTCTGCGCTGTATTTTTCCACATACTCCCTATATTTCAGCGGATACAGCACAGACGGAACCACATATCTGCCGCATATAACCAGAAATGCGGCTATGCAGGCCAATGTAATGCAAATCCCTTTCCTGCTTTTTTTCTTTGTCATAATCAATCCTTAATATCGCTTAATACATCCTCAACTTGTTCTTTCAATTCCTCAAGAGACCCGTTGTTGAAAATTATACGGTCAGCCACCTTCTCGAAATCCTCCAGCTTAAGCTGGGAATCTATGCGGCTCTGGGCCTGCTGTCTCGTAATTGAGTCTCTTTCCATAATACGCTTTATGCGTACTTCCTCATCAGCCGTAACTACCCAGATTTTATCGCACATTTTGTCCATTCCGGACTCTATGAGCTGAGGCGCGTCAAATACCACAAATCTGTATTTATCCGGATCTGCCTCTGCAAGCTCCTTTTTTGTAAGCTCGGCTATATATTTATGTGTGCACTTATTTAAAAATTCCAGCTCTTTGGGATCGTTAAAAACGATATCCCCAAGCTTTTTTCTGATTAAATCGCCGTTTGCATCAAATATACCTTCTCCGAAATGCTCTTTTATCTCCAGATAAGCAGGTTCGCCTTTTTCCACAACTTTTCTGGCAAGCTTGTCTGCATCAAGTATAAGTCCTCCGTTTTGCTCAAGTATCTCTGATACCGCGCTTTTTCCTCCTCCGGTTCCTCCTGTAAGTCCAATAAGAATCATACTAATTCTCCCCTTTATTTTGCCTCGAACCATGAGCCTCCCCAGTGAACGTCCACAACAAGAGGACATTTCATCTGACAGGCATTTTCCATCTTTTCTTTCAATATTTCCTTTACTCTTTCCGCTTCAGGCTCATATGCTTCAATAAGAAGCTCGTCGTGAACCTGCAAAATGAGTCTGGATCTCAATCCTTCTTCCTTTAAAGCCTTGTGAACATTCACCATGGCTATTTTTATTATATCAGCTGCGGAACCCTGTATGGGCATATTCATGGAAACACGCTCGCCAAACTGACGTACATTTCTGTTTCCTGACATAAGCTCAGGCATATTTCTTCTTCTGCCGAACATTGTATGAACGTAACCTTTTTCCTCTCCGAAACGGATCGTATCATCCATGAAAGGCTTTATCTTCGGATACTTTTCGAAAAATCCTCTTATATATCTTTCGGCTTCCTTTACGGTTACTCCTATATCCTGGCTCAGGCTGAAAGCTCCTATTCCGTAGAATATGCCGAAATTGACCGCTTTTGCGCTGGTCCTCATCAAGGGAGTTACCTCTTCATAAGGTACGTTGAAAACCTGAGAAGCCGTAAGGGCGTGAATATCCTGATTCGTTTTATAAGCGTTTATAAGGGTCTCGTCGCCGGACATATGGGCAAGTACCCTCAGTTCTATCTGTGAATAGTCCGCGTCCACAAACACATATCCTTCTTCGGGAATGAAAACCTTCCTGAGCTCTCTTCCCAGCTCAAGACGAATGGGAATATTCTGCAGATTAGGCTCTGTGGAGCTAAGTCTTCCCGTTGCGGCTATTGTCTGGTTAAATGTGGAATATATTCTCTGAGTCTTTTCGTCAATTACATTGAGCATACCCACAACATATGTGCTGTAAAGCTTCGTAAGCTGTCTGTAATGGAGAATCCTTTCTACCAGCTCGCTTTCACCCTTAAGCTTTTCCAGAACATCCGCCGCAGTGGAATATCCCGTCTTTGTCTTTTTGCCGCCTTTAAGCCCTAATTTTTCAAACAGAATCACACCCAGCTGTTTGGGCGAATTTATATTGAACTCCTCTCCGGCAAGCTCGTAAATCTCTTCCGTGAGGATATCTATGTTTTTCTTAAGATTCTCTCCGTATGCCCAAAGACCGTCTCTGTCTACCTTTATTCCAGCTTCCTCCATGTCCGCAAGAACATATACAAGAGGTATTTCTATACCGTAAAAAAGGTATTCCTGCTCGTTTTCAGCAAGCTTTTCCGCCATTTTCTGTTTCTCGAAATAAGCTGTTTTGGACTCGCAGGCGGAAAGCTTCATTCTTTTGTCAAAATCCACATCAAAATATGATTTCCTGGATTTTCCCTTGCCGAAAATCTCCTCGTTTGAAGGATAGGTCTCTCCCAAAAATTCATATGCCAGCTTATCATATTCATAACTGCCCAGTGTGGCATTAAGTATATATCCGCAGATAGCCGTGTCAAATACACCTTCCGATATATTTATTCCATAGTCACGCAAAAGCTTTATATCACTCTTGAAATCTCTGGATATTTTCTTATACCGGGGATCTTCGAAAAACTCTTTTGCCGCGTTTGCTATGTCCTCTGTTGAAAGACTGAGAGAAACTTCCGCGTAAAAAGGCTCTGTCTCCGAAGAAAATACAGATATAGAATTTATGTTTTTGCCCTCTTTCATAAGGGTGTATGCAATATCTGCGTCTTTGGGAAGCTTTTTAAAGCACTCGTCAAGAAGATTTTTATCCTCAACATTTAAAAATTCGATTTCATCTTTTTCTGTCTTTGAATCGGAAATATCTCCGAATTTTGAAAGCATCGAATTAAATTCATATGTCTTGAAGCTGTCGTAGGCTTCCGCATTGAACATATCTCTGATTTCTGTCTCCTCGAGAGAAAAATCCAATTCCGCATCCCTGACTATTGTAACCAGATATTTGCTTTTCAAAGCGTCTTCCTTGTACGCCGACAGATTCTCGGATGCCCTTTTGGGCTTTATTTTATCAGCATTTTCGATTGCGTTTTCTACTGATTTATACTCCGCAATGATTTTTGCCGCTGTTTTTTCACCGATTCCGGGTACCCCGGGAATGTTGTCCGAAGGGTCTCCCATAAGGGCTTTCATATCTATGAATTCCAACGGAGTCACTCCGTATTTTTCCACTACATCCCTGCTGTAATAGTTCTCTACTTCCGTTCCTCCGATTTTTGTCTTGGGAATCATTATTTTCACGCTGTCGGAAGCAAGCTGAAGCAGGTCCTTGTCCCCGGACACAATTACAGGCGTTATGCCCATTTCCTCGCTCACTTTGGAAATCGTTCCGATTATATCGTCCGCCTCTATGCCTTCTTTTTCGTAAGTCTTTATATTCATCTTTTTAAGAAGTTCTTTAATAAGAGGCATCTGTGTTTTAAGCTCGTCGGGCATTTCCTTTCTCTTGCCTTTGTAGCCCTCATATTCAAGATGACGGAAAGTAGGCGCAGGAAGGTCGAAAGCCACCGCCATATGTGTTGGCTTTTCCTCGTCCATAAACTTAAACATTATATTCAAAAAACCATATATAGCATTTGTAGGCACTCCCGCTTTGTTGCTTAAAGGCGGTATGCCGTAAAAAGCTCTGTTCATGATGCTGTTTCCGTCTATGAGCATTATCTTTTCCATACATTTTCACCTGCTCCCAAAAATATTTCATCTAAAAATATTTTATCATTTATTCCTGATTAATACTACTACAAAATATTTAATATTTTCAAAAAAATCACACTGGCGGCTTTCTGTGAATATAAATATAAAAAACAAACCGGAGGTAATAAATGAAAAAAGGGTTAGCGCTTGCGGCCGCAGGAGTTTTTCTCATTTCTGGAATATTTACGGGCTGCGCCAAAAAAGATAAGCTTACCAAAGTAAGACTTAACGAGGTCGTACATTCCGTTTTCTACGCTCCGCAGTACGCCGCAATGGAGCTGGGATATTTTGAGGAGGAAGGACTTGATATTGAGCTTTCAGTCGGTCAGGGAGCTGATAAATCCATGACTGCTCTTATTTCCGATTCGGCGGACATTGCTCTTTTAGGCACAGAAGCGGGAATATATGTATACAATGAAGGCCGAGAGGATTACTGTGTGGCCTTTGCCCAACTCACCCAAAGAGCAGGAAACTTCCTTGTATCAAGGACAAACGAAAAAGATTTCAAATGGGAAAATCTGAAAGGAAAAGAACTTATAGGCGGTAGAAACGGAGGTATGCCCCAGATGATACTGGAATATATTCTCAAAAATAACGGCATCGACCCGGAGAAAGACCTTACGCTAACAACGAATATCGCATTTACGTCCACATCAGGAGCATTTGCGGGCGGTATTGGGGATTACACAGTGGAATTCGAGCCTTCAGCTACAGCTTTGGAAGAGGCCGGCACAGGCTATGTTGTAGCGTCATTGGGTACGGAAAGCGGATTTGTACCATACACCGTATATATGGCGACAAAGAATTATATCGCACTTAATCCCGATACAATCCAGAAATTTACAAACGCAATTTACAGGGGACAGATATGGGTAGACACCCATTCCGCGGAAGAAATCGCCGAGATAATCCAGCCCCATTTCTCCGAAAACTCCGTTGAAACCCTGACGAAAATCATAGAAAGGTACAAATCTCAGGATACATGGAAGAAAAATCCGATTTTTGAAAAAGAAAGCCTGGAGCACATGGAAGATATAATGGAAGAAGCCGGAGAGCTTGAAAAACGAGTGGATTATGACAAATTCATATCCAATGTGTTTGCCGAAGAAGCTGTCTCAAATATAAAATAAGACTAAAATGCTTTAATTTCATATGTATTCCATAATGTCCTGCTGTCCGTCTGGCGGGACATTATTTTATGACTTACACACATAATCGTTCATTTTGTCAGGCAATATGTTGCGGAATCGAAATCTTTTTAATTTTTAATCAATTTTATTTCCATTTTTCAAAATAATTGTTGATTTATCTGCCTTTTTCAAATATAATTATAGTATAGATACACTAATAATTCAGCATTTGAGAGGCTTGATGCCTTGTAAATGCGTTTTTCCTCAAAGGAGATGATGACAATGCCGAAAATTTATACAGAAGCAGAAAAACAGGAACATAAGAATATATTGTATGAAAAGGGATTGGCTTTTTTCTACGAACAGGGATATAAAAACATAAATATCGACAAAATGGTAGGCTTAATCGGAGTATCAAAGGGATATTTTTATCTGCTTTTCGATTCGAAAGAGGAATTCTTTTTAGGCGCGCTCCTTTGGCATATGAATAATAATTACAAAAAGCTTTATGAACTTAAGGAAAACGGAACCAAAACTTCCGAGCTGATAAAGATTTATCTTGAAGATACAGCAAATGCCCCTTACGCAAGAATCACCGATTATGTAACTGTATATCAGAAAATCGATCCCAAGCTTTTAAAGGATTTTATGAAACCCAGGGAAGATTATTACCGGAAGCTTCTTATGATCTTTGAGAAGGATTCTTCTCTAGAAAACGCGCATATATTAGCCAATATGGTTTTAGATATTCATTTTTCAAAACTGGTTAATTTAAAAACTAATATTGGATTTTCTGATGCAGCCGACAAAACTCTGCAGCTTCTTTTGCAGGCGACAGAGGATTTCATAAAGAAACTTCCCACTGACAAAAAATCCTATAAGGAGCTTAAAGCTGAATAAAACCCAAAATACTGACAGCCGCGAAAAGCGGCTGTTATTTTTTTGCGCAAAAAAAGCCTCGGAACGGTCATTCCCCGAACCAAGGCTTTCTTTTTTCTCTTTTTTATCTGTTTTCTCCGTTAATAGTTTCAATATCATAAGGAGTCTCCTGATATACGTAGTAGTTGAGCCAGTTGAGATACAGGAGATTGGCGTGGGACCGCCATCTTACGATGGGCTCGCCGTAAGGATTGTCATTCCTGAAATAATGGTTGGGCATTTTTATCTTAAGCCCCTTGTTTACATCCCTGAGGTACTCATTTTTCAGAGTGTCAGGGTCATATTCAGAATGACCCATCACGAAAATACGGCTGCCGCTCTTATTGGCGGCGATATATACTCCCGATTCCTCAGACTCGGAAAGGATCATGAGCTCGTCAACCTTTTCGATGTCCTCCTTGCGCACTTCCGTATGCCTTGAGTGTGGCACATAGAAAATATCGTCAAATCCGCGCATGAGATCGAACTCCGCGTTATTTTTATAATGCTCGAAAACGCCGAACATTTTTTCATTGAGTTTGTATTTCTTTATTCCGTAATGATAATAAAGCCCTGCCTGAGCTCCCCAGCAGATATGGAGAGTGGATGTAACATTCTTTTTGGACCATTCCATAATCTCTTTCAGCTCATCCCAGTAGGAAACCTCTTCATACTCCATGTTTTCAACAGGCGCTCCCGTTATGATGAGACCATCGAATTTCTGATTCCTCACATCCTTGAACACATAGTAAAATTCCTGAAGATGCTCGGGTGGAGTATGTTTGGAATTATATGTTTCCGGACGAAGAAGGGTTATATCCAGCTGAAGGGGTGTATTTCCTATGAGCCTTAAAAGCTGAACTTCCGTTTCTTCCTTGAAGGGCATTAAATTCAGTATAGCTATTTTCAGAGGACGGATATCCTGTGTAAAAGCTCTGCTGTAGCCCATAACGAAAATATGTTCATTTCTTAAAATATCTATAGCCGGCAGATTGTCCTTGACTTTAATCGGCATTTATATCACTCCTTTTCGAGTTCAATCAAAACGAATATATATTCATATATCTGTTAATCAAATTAAATCTCTTATAGAATAAAAGTTACCATATTTCAGTATATTTTGCAATCAATATTTTTATTTAGCAGGTTAAATTAAAAAAACGGAACGCAATACCGAAAAAAATTTTTTCATAATATGCATTCCGCTTTAGCATTTTATAAATTACGAATAGAAAACATATGCGCAGTATATAAGGTTCTTATTTATTACGCACCCTGCTCCCATATTTATGTATTCATCAGAATAAATATTTCCTCTCATGCCCGGAACGCCGGACCAGTAATAAAATATATCCGCCGCTCCGGCTGTACTGCAGGCTATGTTCTGGGAAATCTTCACGAAGTTTATTCCGTTTTCGGAAAACCTTCTTGCAAGAGACGTATTAGCCACATAATTATGAGTGAGCATTGCCTTCATGGACATATATCCGCACTGCTTGTCTTCAAGGCCGGATGCCTGAGGGCTGAGCACATAATCCGCAAGGCCGTATTTGCGTCTGGAACAGTTAATTATGTCCGTAAGCTCGTCTTTTATTATAGGACTGTAGGACTCGTCCATCCTCAGCACATAGTTTTTCATATCATTTGATTTTATATATATCCCGTCAACCTTCAGGTCAACAGAATCGAAATACAGATTGGTAAACGTATAATTATCCTTCATTGTATATTTATAGGTTATATCCGAATTCATATATTTGAAATCAGAAATATCTGTTTCCGAATCCACAGCATAATATTTAAAATCGGAACTGTTTGTAAATATTTCTTCTATTTTATCTTCGGAATCCAAGCTTGCCGAAAAATATCCCGTATCAAGAAAATAAACATATTTTTCGGAACCGTACACAGACTGGCTGATTTTGTCCGGTTTGCCGAATTTTGACAAAAGCACATCTTTTTCCGTGCCTATGCCGATTTCCTTTTTGTTAATCTCGATGGGTTTGGGAGAGAAAAATTCACTGGTTTTAACTGCTATATAAGCCGCTTCGCCTATGGTAACAGCCTTTTTCGGTTCAAAATTGGTTTCGTACCTGTCTATGATATCATATCCCGCCAGATAGAAAACAGCTTCATTATAACCGGCTGATATACTGTCCTTATCGGCAAAGCCGTCATAATAAGACTTTACATTTTCGTCATACATTCCGGAAGCTTTCATGGTTTTCAATATATACCAGGCAAACTCCTCCTTTGTGACAGGCGAATTGGGCCCGAATATGGTTTCGCTGGGTCCGTCCATAAGCTCAAGACTGTAAGCCAGTCTGGGCTCTTTTTTGTCCGTATCCCGAAAAACGATTTCCGCTTTTCCCGGTTTCTTACCTGTAAGATGTGTATAAAGGTTGCAGAGAATTACGCTTGCCTCTTCTCTGTTGAGATTATCTTCCCTTCTTTTATACATATCCTTTGTTATTATGCCTAATTCTTTTGATGTCTCGATTTTTTCCTCTCCGTGCAAATAAAATTCTCCGCCCTTGCTTTCCGCGCAAACAGGGCAAACATAAAACATCAGAATTACTATAAGACAGGATAATATGCGTTTCAAAAATCCACCCATATAAATCCCCCTTTCTAAAACAGTCCGCTTTGAGGCCTATTCCTCCACGCCCAAAAGAGCTTTTGAAAAAGCCTCTGCGTCAAATTTTTGTAAATCATCTATCTGTTCGCCCACACCTATATATTTAACAGGTATGTTAAGCTGGGATTTTATTGCTATTACGATTCCGCCTTTTGCTGTTCCGTCAAGTTTGGTAAGTATAATTCCTGTAATATCGGCGGCTTCTTTGAAAATTTTTGCCTGGGACACAGCATTCTGTCCCGTTGTGGCATCCAGAACAAGGTATGTTTCCTTATGTGCTTTGGGATACTCTCTGTCTATAACCTTGGATATTTTTTTCAGCTCTTCCATAAGATTTTTCTTATTGTGGAGCCTTCCCGCTGTATCGCAGATTAATATATCCGTATTTCTCTTTCTTGCTTCGCCCAAAGCGTCAAATACTACGGACGCAGGATCTGAGCCCTCATCCTTCTTTATCATATCGATTCCGGCTCTCTCGGCCCAGATGCCCAGCTGGTCGATTGCCGCTGCCCTGAATGTATCGGCTGCCGCGAGCAGCACCGTTTTTCCTTCTTTTTTATACCTGAGAGCCAGTTTTCCTATTGTTGTGGTCTTTCCTACACCGTTCACGCCTATAATAAGTATAACCGCCGGAGTTGAGAAGCTATCCTCCTCATCCTCGCCTTCCTTGAGGATATTGGCGATCTCTTCCATAAGAGCGGTTTTCAGACCATGCTCGTCTTTGATATGTTCCTTCTTCACTCGTTTTCTGAGATTTTCTATTATTCTGAGAGTTGTTTCCACACCTAAATCGGCCATTATAAGAGCCTCTTCCAGCTCCTCATAAAGATCCTCGTCAATTTTTGTAAAGCCTTTAAATACCGAATCCAGATTACCCATTATGTTGTTTCTGGTTTTTCCAAGTCCTGAAAAAAGTCTCGCAAAAAAGCCTTTTTTCTTAGTCTCTTCCTGAGGCTCCTCAAAATCGGGTTCTTCATCAAAAGGCTCCTCTATGCCGAATTCTTCTGTTCCTTCTGCTTCATTGGGGATTATTTCAGGTTCATCAGAAACTTCAGGTTCTTCCTCTGTTTCCGTTTCCGGCTCGGATTCAGGCTCTTCCTGAACAGCAGGCTCTGATTCCGCATCAGGTTCTTCCTGGACATCCTCCGCCTTCGCAGGCTCTTCCTCTGAAATAATATCTTCCTCTGCTTCGGCTTCTACAGCTTCTTCCGCAGTTTCCGGTATATTTACAGTCTCATCATCTTTTTTATTTTTGAAAAATTTAAAAATTCCCATTTGAATTATCCTTTCATCTGCATAATTGTTATTTCCAGATATTTCCTGAAAAAAACAATACACTTTTTGTATAATACCACAACACGTTCAAAAAATAAAGATATTTTTTATTCAAATCCCACGTGGTACCCAATTTTTTAAAAAAATAAGACGAGTTTTTACACCGTCTTACTTTGTTCGACAAATTTATCTTTTATACGCCGGCTCGCCGGCTGAAATGGTGTAGACCACACATCCGTTCAAAAACATATCCGCATAAGGGGTTACCCTGGATTTTGAACGGAAATTCTTGGTGTCCACAACAACCTGTTCCTTTAAGTTAACAATAGTGAAATCCGCGTCATAGCCAACTTTTATTTTGCCTTTTGATTTTATTTTCAGGATTTTCGCAGGCATTCCGGACATTTTTTCCGCAAGCTCCATAGGATTTAGTATTTTCCGCTTCTGTAAAAGCTCGGTTATTACTACGGATACCGCTGTCTCTAAAGAAGATACGCCAAATGAAGCGTTTCCGAATTCAACTCGTTTTTCCTCTCCGCTTACCGGCGAATGTCCCGATGAAATAACATCTATTGTTCCATCACAGAGGCCTTCTATGACCGCGTCCACATCCTCTTTTGTTCTGAGAGGAGGATTAAGCTTAGCGTAAGTGTTATATCCCAATACAGCGTCTTCCGTTAATGAAAAATACTGTGGACAGGTTTCCGCCGTTATCTGAACTCCTCGCTTTTTAGCCTGCCGTATAAGGTCAACTGTTTTTTTGGTGCTTACATGGCAGATATGAAGCTTCGCCTTTGTGCCTTCCGCAAGAAGTATGTTTCTGGAAACATGAATGGTTTCCGCCTCCTCGGGAATACCTCTTAATCCAAGCTCGATCGAAATTGTTCCTTCGTTCATATCTCCGCCACAGGCAAGAGACTGTTCCTCGCAGTGAGTTATAAGGCATATATCAAACATCCTGGAATACTGCATTATGCGCATAAGAAGCTGAGCCTTGTCTATGGCTCTGTCTCCATCGGAAAGAGCAACTATTCCCGCTTTAACCATATGTCCGATATTTGCAAGGACTTTACCCTCACAGCCTACCGTCATGCTTCCATAAGGGTAAATTCCTATATTGGAATAGCTTTTGCCTTTTGAAACAATGTAATCAACTATAGCGTCGTTATCCACAGGAGGATTTGTTGACGGAAGAAGAGTAATCGTCGAAAAGCCGCCTTTAGCCGCAGCTTTTGTAAGGCTTTCGAAGCTCTCTATATAATTGCCCGCAGGGTTGCTCATACTGCAGTGCATATCTATGAATCCCGGAAATACATATCTTCCCTGGGCGTCGATTATTTTAGCTTCGGGATCCTCTATATCCTTTTCTATTTTTACTATTTTCCCGTCTTCACACAGAATGTCCATTAAAGTAGTCATATCCGCGTATTCGGAAACTATGTACCCGTTTTTAATTAGTGTTTTCATCAGGATTTCCTCCCTTGGGCCAATATATAAAGCATTGCCATCCGCACGGAAATTGAGTTTGAAAGCTGGTCGCTTACAATACATTGCGGACTGTCCATAACCTCCGAGGAGATCTCGATTCCTCTTTTAATAGGTCCGGGATGCATTACGATGGCATCTTCCTTGGCATAGCTTAAAAGCTCTTTATCTATCATGAAGAAGTTTTTGTATTCTTCCATGGACGGAAGAGCGTTTTCTTCCAAATCATCAACATTTATTCTGCCGGAAAGTATAACGTCGGCATCTTTTACGGCATCGCAGGCATTATAATATACCTTTACACCGAAATTTTCTATCTCTTCGGGCACAAGAGCCGGAGGACCGGAAATCACAACCTCTGAGCCTAATTTAGTAAGCGCCCAGATATTGCCCTTGTTTACCCTGCTGTGGAGCAAATCGCCAATTATGGCAACTTTGAGACCTTTAAAATCCTTTTTATACTCCTTTATAGTCATAAGGTCAAGAAGTGTCTGGCCAGGATTCTCATTATATCCGTCTCCGGCATTTATTACGGAAGCCTTTACGTTTTTGGCAAGAATATTTGCCGCTCCGGCCTGAGAATGCCTGATTATAATAAAGTCCGCTCCCATCTGGTCAAGCATTATGCCCATATCCTTAAGAGTTTCTCTTCCATTTGAGGATGAAAGGTTGATGTCCGCGAACGCGGCGCTTAAATGCTGAGCCGCAAGCTCGTACGCAAGACGGGCTCTGTCCGATGTCTCATAAAAAAGACTGATTACGGATTTGCCTCTTAGCATTGGCGAATTTCTGCCTTTCTGAGAAAGAACAAACTTCATTGTTTCCGCTGTTTTCAATATATAAATAATTTCTTCCGCCGAAAGATCCTTCAATTCCAGAAAATCTTTTCTGTCTATAATCAAGTTTATTCCTCCTTTACATCCTGTCTCTTATAATCCTTAAAACCTTCTGGAAATATTCCGGAAGCGGCGCGCTGAACTCCATGTACTCACCTGTTACGGGATGGATGAATCCCAAAACTCCCGCATGGAGAACCTGCCCGTCAGTGTTAAAAGGCTGTTTTTTTGAGCCGTAGACCTCATCACCCAAAAGAGGATTTCCTATGCTTGCCATATGAACTCTTATCTGATGGGTCCGTCCAGTCTCAAGTCTTGCTTCGATAAATGTATATTTCCCCAGATACTCAATAACCTTGTAGTGAGTTACGGCATTCCTGCCATTTGGGACTACTGCCATTTTCTTTCTGTCTGTTTTATGCCTTCCTATGGGCTTATCTATGGTGCCTTCCTCTTCCTTCACCTTGTTCATGACGATGGCGTAATATATACGCTTTATGTCATGGACTGACAAAGCCTCCGCAAGGCCCTTATGGGCTGTATCCGTTTTTGCCGCCACAAGTATTCCGGAAGTATCCTTATCTATTCTGTGGACTATTCCCGGCCGGAGAACACCGTTTATGCCTGAAAGGTTATCCCTGCAGTGATACATAAGGGCATTCACAAGGGTTCCGGAAAAATGTCCCGGAGCAGGATGGACTACCATACCCTTTGGTTTGTTCACAACTATTATATGCTCATCCTCATAGAGAATATCCAGAGGTATGTCTTCAGGCACAATTTCCGCTTCATAAAGAGGCGGCATGGAAACGCTGACCATATCATTAATTTTCAGTTTATAATTGGATTTTACCTTTTTTCCGTTTACAAGAATGTTTTCGGACTCCAAGAGGGATTGTACCCTGCTTCTGGAAATTTCCTCCAAACATTCGGCCACAAAAACATCCACTCTTCTGCCTTCGTCTTTTTCCTCAGCCGTTAAAAAGATTTCTTCCATCAAAAATCCTCCTTAACGTCAAACAGTATGAGAAGCACAAGAATTACCGCGCCGCATACAACAAATATATCGGCTACGTTAAATATGGCAAAATTCACAAAGAGAAGGTCGAAAAAGTCCACCACATATCCATATGCGATTCTGTCGTAGAAATTGCCTATCGCTCCCGCCAGAATAAGGCAGAGCGCAAAAACGATCTCGGGATATTTGGATTTTATAATAAGCTTTCTCATGAAATATATTATAGCCGCGCCAATAACGATTGTGAGCAAAACAAAAACCCATGTTTTTCCCTGAAGGATGCCGAATGCCGCTCCTCTGTTCTCAACGAAAGTGAACTGCAGAAATCTGTCTATAACAGGCTTGCTCCCAATTGGCTCAAGATTTTTGAGCATATATAATTTTGTAAATCTGTCCGCGAGAAAAAGGCCGAGACAGAAAAGTCCCCAAAGGAAGCCTGTTTTCTTTTTACTAATTTTATCCGCCATATTTTTTACCTTAATTCCTTTATAATAATCCAAAATTAGGATGCGCAAAAACAGGGTCAAAGCTGTTTTCCGCGCTGAGATAAAAGAATTATTCTTTTTATTCCCTTATCTCGGAGCGGATCAATTAAACCCCGACCCTTTTTAATTTAACTTTTTAAGCAAATTTTTCTATAATAATGCTTATTCTGTTCTTTTTGGTTGTGCCTTTGATTTCGGAAATTTTGACTCTGCCGAAACCTTTTGCGGAAATCATATCATTTTCTTTCAAGCCGAAAGATGTGTTTGTTATGGTCTTCCAGTTGACTTTGACAATTTCAGCCTTTATTAGCTCCGATGCCTTTCCTCTTGAGACATTGAAAGATGCCGACAATACGGCGTCCAGCCTCAAAGATGGCGCTGTTATAAATCTTGTGACACCGTCTTTGGGAGACACTATATCCATATCCCCTTTATAAACATCACAAGAAACCTTTGTTCTGCCCACAAATTCCAGATTAGCGGTAATATAGTCCGCTATATCCCTGTGGACAAAAGCAATGGCAAAATCATCAAAAACAACTATGTCTCCCAGTTTCCTCCTGTCTATACCGAGGCCCGTAAGAGAGCCAAGATAATCTCTGTGGCTCAGCTTCCGGCTGAATTTGCTGCCATGGCTTATGATGACAGGAGTTATGGGAAAATCCTCTTCTTTAATTTCTGCGAAGTCAGGAAAAAAACCTATAATGCGTCTCTCGCTTTCAGGCTTGCCGCCGAAAGCATATATTTCCACTCCGTCAATATAGGCGAGTCTTTCCGTAAATTCTGTTATTTTTTCCATATCGAGAAAATCCGTGAAAGAAGCCTCGTAATACCTTGAAGTCCTTCTGGCCAAGTCCAATGCCTTGGAAAAAGCCATCCGCTCTTCCCGATCCGGAAAGTATTTTTTTAAATCATTCTCAGAATACATAAAAATCAATCAGAAAAGCCAGATAAGCCCCTGCAGAGCGGTATTGAGTATATTTAATATAAAAAGCACGATAATTGCCGTAAAATCAAACATATATCCGCCGTTTATAGGGGATGCCTGTATCATCTTTCTTACAGGCACAAGGAAGGGATCCGTCAATCCGTATATAGCCTCGGAAACTCCCGGTATTTCCCTGCCCATACTTACCCATGATAAAATTATCCTGATAAAAATAATTATATACAATACCTGAAAAAATATATTCAACGCATTAGATAAAAGTACCTGCATAAAATCTCCCCTTTAATAATATTTTAAAAAGGGTGTTATTCAAATTTTTATCTGCTTGCTCTTCTTTCGTAATCCCATGATGTCATTTCGATTCCGCCGGATTTCATTTCGCTGAGCAGATCTCCTGAAATCTCAATATTATCGGGTGCAAGAACAAAAATATTGTTTGTTACTCTTTGAATGGAGCCTTCAAGAGCATAGATTGTGCCGCTTAAAAAGTCCATAATTCTCTGTGCAACGGGATACTCAACTTTTTCAAGATTTACAACAACCGGTCTTCTTGCTTTGAGATAATCGCTGATTTCCTGAGATTTGTCATAATCATCGGGTGAAGCGATGAAAACCTGAAGTTGTCCGTTATTTTTTATAGCTGCTCTTTTACGGATAACGCCAAAAGGCTTGGGAGCTGCTTGTTCCTGCTGATAATCAGGCTCATAATCTCTCTGGCTCATACGTCTGCCGGATTCTTCGCCTATTTCAACAACGTCTTCCTCCATCTCTCTTTCTTCGTCATCATCATACTCGCCTACAACCATATCTTTGAATTTGCTAAAAATACCCACTATAACGTCCTCCTGTTTCTGTATATATATATTTAATATAAATTACTTAATTATAGTTTCTTTCTCCAAAAATTCCAGTGCCTACACGTACTATTGTAGCGCCTTCTTCTATGGCTACTTCATAGTCTCCGGTCATTCCCATTGACAAAATATCCATATTTATATTATCAATATTTTTTGCATTAATGTCAACTAATAAATTCTTCATTTTTCTAAAATATATTCTGTTGTCTTCCGGATTATCTGTAAAAGGCGCAACAGTCATAAGCCCTTTTACTCTTATATTGGGAAGTTTTGAAATATCTCTTATGAAGGATTCCGCTTCTTCCGGTGAAACGCCGAATTTAGAAGCTTCATGACTCATGTTGACCTCCACAAGTATATCACAGACTATACCTTTTTCGGCAGCTTTTTTATTAATTTCTTCCGCCAGTTTTTTACTTTCAACAGAATGGATAAGGCACACCTTATCTATTATATATTTAACCTTGTTAGTCTGCAAGTGTCCGATTAAATGCCAGCGGATATTTCCGCCAAGCACATCGTATTTCTCCATAATCTCCTGAACCCGGTTTTCGCCCAGATCCGAAACATCGCAGGCAAGAGCTTCCTTTATCGTTTCGGCATCTATGGTTTTGCTGACGGCAAGAAGAAGAATATCTTCCGGATTTCTTCCCGCTCTTTGAGCTGCCGCTTTTATATTTTTTCTAACGGTTTCAAGATTTTCCTTAATACCCATAAAAACCTCCTATGAAAGAGACTGAGATTCGCTTATGGCTGAAGCGTCCGAAACTATGCTGTCATAAATTTTAAGACCATAAGTCGTATTAGCCTCTACAATAGCGTATTCATTATTTTTACCCAGAACATTTGTTATTGTAAACTGGGCGATTGACGTATTGGCAAGATATACACCGCTGCAGGTATATGTCTCCGTAATCTCATAGTCTTCCTTTGTATCTGGATCAACTATAACGGTACCGATTTTTACATTCTCGAAATCCTGCAGGAAGTATACATAATCGTCATCGCTCATAACCTCATCCAGAGATGTAAAGGATGCACCCATACTGGTCCTGCGGAGAACTCCGTTCACGCCTTCACGCTCCAGAGTATATTTTTTCGGTACTTTGAGAAGAGTTTTCTCAACTATTGCGGAAACAGGTATTTTTATTCCCGCGTATATGGTATCTTTTGTGGAAAACTCTATATTTCTCATACCGAGAAATTCGGTTATTTTCTGGTCACTTCTGAGAACAACTCTTGTATACATAGGATCTACGTTCATTTTATAAACTTCGGCAATAAAAGTAGTTTCCTCGCCCGCGTCGCTTTCAGCGTACATACTTACAAGAAGTCCTTCTTCCCAAGGCTCCAGAACAGAATTCTGAATATATGTAACTATATACCATGTATTTGAAGATACTATTTTATATATGGTATCGTCTTTATTAACCTTCATATTCTGGGAATTCTGATTTATTGCCACATAATTATATACATCGTCAAGGGTAACGTCTTCCATGGTATCGGGTGTGAATATGGCCTCCAGACCGTCATTCTTATAGGATACAAGTCCGCTCTGGTCGGAATAGTAAGTTGAGGTGCCCTGAGAAAACTGCTCCTCATATTCCTGTCTTGCCTGCAGCTCATCCGCGTCAATCTGACCGCCTGCAGTAAGCCATATGGCATTTCTGCTTTCTATCTGGGAATCCACCTGAGCCCTGAGATTATACACGGAAGAAACATCTCCGTTTAAAAATGTATACGCATAGGAATCAACAATTCCGGTTATATTTTTATCTATCTGGTCCAGGTCGGTCCTGTAAGCTGAAGCGTCAGTCTGGGCCTTTATAGTCCTGAGCCTGTCTCTGTCTATTTTTTCAATCTGGTTTTCTATTTCCTGAGTTTCATAAGAATCGCTTATAGTACATACCAAAGCATTTTTCTTAACTCTTGTCTTGTCCGAAACATTATAAAGAGGAATTCCTTCTCTGTCGCTTTTGTAAGCAGTTTCGGATCTTACAACTACCCCGTTATAAACATGAGGCACCTGGATACTTCCGTATTCAACTGTCTCAACGCCGATTGAAGGTTTGGAGACAAACACAGCAAGGTATCCCAAAATATATATCAAAAGACAGCAAAAAATAACTACCGTCATGAGACCATAATGCCTGGTTTTAGGTTTGTTTTCATTTTTATATGACATTTTTATTTTTGCTCCTTTTAGGGTTTGCACAGTCAGTTTTTCCGAAAAATACTTTTCCTAAAAAACTATATCATAAAATTAGCTCAAAATATTATACTCTATTTTAACGACAATTTCAATTCTTTATCTATAAAAAAGAAATAAATATAAGCGTCTTTTACAACCTTTCCCGTAGCGGCTTCTATAGCCCGCTTATAAACGGAAAGCTGAACCTTGTATTTATCTGCAATTTCGGCCTCTCTGCCCTTTTCCACATAGTCGGTTTTATAATCATAAAGCACTATTTCATCGTCTTCATAAAAATAGCAGTCGATTATTCCGTGAACAATGATTCCTTCTTTTGTATCCCCGTATTTATCGCCCATATATATTTCCGAAGGCGGAAATTCCATGGCAAAGGACTCTTCCTTGAAGAGCATTTTTGATTTTTTTGCGCGCTTTCCAAGGTCGGAAGCAAAAAAGTTTAAAACTTTATTCCTGTTTACGGAATCAGCTTCCTCCTGTGTCAGAATTCCGTCACAGACCATTTTTTCCATGAACGTTTCCAGCTGGTTTAAGTCATAATCCTTTTTAAAATCCAGATGCTCCATAACGCAGTGCATTACGGTTCCTTTTTCTGCCGCGCTCAAGCCGGATTTTTCACCGTTTTTCTTATCCGCTTTATCCGATTTATATACTGTTTCCTCATTTTCCTCTCCCGAGTATTCGATATATTTTTTCTTTATATCGGAAATGGAAAGGCAGGACGGGATATGGCTGTCCTTTTCAAAGGGATATTCCCAGAAAAAGGCATTTCTTGCCTCTTCTGAATCAAAAGGATAATCAGCTTCTTGTGTTTCGGCCCCACTTTTTATTTTTCCCTTATAATCTGACAAAAATTCCCTTTCCGAAAAAAGGTTGATCTCCCAGGGAGATTTGTCCTCTGATACATCGATCAAATCTTCCGAAATACAGAAATTTCGTATTTTGTCAGCGCTTTTATGAACTATAAGCGCAGGCATTACCCAATCCATAAATGAAAAACATTTCCTGAGGCTGTATGCGGAGATTTCATTCTTGTTTCCGCCGACAGCTCCCCATTTTTCCGCGGACTTCTCAATGTTTTTAACATATCCTGTCAGTATAAGTTTCTCTTTCGCTCTCGTCATGGCAACATAAAGAATCCTCAGCTCTTCCGCCATTTTTTCCGCAATAAGCTTTTGCTTTATAACAGCCCGTGCCGCAGATGAATACGAAATATGGTTTTCCGCGTCTATATAAGGCACTCCAATGCCTATGGAGCTGTGGACAAGAAGTTTTCCTACTATATCCGTTGTATTAAACTTTTTCCCCAAATTGGACACAAACACAACGGGAAACTCAAGTCCCTTGCTTTTATGAATGCTCATTATGCGCACAATATTGTCGCTTTCTTCCGCAAGGCTTTGTCCTTCTTCCGAAAATCCCGCACCCTTTATTCTTTCTATATATTTTAAAAACTTAAAAAGTCCTTTAAAGGAGTTTTTCTCAAATTCGGACGCCATTTCTATGAGCTTTTTCAACTTTCCCTGTCTGATATTTCCGTTTCTTCCTGCTCCCGCATAATCGAAATATCCCGTATCCCTGTAAATCTTCCATAAAAGCATATCTGATGCCATAAATTTGGAAGCTTCTTTCCATACGGCAATATCGGAAACGAATTTTTTCAAATATGACCCTTTTTCCGTCTCGGAAAAGTTAAGAATTTTTTCGTAAAAGCAGTCTCCTTCGCCTTCTACCGCAATCTCAAAAAGACTGTTTCCATCCAGTCTGTAAACAGGAGATTTCAAAACAGCCAGTATGGGCAGATCCTGATAAGGATTGTCCACGGCTCGCAAAAACTCCATAATCGTAACGATTTCCGTTGAATCAAAAAAGCTTTCCGATTTCTGTATGTAGGAATCCAGGCCTTCATTAAGAAGCTCCTTGGCGAATATGCCCGCGGTGCCGGAAACTGACCTCATAAGTATTACAACATCGCCCAGCTTCATTCTCCTATATGATTTGATTTTATTGTCATAAACTTCAAATCTGTCATCAATCAGCTTTTTTATACGTCTTGCCACAAGCCGCGCTTCGCACTGGAGAAGAGTCAGATCTTCCTCGTCATCTTCCGTATTTTCGGCATTTTCCTCTGAAACCCTTTCCTCTCCATATACAATATTCATTTCGGTATTTCCTCCGAAGATTCCGTTTCCATTATAATCCTCATAAGGATTGCCCATGTGCAGAGCAGCGTTTTCGTCATAGTCTATTTCTCCGAAATCCTTGGTCATAAGCCGGAAAAACATATAATTAATCGAGTCCAGTATTTGCTGCCTGCTTCTGAAATTGGAATAAAGGTCTATTTTAACTCTGTCTCCGCTGTCCGAAAATTTATTATACTTATCTATAAATATCTCTGGACTGGCAAGTCTGAAGCGGTATATGCTCTGTTTGATGTCTCCAACCATAAACCGGTTATAAACTCCCGAATTTTTCTTTGAGACCAGACTGAGAATATATTCCTGAATAAGATTGGTATCCTGATATTCGTCCGTAAGTATCTCCTCATACTTGTCGCTGAGCTCCCTTGCGGTTTTGGAAGGACCTCCGTTTTCATCCATCAAAACCTTGAGGCACATATGCTCCACATCCGTAAACTCCGCTGCTCTGCGCTCTTTTTTTACCACCATATAGTATTTCATAAATATTTTTGTAAGATTGCAGAGATTTGTGACCATAGGGTATATTTTAGAGAGACTTTCTTTTATTCTTTCGGATTTAACAGAAAAATATCCTTCCTTAAGACCACTTATCTCTTTCTTTATTATCTTCCGCAAATCCTGGAATCTATTAGCTATCTCATCATCCGAGCCTTTGTTTTTTTTCGGGAGAGCTACAAACTGCACAGTATGAAGAAAATCGACTATTTCATCATATCTGCCAGCGGTCAAAGCCCCTAAACCTTCAATTATGGCTTTGTCGCTATCAATAACCTTATTATACAAATCCGGAGCTCCTTCCATATTAAGAAGAATCTCCATTTCCCTCATACAGTTTTTCATGTATTTTACTCTGTCGGGTATCTCCGCCTTAATGTACCGGGCCCACACAGTGTCATCAAAATCCGTATTCTCCGAAAGACTGTATTTTTCCGCGCTTTCATCCAGCCATTTTTCGGGAAACGGTCCCGCATACGCAAATTTATATAATTCCAGGATAAGCTGCCTTAATTCGATGTCATCTATGGCTGAGCCGAAGCTTTCCACTAAATTAAGAAACCACTCGTTATCCTCGCTTTCATAAAGAGTCTCGAATATGTTTTCCAAAACCTCGGCCTTAAGTATGGATGATTCCGACTCGTTGATTATTCTGAAATTAGGGTCTATTCCAGCAGCAGCGAAATTATTTTTAACTATCCTCATGCAGAAAGCATGTATTGTCGTAATATCAGCCCGGTTTATAAGTATAAGCTGCTTTTGAAGACGCTCGTTGGAAAGATCCTCCTCCAGCTTCTTCATAATGGCCTGACTTATTCTGTCTCGCATTTCCGAAGCCGCGGAAGATGTAAACGTAAGCACAAGAAGCTTATCTATATCAATATTTTCTTCAGTTATCATTCTTAAGATCCGCTCGGTTAAAACAGCTGTTTTTCCGCTTCCTGCCGCTGCCGCCACAAGAACATCCGAGCCTCTTATCTCTATTGCCTTAAGCTGTCTGTCTGTCCATGCTTCCCCTGCCATACAATCATTCCCCTCAAATTTAAGATACGTACTTATTCATGCGGTATTCTATGCTTTCATATTTTGTAAAAAACTCACAAAACATCCTATATGAATTATAGCAAAAATTCGCGGAAAATGCCAAATAAAAATAGTTACTGTCCTCCATAAAAAGCACATACCTCTTCAGAGAATATACAAAAGCGTTCATAAACTCGTGTTTATAGCTTTCCGCCATTTGTTTCATTATTTCATAAAGCCTGCGTTCGACTTCGTCCATATCGTATGCCCAGAAAAGCATTTCTTCCATCTTATACGGATCCACAGTATCAATTTTTACACTAAGGAAATTTATTGTATAAAATCCCGCCATAATTTTAAAAAACCTTTCGAAAATAATTCTGTTAGGCCTGAATGTCCCTCTTTTGAACACATTATTGTAAAACCGCAAATCAAAAAAATAATCGGATATATCCGCATATAGCTCATCGGCGGCGCATTCGTAAAAATCCCTGTAAAAAGAATTTTCTCTCTGCCGGAGCCTTCCATATATTTTCTCATACGCCATTTTGGCTTCTTTTTTCGCTCTTTTCGTGAAAATCATTTTCAAAACCTCCTTACGTTAATTTTAAATCAGGTTTGCGGCAGGTTCAAAGATAAACCATCCAATAATTCTCTTATATTCCGCCATATTATTTTGTCGAGGTTTTTTGTCCGCAATTCAGCGTAATTTACAAAAAATGAAGTCCCAAAAAACTTATAATTTCCCCAAAGAAAAGGTGATTTTAAATGACCTGTTACATAGACCTTCTCTGGGCGGTAAATTTTGGTATGGACGCGCTTATTACTGCGCTGACCGGAATGATTCTTAAAAAAAGCATACCGCCCAAAAGACTCTTGGCCGGCTCGGCAATATCCTCACTCGCCGCTGTGATTTTTATAATATCCGCTCCGGATACCGGCATCAATTCCTATATTTACTCCATTGCATCGCTTCTTCCCGCAGTTTTTATTTCATTCAGACCTTCTGACATTTACAGCTTCCTGAAACAGTTTTTCTTTTTATATCTGACATCATTTCTGCTGGGCGGATTTATATATTACCTCATGCTTTCGAGAGACTTTTATACTTTCCCGCAGTCAGAAGTTTACAGCATAAAGCCGATTTTGATTTTTGCTTTTATTTTTTCAGCATTAGTTTTTTCGGCGAGAAAGCTTCTCACCGCATATATTTCCGACAGGAATCTCTGCTGTGAGGTGAAAGTTCATTTCATGGGAAAGACCGCATACGGCACAGGATTTATAGATACCGGCAATTCTCTTAAAGATCCTCTTACCGGAAAACCCGTTATTGCGGCAAATGTTCATAGCGTGCTTGGACTTTTCCCTGAACAAATGTTTAATGACCTCATAAATTCAAAATCTCCGGCGGATACGGAAAAAGCGTTTTCACACTTTAATCTTGAGCATAAATTCCGGATTATTCCATACATAGCATTCGGAGAAAAAACAAAATACATGGCCGGATTTGTTTCCGACTTCACGGAAATAGTTCCCGCAAAAGGAAAAACAATAGTCATTCAGGATCTTACCATCGGCATCACTCAAGAAAAATTTAATCTTTCCACAGGAAGCGGGTTTATCCTCAACCCCGAAATATTCAAATAAAACCGAAAGGAGCTTCACAGGATGGATATTAATTATATATGGGTACGGCTTAAATACGAAACGGAATATGTTTTCAAAAATTTTTTCTCAAGGGTCAACGGCAATTTTCTTTATATAGGCGGCACTGACATATTTCCGCCGCCTCTGAAGCCTGAAGAAGAAGCGGCTTTGATTCTCCGGCTGGGCTCCGATGATGATACGATTATCAAAAACATCCTCATAGAGCGGAATCTGCGTCTTGTGGTGTACATAGCCCGTAAATTTGAAAACACGGGAATAAATGTGGAGGACCTTATATCTATAGGCACAATAGGCCTTATAAAGGCAATAAACACATTTAAGCCGGACAAAAAAATAAAGCTGGCTACTTATGCTTCCCGATGCATCGAAAATGAAATACTCATGTTTTTGAGACGCAACAGCAAGACAAAAACAGAAGTTTCAATAGACGAACCCCTTAACATAGACTGGGAAGGAAATGAGCTTCTGCTTTCTGATATTCTGGGTACTGATCCCGACATTATTTATAAAGACATAGAGGAGGATGTGGACCGTCAGCTTCTCCATTCAGCAATAGAAAAACTGGGCAGCAGAGAGAAGGAGATCGTTAAGCTGAGATTTGGCCTGAAGGATGAAGAGGAAGAAAAAACACAGAAAGAAGTGGCGGATATTTTGGGCATATCCCAGTCGTACATATCACGTCTTGAAAAGAAAATAATACTCCGGCTGAAAAAAGAAATAGGCAAAATGCTGTGACCATTTTCACCATAAAATGATAAATTTTTACAAAATTTGATTTTATAAGGAAATATCTTCAAAAACCTATTGCAATATATCAAAAAAAGACTTAAACTATTTTATAGCAAACTACACATAAGGAGGTTAAAGACCTTTGAAAAAGTTTTTAAAACCATTATCTATAGTTTTGGCAACGAGCATGATGTGCTCCGCTGCATTTGCGGCCGAAACGGAGGCACCTCAAAACACCGAGACTACTGTTGAAAATGAAGCAGAACCTCTTGAAGATACATATCCGGAAGAAGAAAATATCGCAATCCCGGAAGAATACGCTCAGCCCACGGAAGAAATCACGGCGGAAGAGACCGCTCCCGAAGCAGAGACTACGATCATATACGGAGCTTTGTCTCCCGATGAAATAGCTCAGAGCAAAACCGTTCTTCTCAGAGATCCTTTTTACGTTGAGCCTCCCAAACCCGCTCCTGTTCAGAATAATGAATACGATTATGACATAGCGTCATACTCAACCAAATTCAGCACTTCATCCGCGCAGTATAATAGAAACTACAACATGCAGCTGGCTGCTGAGGCTATAAACGGAACCATTTTACAGCCGGGAGACTCGTTCTCATACAACAACACTCTTCTTAGCAAGAGCAACGGCGGAGAAGGATATCTTTCCGCTGGAATTCTTGTAAACGGACAGGCCGGAACCGGCAGAGGCGGCGGAATATGCCAGGTTTCATCAACATTATTCCAGGCAGCTTTATATTCAGGCATGACAATCACATCCCGCGCGAGTCATTCTTCAAAAGTGGGATACCTTCCTGCCGGCAGAGACGCAACTGTTTCATGGGGAAGCGTTGACTTCTGTTTCAGAAACGACCTTTCAATCCCCGTAAAGATCCAGGCATACGCTTATCAGGGCGAAGTTCTTGTAAGATTCTGGTCTCAGGAGAAGCCACCGAGCTTTAACAACATAGAAGTAAACGTTAAATATACCGGTAACAGCTATGCTATTTACAGATATGTGGACGGATACTGCGACTATGTATCCTATTCCAGATATGGTTGATAAATGAGAAATTTAAGTATTTTAAAAACCCATCCTAAAGGATGGGTTTTTTGTGTTGTTTCCAAAGGCACAAAAAAGAGCGCCGTTCTAAAAGAACAGCGCTCTTAAACTTCTAAAACCCTTATTAAATTTTAAATTAACTTATCCTTCCTCTGCTTTTGCCAAAATATATAATTCAGGCCAAAAGTTTATAAGGAATACTTCTGTGAATTTAATATCGCAGAAATATGTAAAACTCTTTTCAAAAAATCCTTTGCGTATGACATATAATTATAAATTTGTCACGCGTAATATTATAAGATTATTATAAAAATAAGGTTTTAAATATACTCCGCAATTCTTTATATCTATTATCTATAAAGCTTTCGAACTATTATTTGCCGAAATTAATTGTAGCGGCAAGTAAAGGAGCATTGTCATTCTCGTCTGTCATTTCGCCAGTCATTGCTGTCCAATCAGCCTCTGAACCTTCGAAGTTTACTTCTGTTAAAGCGCTGCAGCCATGGAAAGCTTTATCCTCAATACTTGTAACTGTTCCAGGAATTGTGATGCTTTCAAGAGCTGTGCAACGGTTGAATGCATTTGCGCCGATGCCTACGATAGGAATGTTGTTACCATTCTTGTCGGGTAATTCTTCGGGGATCTCAGCGTTTGTTACGCTTCTGTCGCACCAGAAAATTTTACCTTTGTCGTTGTACATGATGTTTCCGCCGTCAACTTTGTATTTGTTACCTGCTCTACATGCTGTTAAGCCTCCAATTAAAATTGCAAGAACTAAAAGCACTGCAAAAAGCTTCTTTCCTAATACTTTCTTTTTCATCTTCTTGTTTTGCCTCCTTTTTTATTAGAAATTATTTTTTAATCTTATAATATACCCTTTCACATCCCCCTCTCCTAGTAAAAAGTGCGTTTGATGCACATTTTTAAACTACAATAGGACATAACATTGTAGATTTTTTGATTTCTTGATATATATAATAACACAACAATGGGATTAAGTAAATAAGTTTTTATTTTATTGAATTATTTTTCTTAAAAAAATTTACTTATACGTTAATCGGCAGATTAATATAAGCAATTGTTATTTTTGGCGCAAAATTCAGGAAAAATGCATAACTTATTATAAAAATTTTTTATTTGGGCAGAAATCATGTTAAATACGCTAAAAAAATGCACTAAAAATTGATAAAAATGTAGATTTCTTTAATCAAACCTGCCCACAGGATGTATTTTAAAAAATACTTTCAAATGATTAATTATGCACCCCGAAGACTGCCAAATATAAACATCACTCTATTAATCCGTCAAAAACAATTTTAAAAAAAATTTTTTTAATAGTAAAAATTTCATAAATTTTTTATCAAATTTTCTCAAAAATCACCTCTCCGGCTTCGACCCTTGCAATAACTTTATCGCCTCTTCCGAAAATTCCTCTCAGGAAATCTTCCGCAAATTTATCCTCCACGGATGTCTGCAACGCTCTTTTAAGCGGTCTGGCGCCATAAGCCGGGTCAAAACCTTCCTTGGCGATATAGTCGATAAGGCTCTCGTCAAATGTAAGATCTATATTCATATTTTCTTTGGCACGCTTATAAATATCTTTAGCCAAAAGCTTTACAATGTCCTTTATATTTTCTTTATCCAAAGTATGGAAAACAATTATATCGTCAATTCTGTTCAGGAATTCGGGACGGAAAAGATTTTTAAGCTCCGCCATTACATTCCTTTTCATATCCTCATAGGATTTCGCAGAAGACTCATTCGCGGAAAATCCCAGCTTTTTCGGCTCGATTATATTTCTCGCTCCGGCATTGCTGGTCATGATTATAACCGTATTTTTGAAATCGATCTTCCTTCCGTGGGCGTCCGTCATACGGCCGTCGTCCAGAATCTGAAGCAGAATATTGAATACATCGGAAGCTGCCTTTTCAATTTCATCGAAGAGCACAACCGAATAAGGTTTTCTTCTGATTTTTTCGCTGAGCTGTCCGCCTTCATCGTAGCCAACATACCCTGGAGGAGAACCGATCATTTTGGATACGGTGTGTTTCTCCATATATTCTGACATATCCAGCCTAATCATTGAATCCTCGTCTCCGAAAAGAACCTCAGCCAGAGCCTTTGAAAGCTCTGTTTTTCCTACTCCTGTAGGCCCCAGAAACAGGAATGAGCCTATGGGCCTCTTAGGATCCTTAAGTCCTACTCTGCCTCTTCTGATAGCCCTTGAAACAGCGTTTACGGCCTCTTCCTGGCCTATAACTCTCTGATGGAGCATTTCCTCAAGTCTGAGCAGTTTTTCTGTTTCGTCCTCTTTTACGTTCTGTACGGGAACACCGGTCCACTTGGCAACAACATAAGCGATATCGTCCTCATCTACAATATGCTCTTTCTCCTCGTTTTCTGCTTCCCATTTGCTTCTTTTTTCTTCAAGCTCTTTGCTGATTTCCACCTGGCGTTTCTTTATCTCGGATGCCTTCGCAAAGTTTTCTTCCTTGATGCATGCTTCCTTCTCCTCGTTCATTTTCATGATTTCGCTTTCCAAAGCCTTGATTTCATCAGGAGGAGTATAGGCATCAAGACGAGTCCTTGATGACGCCTCGTCAATCAGGTCTATGGCTTTGTCGGGAAGGAATCTGTCCGTTATATATCTTGCGGAAAGATTTACCGCCGCACGGATAGCCTTATCCGTTATTTTAACCTTATGGTGTTCCTCGTATTTGCCTCGGAGACCCATGAGCATATCTATGGCCTCGCCTTCCGTAGGCTCCTCTACGTCAACAGGCTGGAATCTTCTTTCAAGAGCGGCATCCTTCTCAATATATTTTCTGTATTCCTCAAGAGTTGTGGCTCCTATGAGCTGAATCTCGCCTCTGGAAAGAGAAGGCTTCATTATATTGGAAGCGTCTATGGCGCCTTCCGCGGCTCCCGCTCCCACTATTGTATGAATCTCATCTATAAAAAGAATTATATTCCCGCAGGCTTTTACCTCAGCAATAACCTTTTTGATTCTGTCCTCAAACTCACCTCTGTATTTTGAGCCGGCAACCATTGCGGAAAGATCAAGGGATATAACTCTCTTCCCCTTCAATGTATCCGGAATATCTCCTATTGCGATTTTGCCTGCAAGCCCTTCGGCAATAGCCGTTTTGCCTACACCCGGGTCACCTACGAGACAGGGGTTGTTTTTTGTCCTTCTGGAAAGAATCTGTATTATACGGTCAATTTCCTTTTCTCTGCCGATAATAGGGTCAAATTTGTTCTCCAGAGCCATTTGGGTCAGGTCTCTGCTGTATTTTTCAAGGGTTTCCGTTGTAGTCTTCTCCTCTGTATGGAAAGGACTCTCTTCCATACCCCAGGGCTCATTCTCTCCCTTTTCACCGTCTCCCAGCATGGCAGTTATGTCTTCATAAAGCCTCTGGAAATTTGCGCCTGTTTTATAAAGAATTTTCGCTCCAATGCATTCGTGGTCGTCCACAATAGCAAGAAGCATATGTTCTGTTCCTATTTTTTCCGCGCCTCTGCGTGAGGCGATTCTTCCTGCCGCCTCAAGAACCTCTTTGGATTTTGGCGTAAAATCCACCGCGTCGGCTCCATAAAAAATATCGCTGCCGGCAAACTCGCTGATGGCCTCGTAAAATTTCTCTTCAGTTATATCCTGGTTTTCCATAACCTTTGCCGCAACGCAGTATTTTATTCTCAGCATCGCAAGAAGTATATGTTCAGTCCCCACAAATTTATGCCCGAAATCTGCAGCCGTCTTTTTGGACATATCGAGAACGTCTTTTGCCTTCTTTGTATATTCCATATGCAAACCTCCCTGTTTAACATATCTTATTTCTTATTTATATAGTCTTTACACATTTTTTTCATTAATACTTTCGAAATCAAAAAGCGTAAAGGGATAATATTCCGGTGTTTTCTCAAAGCGCATTTCTTTCCCCGATACGGGATGCCTGAAGCCTATGCTTCCGGAATAAAGAGCGGGAAATTCCACTCCCCTTGTGCGCCTCCCGTATTTTCTGTCACCTAAAACAGGATATCCCGCGTTGGAAAGCTGAAGCCTTATCTGGTGATGTCTTCCAGTTATGAGATTTATGCTGACAAGACTTATTTCACCAAGCTTTTCATCTGTCATAGTTTCCATACATTCCATTTCAAGAACAGCATCCCTGGCGTTTTTATCCTCTTCAGAAGATATAAAGGAAAGATTTTTTCTATTATCCTTCGCAATATAATCCTTAAGAATGATTTTCCCCCTTGGTAAAGCTCCCAGACATACCGCATAGTAGTTTTTATTGAAGATTTTGTTTTTAACGGCTTCCGATAATTTTTTTACGGATTCTGCTGTTTTGCCGAAAACCATCAGTCCTCCTACAGGTCTGTCCAGTCTGTGAATTATGGTTTTATACTCGCGCCCGAAATAGGCGCTGAGTTCATCCATAACGCTTGTGTCTCCCGTTTTATCCGGCTGAGAAGGCATTCCCGCCGGTTTTTCCAAAACAATTATATTTTTATCCTCGTATATGATTTTAATGTTTATATCCATGTTTTTCTAAGCACAATGCTTCCTCTGGCCGGAAGTGTTACTGTAATGTCCCCATCCGAAGCCCAGAAAATATCTCTTTTTGTATCAAAACCATCCTCGCCGGAAGAAATGAGCTTTTCAAAAACCGAATCCAACTCCGCGCCTGTTTCCCATACAGGAACTATAATTTCGGCTTCTTCTTCCCTGTTATTCAAAACAACTATAATCTGAGTATCAAAGTCCAGTCTTCCGTATGCGAAAATTCCCTGTCCGGCATTAAGTATAATCATTCCGCCTCTTCTCAGAACAGGATTTTCCTTTCTTATTCTAATGAGCTGTTTATGGAATTCAATAAGCCCATGGTCTTCTCTTCCCCAAGGGTATGTTCTTCTGTTGTCCGGGTCAGTCCAGCCCGCAAGGCCTGCTTCGTCTCCGTAGTAAACCGTAGGAGAGCCGATCCATGTCATCTGGAATGTAACAGCCTCTCGCATTATGCCTTTGTTTATGCCTTCGCTTGCGGCTTCAGCTCCTTCAGAGCCAAGTCTTCCCACCCTGCGGTTTGTCCTTGTAAGGAATCTGGAATGGTCATGATTGGAAAGCTGGTTCATGGCGCAGTAAAGAGACTGCACCGGAAGAACGGACATCTTTTCCAGCATGGTCCATTTGAAGGCTTTTCCGTTGCAGTAAAGATAATCGGAATAGTCGTTGCTGTGCTTTTCCATGCCTGTAAGAAATCTGGTCAAAGGCTCCATGAACGCGTCATAGTTCATGACCGTATCCCATTCTCCGCCTTTAAGCCAGTTAGAAGGATCGCCGTAATGCTCCGCTAAAATAACAGCATCCTTTTTTGTGGATTTAACGGATCTTCTGAAGTCCTTCCAGAATTTATGATTGAACTCCTCCGATGTTCCCAGATCCGCGGCAACATCCAGTCGCCAGCCGTCTACATCAAGAGGTTTCGTTACCCATTTGCGGCCCAAAACCATGAAATAATTATACAATTTTTCGGATTTTTCAAAATTCAGCTTGGGATGATTAGCATATCTCCACCAGCCGTCATAAACTTCATTTTTATCGTCATAAAAGTAAAAATAATCGGAATAAATGCTTTCCGGATGCTTATACGCTCCCAGAGGATACTTGCCGGACTGCTCGTAAAACCTGTCCTTATCCAGCCATTTGTTTGAGGCTCCGCAGTGATTGAACACTCCGTCTATAATAATTTTGATTCCTCTTTCATGAGCTACATATACAAATTGGGAAAAAAGCTTATTGCTGGCCTCAAGGTTTTTTTTGCTTGTAGTTCTTTTTATATACTTTGTAGCATAATTATTATTAAATCTCTCAAATTTAAGAGTCTTTCCCCCATCCTCGACTATTGCTCCGAAATGGGGATCTATATAATCGTAATCCTGAACATCGTATTTATGGTTGCTGGGAGACACAAAAACGGGATTGAGATAGATGACCTCCACTCCGAGATCGCTTAAATAATCAAGTTTATCCAGAATTCCCTGAATGTCTCCTCCATAAAAATTCCATATATCTACGGGTTTGGGATTTTCGTTCCAGTCTTCTATATATTTAACAGGGCTTCCAAGATATACATATTCATTATCGCGTACATCGTTATTAAAATTGCCCCTGTTGAATCTGTCTGTAAATATCTGATACATAACCGTTCCTATGAACCAGTCCGGTACATAAAAATCCCTTATAACGGAAAACAGCGAGTTTTCGCTTGTACTCTTCAGAAAAACGCCCGTCTTGGCATAGTATACCTTTTTATCGTCCTTTTTCAGTTCAAAGTAGTATTTTATCGTTTCTTCCGCAGGCTCGAGCATTGCAAAATAATAATCAAAGACACCCTTTGAAAACTCATATTCCATGGGAATCTTTTTGCCTTTATAAATCACAAGGTTTATTTCGGAAACAGAGCCTCTGTACACACGTATTCTTATTTTAACCCAGTCTTTTGCAGAAGGCTGCCACGGGATTCTGAAGCTTTCCGTTTCATCGGAGTAAATCGCATATTTATATGTTCTGTCATTTTCCAACATATTAATGGCTCCAATCAAGTTTTAATGATTATAAAAATAATCTTAAGAATATTATATTAGATATTTTCAATTTTTAAAATACCATTTCATCAAAAAAATCATGGTTCCCATAAATTTTCTCCCATAAATGAAAAAAGACAGTCTGCCGAATGACCGTCTTTTCGCATAATAAATTAAGAAATAATTCCTAATGGGGTTTTTTACGGCTAAACGTTAACCGTAAATAAATTGGGGAGTTATGTAATATGATTATAACACGTAATCTTTTTTTTGTCTACTAAAAAATTAAAAAAAGTTTAAAATCAACTATTTTATATAATTTTTACAGATTTTTTGTCCAAATTACCTCCTCATTTAATGGTTTTACATAAATTTTTTATAAAGTGGAGGTAATATTTTGAAAAACATTATCTTTATTTCACTGTTTCCGGCCCTTTCCATTCTCGGCGCGTCATTTCCCGAAAAGCTCTCTTCAGCAAAAGAAAAAGAACTGATTGAAAAATATTCCGCAGGGGATATGGATGCCAAAAACAAGCTCATTGAACATAATCTGCGTCTGGTGGCACATATATGCAAAAAGTATTCCTCTTCCGGAATGGATAACGAGGATCTTATTTCCATCGGCACAATCGGACTTATAAAAGGGCTTTCCTCGTACAATCCACAAAAGGGCACCCGTCTTGCCACATACACGGCTCGGTGCATAGAGAATGCTATTCTGATTAAATGTCCTCCGAATTATTTCAAACTAAAATCCTCTCACAAATCAGATGCAAGAGGATTTATTTTAAATTTCATCTCCGTAATTAATATATACTTCTTTTATGTTGTCATTTTCGCTTAAACTCACAAGAATATCGCTCATGCTTTCCTTCTGGTGAACGCCGCCGAATTTAAAGTCTATCTCCATGCTTTTAGATTCGCCGTCATCTGAGACTTTTATATTGGATATATTGATCTTGTTCTTTGCGAAAACATCGTTCAAAAAGCTCATGGCTTCCACAGCGTTGCCGCACTTCAGATAAAGAGTCACCTGAGAGGATCTCATTCCGAAAACTTTTTTTTGGATACTGTAAATAACTGAAAGTATGATAAATACCACAACTGCTCCGGCAATGGCGATCTGCCAGAAGCCCGCGCCGGATGCAATACCCAGACAGGCAGCGGCCCAAACACCAGCGGCAGTAGTAAGACCTTTTGCGGAAAACTTATCATGGACAATCGTTCCCGCGCCGATAAAACCTATGCCCGAAATAACCGCCGCGCCGAATCTTCCCGGATCAACAGCGGAGCTGTATGTATTGATAAGTACTATATTGGTGAGCATTGCAATACAGGAACCCATGGAAACCAGCATATGTGTTCTGGTTCCCGCAGCGTGGTGCTTGTTTTCCCTTTCCACTCCGATTATTATGCCCACAATAAGGGAGCAGACTATTCTTATTATTATTTCTTTATATGTAAGCACAGGTGATACATCCAACATAATTACCGCTCCCTTCATAAAATATCCTTAATTCATTTATACAATAAAAATCTCATTATATCAAGTTAAGTTTCTGTATATGCGCTATGGAGAATCAGGCCGGCCTTTATTAAGCGCGTCTATAAGGCTTTCGCTAAGCAGTATTTTCTCTTTTGTATTCAGATTGGCCGTCTCCGCATAATCTTTTATAAGCTCCCAGTGTATGAGAGTTTTCGTCTTTTTTATATTTTTATTAGATCCTCCATATACCTCAATTCTGATTTCCATAAGATCACCTTTCCTCAAATTTACATATTTATATTCCTGCTGATTTTAATGTATCCCGAAAAACAGACTTTCATAGAATATAAAAATGTCTTTCGAGGAAATCCCATGGCAAAATTTGCTGTCTACTCCCGAAAATCAAAATATACTCAAAAAGGAGAAAGTATCAAAAGCCAGATTTCTCTCTGCATTGATTACATAAAAAACGTATTGGACGGAAAGGATGGAGACATATTTATATATGAGGATGAGGGATTTTCAGGCAAATCCCTGGACCGTCCGGGATTTTCAGAAATGATGCGTCAGGCAGAAAAAGGAATTTTTTCGTATATAATCGTATACCGTTTGGACAGAATAAGCCGTAATATCCGCGATTTCGCTGTGCTTACGGAAAAATTCGATTCTCTGGGCATAAAATTCATCTCCATAAAGGAAAATTTCGACACTTCCTCGCCTGCCGGAAGAGCCATGATGTACATTTCTTCCGTGTTTTCACAACTGGAAAGAGAAACCATTTCCGAAAGGATAAAAGATAACATGAAAGAGCTGGCAAAAACCGGCCGCTGGCTGGGCGGAGTGACACCCTTCGGATTTGTATCCCAGAAAATAGATTACCATTCAAACAGCGGGAAATCCAAAAGGCTTTTTGTATTGAAAAATGTTCCGGAAGAAACGGAAACTGTTGAATTGATTTTTCGCAAATTTATAGAAAGCAAGTCCGTTTCCTCTGTAAGAGAATATCTTTTGCAAAAAGGATATTCAACAAGAAACGGAAAGCATTTTTCCGCCTTTACAATCAAAAATATTCTTTCAAATCCGGTTTATATGACAGCGGATGCCGACGCATGGGATTTTTTATCAGGAATCGGGGCAAATATTTTTTCTGAAAAACCACAATTTGACGGGTCAAAAGGTTTATCCGTATATAACAGGACGATTCAGCGTCACGGCAAGGCAAATAAGCAGAATCCGCCCGATTTATGGATAGTTGCCGTCGGAAATCACAAGGGTATAATTTCCGGAAAAGTCTGGATTAAGGCAAACAGAATTCTCGAACAGAAAACACATTCGAAAACGCCTTCTGAAAGCAGAGCTCTTCTTTCCGGAATTTTATTCTGCGGAGAATGCGGAAGCAAAATGCGTCCGAAAACAAATGGGAAATACGGATTTTCATATATATGTACCCAAAAGGAAAAAAGCCGTAAAACTCTTTGCTCGGCATCAAACGCCAAGGGAAGAGATTTGGATGAATCCGTGCTTTCGGAAGTTTTCAGAATTCCTGAGGACGCAAATCTGCTGGTAAGGAAAATACAGGCATATAAGAAGTCTTTGACGAAATCAAAATCCTTTGAAACACATGAGAAAAATATGGAATTTGCTGAAAAAAACATTAACCGCCTTATTTCATTTGAATATATGTTCGAAAATCTTACCCTAAGAGAGAAAAGAAATATTCTGTGGTCTGTTATAAAGAAAGTGACATTTTACGGAAACAGAGCTTGCGTTGTCTTCAGGGAAAAACCGGACTTTTGGAGAGAATAGCAAATGAAATACTCATGACATTGAGAGCAGCCAAAAAAACTGCAAATCAGGTTTATTTTCAGGAAGCCATAGGCTCCGACGGAGAAGGAAACGAGCTGACTCTTCTGGATGTTTACTGCACCGACGCCGATTCCGTCATAGATTTTGTGGACAAAAAAATCCAGAGCCGGAAGCTTTACGATAAAATCGACGAGGTCCTGACTCCCAGAGAAAAAACCGTTATCTGCCTGAGATACGGACTTTATAACTCAAAGGAAATGACCCAGAAAAGTATTGCGGAGATTTTGGGAGTTTCCCGCTCATATATATCCAGAATAGAGAAAAAGTCTGTGCAGAAGCTACAAAAGGTATTTATTGAGTAAAAACATAAAACCCCGGGCATTTGGGTCTTATTCCTCTGCCCGAGGTTTTTTGTATTTTATAGGTGAGCTTGAATGATTTCAAACAATTATTGTCTTGCGTTCGCATCGGCGATTGTTACTTTGATATCCACGGTTTCACCGTCTCTTATTAATTTTACCTTAACCTTGTCGCCTACATTGGTTTCCTTAAGCTCCGATACAAGAGCTTCCATGTCCGCGATCTTTTCCCCGTTGAATTCGATGATTACGTCTCCTTCTTCTATTCCGCCATTGTCAGCCGCTCCGCCTTCAAGAACCTGAGCGATGTAAACTCCGATGGGAAGGCCGTAAAGCTTTGCAAGATCATCTGTTACACTCTGACCTACTATACCGAGGTAAGGCTTTTCTCCTGTTCCTTCTTCAAGAAGATTTTCAATAATAGGTTTTGCTGTGTTTATGGGAATTGCGTATCCCATGCCTTCTGTGCTTGTCTGGTAGGAATAATTCATGGATTTCGCTGTATTTATTCCTATTACCTCGCCGTATTCATTTACAAGAGCGCCGCCACTGTTGCCTTCGTTGATGGCCGCGTCTGTCTGAATCACTTCAAGAGTTTTGCCTTCTATATCTATTGTTTTGCTTATGGCGCTGACCATTCCTCCTGTGCTTACTTTTCCTAAACCAAGCGCGTTGCCGATAGCAATAACAGGATCCCCTACTTCAAGGGCATCAGAATCGCCAAGTGTCGCGATGGTTACGTTTTCAACGCCCTGCTCCTTAAGATCCGCTTTTGACATGGACAGAACAGCAATCTCTGATTCGCTGTTGTTGCCTATGATTACCGCGGGAATATTTTCCGCCTCGTCAAGAGTTATATAAATCTTGTTCATTCCGGCAATAACATGGCTGTTTGTTATAATATATACCTCGTCTTCGCTTTCGCTGAAAATAACCCCTGAACCGGCTCCCTGATAACTGTAAGGCACCTCATACATTCCCCAGTATGTTGTTGTTCCCTGAGCCTCAACATTTATATTTACTACTGCGGGAGCTACATTTCTGATTATTTCCTTTGAAGTACTTGAACCGACATTGCCGTCTTTAGGCATTATAAGCCTTGGAGTTTCCTTTGATTCAATATTATCCCCCGAAGACTCCTGCGCATTCTCTTGAAGAACAATTTCTTTTTCTTTGTTCTTTTTATTTCTTGTGGCCAGTCCGTAACCTATGCCGGAAAAAAGTCCTCCCAGAATACCTATGATGACCGCAACAGCAATCGCTTTCTTCCATCCGCTGCCGGAATTCTTCTTAGGCTTGGGCTCCTTTATTTCTTCTTCGTATCTGTTTGAGTTATATCTTTCCGCATTGGATCTTTCGGCATTTCTTCTGCGGGCAAATTCTTCCGTTTTGTTATATGCCGCCTTGGTTCCCTCATCCTCCATATCTTCATAGGATTCCGGCTCAAAAGGCTCTTCGTCCACGGTGCCGTCTATAATATCTTCATCAAATACAAAGGAATCATCTGCGTGCTCCGCATCCTTTACCGGTTCGGAATTTTCTCCGTTATAGGACGTTTCCTCATTTCCGTTCGCATTAGAATATTGGTTTTCAAAACTGTTTCCCGACACATTTTCCGCGCCGGAGTTATTTTCTGTATTTTCATTTTCCCCGAATTCATTATTTCTTTCGTCAAATCCATTATCCATCTGTATGTACCTCCTTTGTTCCCTGGATGATTTTATTTTACAACCCTTTTTTGAACGCAGTGTGAACAAAAAATAAATATTCTGGAAATTTATTATTAATTTCCGGAAAAGTAACCTTATCTCAAAACCCGCATAATATGAAGGATATTTATGTAAAAAGGCGGTTTTGATATGGGAAAGTTCATCATAGAAGGCGGAAGAACACTTACAGGTAAGATATCCGTAAGCGGAAGCAAAAACGCCGCTCTGCCGATTCTTGCCGCCTGCATTCTCTGCAGAGACAAATGTACTGTTAAAAACTGCCCTCGGATAAAAGACGTTGAAAACGCGGCTCTTCTTCTGCAAAAAATCGGCGCCGAAATCAAATGGAAAGGAAATGCTTTGACCGTTGATTCATCTAATATAAATAACTACAATTTAACCGACGGTCCGGCAGATAAATACAGAGGCTCCATAATATTTCTGGGCGCTTTGCTGGGAACTTTCGGCAAGGCGAAAATCTCCGCTCCCGGAGGATGCCGGATAGGCAGAAGACCCATAGATTTCCATATTGACGCACTTTCCATGATGAACACCGCGTTTTCCACAACCCACGGAATTATCAGCGCATCGGCCAAAAATCTTTCCGGAGAGGAGATAGTCCTGAAATTCCCCAGCGTGGGAGCTACGGAAAACATAATGATAGCGTCGGTCCTTGCCAAAGGCGAAACGGTCATACAAAATGCCGCCAGAGAGCCGGAAATTGTAGACCTTCAGGATTTTCTTAACTCCATGGGAGCAAAGATTACAGGCGCCGGAACGTCAAAAATCATTTCCAAAGGAGTCGCATCTCTCCACGGGACGGAGTATAAAATCATTCCGGACAGGATAGAGGCAGGAACATTTCTCATTGCCGCGGCAGCCACAAAAGGCGAAGTCTTTCTGAAAAACGCAAGATATGACCACACAAGACAGCTCTGCCGTATCCTTGAGAAATGCGGAGCCGTGATTATTCATGACAAATCAGGCATATATATCAACGCAAAGAAAATCCGTCTTTCGCCTCATGTCATCTCTACGGGAGCGTATCCCGCTTTCCCCACAGATTTACAGCCGCAAATGATGTCCTTATTGACAACTGCCCCGGGATTAAGTATTATTATTGAAACGGTATTTGAATCGAGGTTTTTGCACGCTGAGGAATTAAAAAAACTGGGAGCGGACATAACTCTGGATGAAAACCGATTTACAATTAAAGGCGTTCCATACCTTAAGGCAGGAAATGTCCGGGCTTCGGATCTCAGGTGCGGAGCCGCACTAATAATAGCCGCTCTTTCGGCAAAAGGCATGTCTGTTGTGGAAGGCAGCGAATTTGTGGAACGAGGATACCAGAATATTGAAAGAAAGCTCCGTCTCGCAGGTGCCGCAATTCGTCTTACAGATTAGAGGAATAATAATGAATGATGATTATATTAATGATATTTTGGAAAAACATTTAAATGATGAAAAAAATGACTCTGATGAAAGCGGATATACCGAAAATGAGCAGGAAGACGTTCTTTCCAGAATGCCGGAAGAACTGAAGGCAGAGCCGGAGGAATCCGCTCCGCTGGATGAAGTACAGAGAAAACGGCGTCTCCGCAGAAAGAGAAAAAGGATTCGTCCTTTCGGCATATTTATATTGGTGTGCATTATCGCAGCCATTATGGCCTCGCCCATTTTCGCCGTAAGAGAATTCAAATCCAATGTTTCTGAAAACTATACCAAGGAAGAGCTTCTGAATGTCCTGGGATTTAAGGAAGGCATGAACATATTCAGAGCCAAACTCATGTCCGGAAATAAAAAGCTGAAGGCAAACCCTTATATCGAACACGGAAAAATAAGCATCTCTCTTCCCGGCACGGTAATAATAACCGTAGAGGAAAGAAAGGTAAGAGGAAACATACTGAAAGACGGCTCCTATCTCTATATAGACCAGCACGGCCGTGTACTTGATATTGAGGAAACTCCCAACACAGCATCGCCCATTATTGAAGGGCTGGAGTTTTCCGAGTACAGCCTGGGAAATGTTATTTCCGTTGAGAACACTTCTTCCCTTGCGGCGGCTGTAAGTATTTCTCAGCTTATGGAAAAATATAACCTGTCGGGATATACCATTAATCTGAATGTTTCGGACATAGACAACATTACCGCGAAGATAAACAATGCGGAGATAACTCTTGGCTCCACATTGAGGATGGACGAAAAAATCCGTACCCTTACGGCTATTATTCCGAATATAAGCCCTGAGGCGATCGGTACTCTGGATTTAAGCGATATAGACTCACAGATAGTTTTTAAATACATGACATAATTGATTATTCTTAATCCTTTACGCTGAAAAATCGGATTATTCCGCAAAAAAATTTAAATTTATAAAAATTTTTTCGTTTTTTGCGAAATTTCCTATGGAAATATTGTTAATAATAATGTATAATTAAAAAAATATTATATACGTCATTAGTAGGAGGGGATTTCTTTGCTCGAGTTTGAAAGACAAAATACAGTTGCAAAAATTAAAGTTATTGGTGTTGGCGGCGGCGGAAACAATGCTGTCGAAAGAATGATTGATGATAAGGTAGAAGGCGTAGAATTTATTGCAGTAAATACTGATGCTCAGGTTCTTGAACAATCCCATTCTCCCTTAAGAATACAAATTGGTGAAAAGCTTACAAAAGGCTTGGGTGCAGGCGGAAATCCCGAAATCGGAGAACGTTCTGTTGACGAATCTCAGGAAGCAATCACAGGAGTTCTTGAGGATGCTGATATGGTATTCGTTACAGCCGGTATGGGCGGCGGAACAGGTACTGGCGCTGCTCCCAAAATTGCCGCTATTTCCAAAAACCTTGGAATACTTACTGTAGGCGTTGTTACAAAACCCTTCAACTTCGAAGGTAAAAAACGTATGGCTGCAGCGGAAAAAGGTATTATTGAGCTCAGAAAAAATGTTGATACACTTATTATAATTCCCAATCAGAAACTTTTAAGCGTTATCGACAAAAAGACATCTATAAATGACGCTTTCAAAAAAGCAGATGAAATTTTAAGACAAGGCGTTCAGGGTATTTCAGATCTTATTTCCAAACCCGGCGTAATCAACCTTGACTTTGCCGATGTCCGCACAATTATGGAAAACCAGGGCATCGCTCATATGGGTATCGGTTACGGTTCAGGCGAAAACAAAGCTGAAATGGCTGCTAAAGCCGCTATCGAAAGTCCTCTTCTTGAAACCACTATTGAAGGTGCAAGAAGCGTACTTATCAATGTTTGCGGAGACAGCGATTTAGGTCTTCTGGAAGCAAGCGAAGCCGCAGATCTTATTCAGGCTTCAATCGACCCCGATGCAGACATTATCTTCGGTACATCCATTAATGAAAACCTCAATGATGAAGTTATCGTTACTGTAATCGCTACAGGTCTTGATATAAGCGATTCAAAACTCGTTTCTACAGTTTCAGCACCCACGGAAACAGAAAAGAAAAAGAGCTTCTCTTTCGTGGATGACGAAAACGGCGGTATCAGTATCCCTGATTTCATCTATACACCAAGCAGAAGAAGACAACACTAATTTTTGCTGATATTAAAACCCAAAGAAATTCATAAGTCCCGTAAATTCAGGTTTTACGGGGATTATTTTTTTGTCTTTTTATATATTCTTCTTTTTTCTTTGCATAAATTCTTTCGTATATGATCTTTATAACCGCTGTTATCGGTACAGCAAAAATCATTCCCCAGACTCCGAATATTTTTCCGAAAATCACAATTGAAAGCAAAACCGCCACCGGATGAAGTCTTACGGTTCTGCCCATTACTCTCGGAGAAATGTATATGGAATCCACCTGCTGAAGAACTATGGTTATGATTGCCGCGTACAGAGCCTTTACCGGTTCTCCGCTCAAAAACGCCACGCTGACGGAAAGGGAAAATGCCGCTATGGCTCCCGCATAGGGTATGATATTCAGAATGCCTGAGATGATACCTATTAAAACAGCGTATTTTATTCCCGCAAAGTAAAAGGCTGTACTGAAAAGAACTGCCATAATAAGGGCGTCCGCTATCTGTCCTCTTATATATCCGGAAAAAACTTCATTCAAATCACTGCAGAAAGATGAAAATCTCCTGTAACTTTTTTCCGGCAGAAATACTCTGAAGCTGTCCTGAAGCTTTGAGAAAAGCCTGTCCTTTTCCGAAAGAAAATAAAAGGCGGCAGCAAATCCCACAATAAGATTAATAAAAAAACTACCTGCCTTACCCAACGACATAAACATGGTGTATATTCCGTTTTCTATGTTTCCGGTTATATTGGCGAGAAACTGTCTGTAATATATATCCATACTTCCCGGAACACCTATCTCCGCGAGACGGACCTGAAGAAGCACCAGCAAATCGGACAAATCTTCCAGCGATTCATTTATGCGTCCCGAAACTGCCTCCATATCAAGACTTCCGATTTTTGAAACCAGCATCCATATGCCGAAAGTCAAAACAGAAAACAGCACCCCATAGGTTATAAGGGTTCCTGCTTTGCGGTTTCTGAAGCCTCCGTTTTTCTTTCTTCCGCCGTCATATAAATTCTGGCAAAACTCAACTGCGGGATCAAGTATGAACGCAATAAAAGCTCCCCATATAAGAGGAGCCATAACTCTCAAAATGCTGCCGAAAAAAAGATAAATGCCCCTGCCCGTACGGGAAAAATCTTTCATGATAAGCCACAGCAGAATTATTACTGCTGCGGTGAAAACCACGTGAAAAGAAATTTTCAGGTACCTTTTATCCCACGGCAATTTCATTTTATCACCTTTAGTCAATATTTTTCAGGATCTCTTTCAGAAAATCCCACATTCTTTCAGCAGACGAAATGGAAAGCCTTTCGTTTACGCTGTGAACCTCGAAAAGGCCCGGACCGAAGGAAATCATATCGATTCCGGGAATCTTACCCGCGAAAACTCCACACTCGAGACCCGCGTGAATGGATTCTATTTTCGCATTCTTTCCGAACATTTTCTCGTAAAGCTTCGGTACGAAATCCATTAGCCTGGAATCGGGATTGTATTCCCACGAGGGATAATCACCCTGCTCCCATGTTCTTCCGCCCACAAGAGATGCCAGAATCTTTATGTTTTCTGCCTGAACCCTTTTTCTTATGTCAGTGCTGCTGCGGACGGCGCATTTTATGAGAAATTCTTTGCCGTCCATGGACACAACTCCCGGATTACAGGAGCTTTCAACAAGATTTTCCATTTCCAGACTAACAGTATTCACACCGTAAGGTATAAGAACAAGAGCTTTTATTATTCGCTCGCTGGCATCAGTCGTCAGAATCCTTTCGGGACGAGCCTCTTCCATACTTAAGTATATGCTTTCGCCAGCGCTTTTATACTCCCTGTTGAATTCTTTTTTCAGCTGATTCAATGTTTCTTCCAGATGATAATCTTTGTTCACAAAAATTTCTGCCTGCGCGAAAGCCGCTATGGCATTGTCCGCGCTGCCTCCCGAAATGTCCGCGATTCTGATTTCGGTTTCCCCGGAAATTCGGTTCAGAATCCTTCCCATAAGCTTTATTGCGGAAGCCCTCTGAAGATGTATATCGCTTCCCGAATGTCCGCCTAAAAGACCGGTTATTTTAATATCAAAGCCTTTAAAATCAGAAGGTTTTTCCGCATCCCATTCCAGAGGTATCGTAAGATTCACTCTAACCCCTCCGGCACAGCTCACGCAGAAAACACCTTCGTTCTCCGAATCTATGTTTATGAGCCGTCTGCCGTTAAGTCCGCTCATATCCAGGCTCTTCGCTCCGCCCATTCCTACCTCTTCATCTGCCGTAAAAACACATTCCAGAGGAGGATGTGGAATATCCTCTGAATCCAGAAGAGCAAGCATATAGGCAACGCCTATTCCGTCGTCCGCGCCAAGGCTGGTTCCGTCTGCGGAAATGAAATCTCCGTTTACTACAGCCTTTATGGGGTCTTTCAGAAAATCATGGTCAATACCGCTTTTTTTAACGCAGACCATGTCAATATGCCCCTGAAGGATTACGGGAGCCTTGTCCTCATATTCCGGAAAAGCGTTCTTTTTAACGATTACATTATTTTCCGAATCCTGAACTGCCTCCAGATTCCTCTCGCGGGCAAAATTTGCTATGTAATCGCTGATTTCCTTTTCGTTCCCTGAGCCTCTGGGGATTTTTATTATTTCCTCAAAATATTCGAATACCTTGTTTTCATTGGGAATAATCATATTTTCACCTTAGTTCTTAAAGCTGTGGATCGGCGAAGGAATTCTTCCGCCTCTGTTTATAAAGTCCTCACAGCTGAATCTGTTCGTTTCCATAATATATGCGTGACCCAAAAGACCGCCGAATTCAACCACATCCCCGGATTTTTTGCCCTCTACGGGAATAATCCTGACTGCCGTGGTTTTTGCGTTTATCATTCCAATGGCTGCCTCGTCGGCAATAATTCCGGAAATTGTAGCTGCCGGAACATCTCCGGGAATCGCGATCATATCCAAACCTACGGAGCATACGCAGGTCATAGCCTCTAATTTTTCCAGTGTGAGCGCGCCAATACGGCTGGCTTCAATCATTCCTGCGTCTTCGCTGACGGGAATGAAGGCTCCGCTAAGTCCGCCTACATATGAGGACGCCATTACTCCGCCTTTTTTAACATTGTCATTCAAAATTGCAAGAGCCGCCGTGGTTCCGGGCGCTCCCGCGTGCTCCAGACCCATAACCTGGAAAATCTCCGCGATACTGTCACCAACGGCAGGCGTAGGAGCAAGTGAAAGGTCGATAATTCCAAAGGGTACACCCAGTCTCTTCGAAGCCTCCTGAGCAACAAGCTGACCCACACGGGTTATTTTAAACGCTGTTGTTTTTATCTTTTCGCAAAGAGTCTCAAAATCGGATCCTTTTACGCTTTCAAGAGCGCTTTTAACGACTCCGGGACCGCTTACGCCTACATTTATAACACAGTCCTTTTCACCAAGACCGTGGAACGCTCCCGCCATAAAAGGATTATCCTCTACCGCATTGGCAAATACAACCAGCTTTGCGCATCCCATACAGTCATTATCCTTTGTGAGCTCCGCGGTCCTTTTGATAATCTCGCCCATTTTTTTAACTGCGTCCATATTGATTCCGTTTCGAGTTGTTCCCACATTCACGGAAGAACACACCCTGTCCGTAACGGCCAAAGCCTCGGGAATGGAATTTATGAGCACATCATCGCTGGGAGTTGAACCCTTCTGCACAAGGGCAGAAAATCCGCCTATGAAATTCACTCCCACCTCTTTCGCAGCCTTGTCAAGGGTCTTCGCTATGGAAACATAACTGTCCGCATGAGTGCCTGCCGCCGCAATGGCAATGGGCGTTACGGAAATCCTCTTATTTACAATGGGAATTCCGAAATCTCTTTCTATCTCTTCACCCACTTTCACAAGGTTTTTTGCACAGCGGGTTATTTTCTCATATATCTTCTCGTTAAATCTGTCTATATCCGAATCCGCGCAGTCCATAAGGCTGATGCCCATCGTTATGGTTCTTACATCCAGATTCATCTCGTCTATCATTCTGTTTGTTTCAAACGCTTCTCTGCTTGTTATCATACTTTCTACCTCTCACAGCTTAAATTCTATGCATTGTATTGAAAATCTCCTCATGCTGTATCTTTATCTGCATTTCGATTCTGTCGCCCAGCTCGTTCAGCTCATTTATAAGGTCATCAAAGGATCTGTTCCTGCCGGATACGTCAACGACCATCATCATGCTGAAAAAACCCTGAAGAATTGTCTGGGATATATCCAGAATATTTATATTCGCATCCGCAAGATAGGTGCAGACATTTGCTATTATTCCAACTTTGTCGTTTCCAAGTACTGTAATTACCGCTCTTTCCATATTTACCTCCTGTTTTCCGCCATAAATCTCTCTATGTCATCAATTTCTTTAATAATATCCTTTGATAAAACCTCGCTGCCGTCCTCAGTTACGAGCACGTCGTCCTCTATCCTTACGCCTATGCCCCATTCTTCGATGTAAAGGCCCGGCTCAACGGTCACTACCATTCCCGGAGCAAGCTCCATGCCTTCCACAAGACCAACATCGTGAGTTTCAAGGCCAAGGAAATGTCCTACCTTGTGATAATAATATTTCGAAATCTCATCACGGGTTTCTATAAGTCCTATTTTCTTGAGTTCAGCTTCATAGTAGTCTATGAGCTTTTCGTTCATTGTTTCGTATTTGATTCCCGGTCTTATATAATCCTCAATGAGCTTGTTTCCGCCCAAAACGATTTCATAAACCTGTTTCTGCTTATCTGTAAATTTTCCCGAAAGAGGAAACGTTCTGGTTATGTCCGCCATGTAATTTTTCCACGAAGCTCCAGCATCCACAAGAATCATATCATCTTTGACAGCTTTGCAATTGTTTTTTGAATAATGAAGAACTACCGCATTCTTTCCCGAAGCCGCTATCGTGTCGAACGCTTTGTCAAATACTCCGTTTTTCTTCAGAACATAATCAAACTCCGCTTCTACCTCATATTCATACATTTCAGGACTGGAATTTTTCATCATGGCCTCAAAAGCGTCCTTTGTTATGGAAATCGCCTTCTCCATTCTTTCCAGTTCCCAGGGCTCCTTAATAACCCGAAGCTTTGCCATTGCCGGAAGACTGTCCAAAATCTCCATATCCAGAAATTCTTTTACAAACTGCTCGTTTTCAGGTCTTTTAGGTTCTTCCTTGCCGCCCTGGACATAAAGCCTTGTAAGCTTTTTCTCGGCAATTATTTCCCTCAGACGGCAGAGGAAACCTGTGTTAAAATCTATCTCCTCCACACCGGACAGACCATAGGCCTCACCTTGTGTAAGGTTTTTGCCTATCCACTTGCCCATTTCGCCGTTATCTTCATTTATGAAGAGCTTTTCGTGATACTCCTCGCCTGAACGGTAAATCAGAAGAATACATCCTTCCTCCTCAATGCCAGTAAGATAGTAAAAATTTTTATCTACATTAAAAGGATAAACAGAACTTAAATCCTTCATGGGAGCGTGTCCGGCAAAAAATACCCACGCTGAATTGTCCTCCATAAGCTTTTTCAGTTTATCCCTGTTTATTGCAAATTTCCCGTTTTCCATTACATCATCTCCGAAAATAGTATTTAATTTAAAAATTATATCACAAATCCATGATATTTTATAGTTATTTTCTTCATATGCCCGCTTAATTGTGTTAAAATAAGAATATATCATATGCGAAAGGCTGATTTGAATGAAAAAAGTATCTATTATAGGATGCAAAAATTATGAATTTGAAACTGTACGAGAGAAAATTCTCGAGTCAATAAATCTTCTGGGAGGATTGGAAAAGTTCGTGAGCCCGAGCGAAAATGTGTTCGTGAAAACAAACCTGCTGGCAAAAAGACTGCCTGAAAAAGCTGTAACAACTCATCCTGTTTTTGTTGCGGCAGCGGCTCATATTCTGATGGAATACGGATGCAGTGTTACCATAGGTGACAGTCCCGGAGGTCCTTTCACACAGTCGGCGTTGAAAGGAATTTACAAAACCTGCGGAATGGACTTTGCCGCAGAAAAAAGCGGAGCCCAGCTGAATTTCAATACAAATACCGTTCAGGTGCCCTTTGAAGAAGGAAAAGTGCTGAAAAAGGTTACCATGGTAGAAGCGATTCACAACGCAGACAAGGTTATTGATGTCTGCAAACTGAAAACCCACTCTCTGGCAACATTTACAGGCGGTGTGAAGAATCTTTTCGGAGTAATTCCCGGTACGATGAAGGCGGAATACCATCTTCTGTGGCCCAGCTACAACACATTCGCAAACGGCCTCATCGACATATGTCTCTGTGTCAATCCTGCCCTTACGCTCATGGATGGAATCGTTGGTATGGAAGGCGATGGACCTTCGGGCGGAAATCCGCGAGATATAGGTGTAATTCTTGCCTCGGAAAGTCCATTCGCGCTGGATATGGCGGCAGTGAAAATCATTAATATGCCGTACAAGATGGTGCCTACCATAAATCAGACCATCAAAAGGGGCATAGTTAAGCCTTCGGACGTTGTGCTTGTGGGCGAGGATATTTCCCAGTTTATTATTGAGGATTACAAACTGCCCAAAACTGTTATAATGAACCCGTTTCTCCGCAGAGGAAAGGGAAATTCCGAGAAACTGGCGACAGACGTTTGTTTTGACAGAGAAAAGTGCATAGGCTGCGGAGTCTGCTTCGACAATTGTCCGCCCAAGGCAATTTACATGGAAAACCACAGGCCGGAAGTTGACAAGACGAAGTGCATTCACTGCTACTGTTGTCAGGAGCTTTGCCCGGAAACGGCTGTTTTTGCCGAAGCGCGGCTTAAATAGAAGAGATCAGGGAATCTGCCCTAAAAACCCGCTCAGGGCTCTGCCCTGAGAACCCGCAAGGGACTTCGCCCCTTGACCCCATATAATAAGTATATGAAGGTTATTGGCTATATTTAAATAGTTGAAAATGCAAAATTTACAAATTCAAAAAGCAGACCGCCTTTTCAGGTAGTCTGCCTTTCTTTTATTTCATATTCATTTCACGTTAATTTATTCAGCTGTTTCAGCGTTCTCTTCGGGAGTTTCAGCGTTTTCAGCGGTTTCTTCAGTCTCTTCCGCTGTTTCTTCCGCTTCCTCGTCAGGTTCTTCGACAGGTTCAGCTTCAAGAGCTTTTATGTCGTCAAGAGCCTCTTTTGTGACTGTTACTGTCTTTTTCTGTCCGTCCCAGATGATGTGGGCATCGGAAACATTGAATGCGTTGAATAACGCTCTCATGGGAAGATAAATTCTGTCGTTTCTGATTACGGGAGCTGTGTCGACCTCAACTTCTTCATCGCCGATCTTGATTATCTTTGAACCGACTGTGCAGGAAACGACTTTTCCGTCAGGTCTTGTGAAGGACGCAGTCTTTGTGCTGTTGTCCCATGCGATGTCAGCGTCTAAAATTCCAAGAGCGTTTGCTACAACCCTTACGGGAAGCATTGTTCTGTCGTTTTCATCAATGAAAGGCGCCGCATCCATTTCCATATCTACGCCGTTAAGCTGATATTTTGTATCGCCGATTCTAATTACCATTAAAGGCGCGTTTTCATCGGGTTTTACGGGCTGTTCGCCGTCAGACCAGCCTGCGTAAACAGTTTTTGAGCTGTTCATTGTTACGCTTTCGATTTTCTGTGTGCATTCTTTGTCCGCATACCAGCCTGTGAATGTATATCCTTCTTTTGTCGGTGTTTTGTCAAGAGTTACCTCGTCACCGGCTTTATGGCTTTCAGATTTGATCTCGGAGCCGCCGTTTGTGTTGTATGTGAGTACAAAGCTTACAGTTCCGGAAGCGCCGCCGCCGGAAGATGCTTTCTCTGTGATTGTAATTGTAAATTCCTTCGTGTCAGTTTCTGAACCTTTTTCAGCTTTCACGGCAATCGGAAAACTTCCTTTTTCAGCGGGTGTTCCGCTGATAGTATTTCCGTCAAGCTCAAGTCCTTCGGGAAGTTCGCCTTCTATTCTCCATGTAACATCATCATAGTTTGCCTCAAGCTTCTGGCTGTATTCTTTGCCAACTGTTCCATTGGCTAATTTTGTTGTGGTTATTTTGAGGGTTTCTACAGGGGTTTCCGCAAACTTAACCGTTACCGGCCAATAAGGACTTATGTTAGGCTCATTGAGGGTAATTTCATCCTTAACGCTGTTTGTTTCTTCCAGAACTACCATGTCATAGGTGGGAGGATCAGGCGGACCAAAGGTTTTGACAGTCACTTTCACGTCATCTGTGCCATTTTTGTCAAGGTCTAATGTATATTCACTATTTTCGTTTGTAATAATCATTTGATCAGGATAAAGAGCGCTGTAAACCGCCTCAAATTCATAAGTGTCAACTACCGCCGAGCCTTCTGAAAGGTCTATTGTTAATGGTGTCTGGTCGTCAAATGTTATGGTTATTGTTACATCCTGTCCGGGCATTTTAAAGCCCATGGCTTTTTCGCTATACTCCGACGGCTCTATACTGTCAGGATCAAATGTAATACTTTTAGCATATTTCCCTTCAACAACATCCTGATAAATATAAACCGTATCTCCCTGTTTAGCCTTTGTTATTTCTTGTGTACAATTTCCATCGCTGTACGCTTTTCCGCCTGTAACGTTAATATTGTATTCTGCAGGTGTAGTTTCTGTAATGCTTACATTATCCACTGCGAAATAATCACCTGTAGGATTAACCGAGCTGTCCTTAGTATATTTCCATGACAACGTATGGGTTCCGGCAGAAAGCTCTTCGGAATAAGTTTTCCAATCATCACCTTGTTGCCCATAAGAAAGTTTCGCTACGTTATCGACTGAAAAAAGACACTCGTCAAAAGGTGTACCGTTACCTGCACCTTCACCACGAGCCTTATAGTCAAAGCTTAATGTACCGGCTCCTGCCAAATTCACATTTGCGGTTAGTTCCGAAATGGTCATAGGTTTTCCTGCATTGCCGGACTGCGCATAGATTCTGCCGTCTTTAGTAACTACATCCCAAGGATATGGTTCCTCTGATGTAAATTGAATCTTGCCACCTTCAACATTCAATGCCTCATCCAAAGTAGGTTCAACTTCCGCGCTTACCGTTACATTTATATTTTCATTGGGCAAACGAAACGAAATACTTTTTTTATCAAATGTAATATTATAACCACTACTAGGTACGGGCTTCATTGTCCATTGCGGATTTATACCGTTTCCGGTATAAGTAAATTTCAGCCCTGTCCCTGCTGCTACGTGGGCGCCGCTTGCAACAGAATCTCCTTCTCCATCATTGGTAAATATTACACAACTAATGTCGTCACCGTATGTAACAACAGGATCGTTTTCATCCGCCATTGCCATCGCAGGCACCATGGCGAATACCATAACGGCCGCTATGACGATTCCAAGCGCACGTCTTAGTTTATTAGATTTCATATTAGTCACTCCTTTTTTATAAAAATATATATACTTACCTGATTTTACTTTACCATAATAAAAAGTACTTTTCAATAGATTGCCGCAAAGTTGTCGTTGCCAAAATAATTGCCAAATACATTAGTTCTCGCCCGGGGTCCCGTATTTTATTATAAGAAGTTCAACGGCAAGCTCGTCATTCATGAGGCCGGTTTTGATTTTCCTGTCCGTCTCCAGGCAGTCCTCCATAGCGTTCTTGATTTCCTCCGAAGAGAAATTCCTTGCCTCCCGGAGGGCTTCTTTCACTGCAAACTCATGAAGATTGAGCTTTTGGGCGATTTCCGCGGATGAATATCCCTGCTTTTCAAGGTTTTTGGACTGCAATATCATTCGAATCTGGCGGACAACCATTATAAAAATCCGCATTGGCGGTTCTTTGGTCATAATCATGTTTCTGTATATCTCAATGGCTCTGTCAGCGTCCTTTTTGCCCATACTTTCGACCAAATCAAATATTTTCGTCTGGAAAGACTTGACACAGATCTTATCGATATCAGCCTTTTCAACCTGCTGTCTGTCCCCAAGATACGAGGAAAGTTTTTCAATTTCGATTTGCACGGCCTCCATATCGCCGTTTACATATCTGAGGAAATAGAGAGCCGTTGCTTTGTCTATCTTTATTTTCCGTTTGGCAAACTCCGCCGTAATCCACTTAATTGTGTCGGCTTCGCTGAGCGGAGTAAATTCCACGGCGCGTCCGTCCTTTTGAATCTTTTTATATAACTTTGAGCTCTTATCGATTTCGTCCTCCACAAACACAAGACAGGCGTCCTCAGGGATATGGTCAATTATATCTATAATATCGTTGGATGACGGCAAGTCGGCGGCTTCGGAAGCCTCTCCTTTTTTTTCGGATTTGAAAAGACCGCTTCCTTTCACTATTGTAAATCTGAAACTGCCCAGAAAAGGCGGCGTCATTACGGACTGCTCTATTGCCTCGGCGGAAACGGATTTTCCCTCTATAATCTTCAGGTTCATAAGCTCCTCATCGGGAGTTATCCTTAAGCGTTTCAGCCTTTCCAGATACACCTTTTTAAGATAATCTTCCGGACCGAAAAACAGATAGACCTTCGAAAATTCCTTCTTTTTCAGTTCTTCCTTAAGCTTTTTCACTTAAAAACGCCTCCTTTCATGGTTTCTGCTTTATATTTCTTCCCGTTTGTGGTGATTTTTACCGTTCCTTCTTTAAATGTAACAAATATTTTAGTATTTGAAAGCCTGTCCAGTGTCTCGGGAGCAGGATGACCGTGCACATTGTTCTGACCCGCGCTTATTACGGAGATTTTGTTTCCGACTGCATTTACGAATTCCTCTGATGTAGAGTATTTTGATCCGTGATGGGCAGCCTTCAGCACATCCGCCGAAAGGTCCTTTCCGTTTTTGATCAGCTCCTCTTCCGTCAGAAAATCTATATCTCCAGTGAACAGCGCGGAAAAATCTCCGTCTGTATATTTTAACACCATAGAACCATGATTTGTGTCCGTGATTCCCGAATCCGCATCGGGAGACAAGCATTCTATGAACGCGTTTTCGCTTATTTCAAATTTATCGCCGGAATTGACCCTATACACAGGAATACCATTCCTTTGAGCCGCATCGTAAAGCCTGTTCCACACATACGCCTCACCAGCTTCGATGTCAGGTATATATACTGCGTCTGCGCCTGTCAGATCCATAAGCTCTATTGCCCCAAGCGCATGGTCCGAATCCAGATGACTTATGTAAATACCGTCAATGTGATTTATGCCCTTGGCCGTAAGGAATGGCAGGACAATGTTCTTTCCCGTATTTTCACCTAAGTTTTTGGAAACGTTTCCTCCGCCGTCAATTACAAATACATGGTTGTCAAAGGTTTTTATTACAGCGCAGTCTCCGTTTCCTACGCTGAGGAAATTTATCTCGTTATTTTTGAAAAACATCCTGTTGGCGTTAAGAGAAACAAAAAACAGAGCCGCAAAAACCACAGGCAGCACGGGATTAAATCTGTATTTTTTACGTTTTACAAAGCCCAGAATCAGAAATGCCAGTCCCGCATAGTAGAAAACCGCTGCCCAAAACGGAAATCTTCCCGAATATACTAATCCGTATTTTGAGCTTCCCACTGTTTTGGCGATGAATTCTATAAATTTCAGGATATAGTATACACTTCCGCCGAAAAAAGTTCCAACAGGCAGAGAAAACATACCCACAACGCCCGCTACAAAGCCCAAAACCATTACAAACGGAAATGTAACGGCAACTATAATATTGGTAATTACGGAGTAAAAAGATATTTCGCCGAAAAACCACATGGAAATCGGAATAATGAAGCCCAAGACAGTCAGGCTGACAATTATGCTCTGATATACGGAATTGTATTTACGCTTTTCGCCGGTTTCGATATTGGATATAATTTCTGCACCCGTATATGCTCCTGTTGTTGCCCCCAATGAAAGCAAAAATGCCGAATCAAATAAAAACCACGGATTGAAAAGCAGAATTACAATCGCCGCCAGTGACAAAGAGTTGAATTTGTCCTCGATCCTGCCCAAAATGTTTCCTGCCGCAGCTATGGAAAACATCAATACCGCTCTTACAACGGGAACATTTCCGCCTGTAAATACAGCGTAAAGGGCTATTATGCCTATGGATATGAGTGACGATTTCCTTCTGGAAAACCTGAATACTTTCATTAAAAAAACAAATATACCGCCTGCCAGAATTGACACGTGCATTCCGGAAATGGCAAGGACATGGAATATGCCCGCAGTTTTATATATTTCCTTTGTCTCATCCGAAAGGTCGGACCTGTATCCTGTTACTACTGATTTCAGGACGCCGCTTTCCGACTCCGGAAGAATTTCGTCATACACATTAAGCATATTGTTCCTTAAGGATTTTATGTAATAAAGGAAATCTCTTCCGCCTTCGGAAACCTCCAAATCTTCCGCAAAAGCCGTATAGTCGAAACCTCTGGCTCCGTTATACACCATACTATTGAATTCCCCGTAATTTTCGGGAGGCGACAGCTTCTCAATAACCGTATGCGCCTCTATCTCATAATTATATTCTATAAATTTGTCAGAATCCGTAATTAACTGAATATGCACATTTTTGTCATTTTCAAATATGTTTCCGGCTGTCTCGCTTTCAGCCGTAATCAGCTTTACATCCAGCTTTTTATATCCCTTCGGCGTTATGCTGACATCTTTTACTATGCCTTTGATAGATATTTCCTCCCTGATGCCTGCCGACGCATCCAGATTATTGGTGCCGAAATTCATTGCATTCCGCATGAGACCGAAGCCTGCCGCAGCAAATATAACAAGTATTATAAGGCTTTTCGCCTTCGCATATTTTACCGCCGCAATTACCAGCACTAAAGAAAAAAGGACAGTACCGGATAATTTAAATCCGTACCGTCCCAGTAAAATACCAAGTATCAAAAACAATGCAGACCAAAGCGCCGGACGTTTCATATTATCACCAACTTTTTCAGCCTATAAGTAAAGATCTTTTGCTGTGAACTGAATCGAAAAGTCCACGCCTCCCTTGAAGGTCGTCTGTTTTTCGCCTTCAATCAAAAACTGCACCTTATCTATTCCCTCAATGGATGTAAGGGAATTTACAATAGAATATATGGTAAGAAGCTCTTCAGATGTGCCTCCGCTGTGCTTTGTCACGAAATCAGAGCTTAAATCCACATAGCAGACTCCATCCAGAACCTTAAGGTCCAGAACCTTTGTCTCAGGAGGGACCGTAGGCTTCAGGTTCTCGTCAACAGGACCTTTTATGAGCTCAGTCAGCACATAACCTCCCAGCTCCTGATTAGGATTTACGATTATTCGTCTTATCTCAACATCCAAGCCCGTTGAGTCCCCATTGGAGAAATACAGCTTAACCGTAACTTCGTCCAGAGGCTCAGTTATTATCTCCGCCGCATCTATAACAAGGTCATCTCTCGTAAGAATTCCTATATATTCTCCGCCGGCGGCAATTATCGGGTCACCGTCAATAGTTATACATACTCCGTTGATAAACTCCAGATCAGTCAAAGTCCATACAAGAGCGGCTCTTGCCATAAGCGCCACGTCATTTTTCGGCTTTTTGCCGTCTGTAAAGTGCAAATCAATATACACTGTTCCCTTGCTGTCTATCCAGTAATCCTTAAACTCCACATTCTCCGGTATGGACTGCACCAAAACCTCGGATATGGGCTTGTTTTTCAAAATCTCAAGAACATTGGCGACTATTTCCTCTTCCGAATCTCCGCTGATATATCTTTCCTCGCTTTTCAGAAATTCCTCTGAGGCATCAAGAAAATACACATTGCATATATCCTTCTCCACTTCTTTTCTTGCCTGAAAATTATTTATCAGAAATGACGCCAATACAATAACTATTGCCGTAACTATTATATATATTGCTTTGTTTTTTCTCTCTATGTAATCCTCTCTGTTATTATTGTTAAAACCGTTTTCCAAGATTCAGACACCTCCCAACGGTTTATTTATCATTTTCCAGAACATACGGATGCTTCAAAGGAATTCTTACAAGGAATGTGCTTCCTTCATTTTCCTTGCTCAAAACCTTTATGCTTCCGTTGTGCATAAGGACTGTGGAATGGGTTATGGAAAGACCCAGTCCTGTGCCTCCCGTCTGTCTGTCACGAGTCTTGTCAACCCGGTAGAAACGGTCGAATATCTTGTTCTGCTCCGACTCCGGTATGCCTATTCCCGTGTCGGCTACGGTTATAAACGCATTCTGATGATCGCTGTCCAGTGTTACCGTTACCTTGCCTTCATCAGTATATTTAATTGCATTTTCCACAAGGTTTGATATAGCCAGAGAAAGCTTAACACTGTCAATTTCTGCCATAACATTTTTGCCTTCGTATGTTATATCAATATCCTTGGCATTTGCCAGAGGCGTAAGTCTCTTTACAATATCCGACATAAATTTATTGAGATCCGTTGCCTCAAACTTCAAAGGAAGCTCTTTCTGGTCAAGCCTTACCAGATTCAGCAGGTCGGTAATGATATTGGACATTCTGTCAACTTCGTTGGTAATGTCCTGCAAAAACTCGATATACATTTCCTTTGGCAGATCATCCGCCGTAGATATGGAATCCGCAAGAACCTTTATGGAGCTTAACGGAGTTTTCAGCTCATGGGACACATTGGACACGAATATCTGCCTGGAATCATCTATTTTCTCCAACTTATCCGCCATTTCGTTGAAGGCGGAACCTATATCCGTAATCTCATTTCTGAAAACCTTTGTCTCTTTTACCCTGCTGTCAAGATGACCGTCTGTAAGACGGTTAATAACACCCTGAAGCTCTTTAAGGGGTTTAACAAATATTTTGGAAATGAAAAATATGGCTATGCCTACACATATCAAAATACCCAGCAGAATAAAGGAAAAAAGCCCTCTTATAACCTCAACCGTATCCGTTATGTCCGCGGCTGAGGAAAATATAAGTACAGAGCCTATTATTTCCGAACTTGTATAATCCATTATGGGTACTGCCGTGTAAATATTTCCGTTATTCTGAACATTGGCGACACTTTTATTGTTTAAGGCTTCAATTACCTCCTGTATCGCGTACACCTTTCCTTTTTCCGAATTATTGCTGTCCATGATAACCATACCTGTCCGGTCGGTTATCATTATCCTGTATCCGCCCTGTATACTTGTATCCAGTAAATATTCCGAAAAATATTCCAGATTGTCCTCGTTCGTAAAAAAATCGGAACCGGAAACCTGGTCGGCTATAACATTAGCCTGTCTCATAAGCTCCTTCTGCCTGTTTGCCGTAAAATAGTTATTTACACTGGTCATAGTGGCTCTCGAAAATATGAAAATCGGCCCGAAGCCTATTATGCAGCAAAGTATAAGAAGCAGCCAGCGCATTCCAAAAAAGAACTTTTTATTCTTTTTAGTTAAAATAATAACCAACTCCCCATTTTGTGAATATATACTTGGGTTCGCTAGGATTTTCCTCTATTTTTTCTCTAAGTCTTCTTACATGAACATCAACTGTTCTGACATCACCGGGATAATCGTATCCCCATACTGTATCCAGAAGATTTTCTCTGCTGTATACCTTTCCGGGATTCTCCATAAGCAGTTCAAGAAGGTCAAATTCCTTCGCTGTAAGATTTGCCTCTTTGTCGCCTATGAATACTCTTCTGCTTTCAAAAATCAGCTCTAAATCACGCACTTTAAGCGAATTCTTCTTTTCCTTTGAATCGCCTTTCTGTTTAGTCCTTCTGAGAATTGCCTTTATTCTTGCCTTAAGCTCAAGAATATTAAAAGGCTTTGTGAGGTAATCGTCAGCGCCGTATTCCAGACCCATTATCTTGTCCATATCCTCGCCTTTAGCGGTAAGCATTATTATAGGTATACCTGAAATTTCTCTTACCCTCTGACAAACCTCAAGACCATCCATTTTGGGCAGCATAACGTCTAAAACAACAAGGTCGAATTTACCGTTTTTTATAAAGTTAAGGGCTTCCTCGCCGTCATACGCGGCTTCAACCTCCATGCCTTCCTGCTCCAGAGAAAACTTTATTCCCTTTACAATAAGCTTCTCGTCATCAACAACAAGTATATTATATGCCATTTAAAAACCTCCTATTTAGCCCAATGTGATGTAATTCCGAATTTTTTCCAGTGTGGCCTCGCCTATGCCAGGAACCTCCAAAAGCTCTTCTACGGTCGAAAATCCGCCGTGCTCATCTCTGTAAGCAACTATGCTTTGCGCTGTCTTTTCTCCGATTCCCGGAAGCAATGTAAGCTTATACACACCATCTTCATTTATATTTATCACATAATCCGGATTCTTATTTAAATCCGGGTTTTCGTTCATCTTAAGATATATTTCATCCAAACTTTCATCCTTATGGGGTATATACAAGAACTGTCCATCTTTAAGAAAATCCGCTTTATTTACGAAATCAGGCTCCGCATCACTCGCAAATCCGCCTGCGGCTTCAACCGCGTCACCAACCCTGGAATCGAAACTCAGAGCATAAACTCCCGGAGATTCGACAGCACCGGAAACATCGACTTTTATGCTTTCAAACTCCTTTTCTTCAACAGTATTTGAAGAAATGGGCTTGCCGTGAGCACTTGAATAAACTATTCCGCTTATAACAATAAACAAAGTTATAATAAGTATTAATACCTTATTGGATTTCAAAGGAATTCTCTCCCATAAATATATTTCTTAACAAATATTATACCTAATGCAGATAATTTTTTCCAGATAAATTTTACAAAATCTTTAAACTTGGATAATTTTTTTAACATGATAGAAATATTTCGGTAAATTCACAAACACAGAATAAAAAAACCCTGCAAATATATCGCAAGGCATATAATATAATCAATTATCATGAGATGCATTCAGCTTTTTAAGAACGCCGTCTACAATTGGATAGAAAGTCATGGCTTTATCAACATATTTCACAATTTTGAGAAATGTATTGTATCCCTTTTCTATTCGTTCTATGGTTGTTATGATCTTTTTCAAGCTATACATAAAAAACACCTCTAAAAACAAAAACCAACCTAAATTACATAGATTGGTTTTTAAAGCGCGAAACGAGATTCGAACTCGCGACCCTCGCCTTGGCAAGGCGATGCTCTACCACTGAGCCATTCGCGCATCTTTACAATTACAATATTACTTTTTAACGTAATTGTCAAGTATTAAGTTTTTTGAAACTAGGGTAGCAGGATTCGAACCTGCGAATGATGGAGTCAGAGTCCATTGCCTTACCGCTTGGCGATACCCCAATATTATTAAATTATGTTGCCCTAAAACTGGGCTGAGTGGGATCGAACCACCGAATGCAGGAGTCAAAGTCCTGTGCCTTACCGCTTGG
>JAFWDD010000086.1 GCA_017534115.1 Bacillota bacterium | reverse complement strand
TTAACTGTCCTGTACATTTCCTTGACCTCGTCGAAACGGTGTCCCAGACCGAAGCTTTCTACCTGAGGCTTAAGGTTGGAGTACTGGCCTCCGGGGATCTCGTATCTGTAAATCTCGGTGGTAACAGCCTTAAGTCCCGACTCGAATTTGGCGTAAACGGGACGTACAGCCTCCCAGTAATCGGAGATCTTCTGCAGTCCTTCAGAAGGAAGCAGAGTGTCTCTTTCCGTATGCTGAAGAGCCGCCACGATCGTATTCAAAGCAGGCTGGCTTGTAAGACCGGACATGCTTCCGATAGCCGCGTCGGCAATATCCACTCCCGCAGACGCCGCCATAAGTACGGTAGCGATACCGTTTCCGCTGGTGTCGTGAGTATGAAGATGAACGGGAATGGAAAGCTCCTCTTTGAGCGCCTTGATAAGCTTGAATGCAGCCATGGGCTTCAGCAGAGCGGACATATCCTTGATTCCCAGAATATGAGCTCCTCTTTCCTCTAACCTCTTAGCTAAATCCACGTAATATTTCAATGTATATTTGGTTCTTGATTCATCTAAAATGTCGCCTGTGTAGCAGATGCAGGCCTCGCAGACCTTGTTCTGGTTAATGACCTCGTCAATGGCAACTTCCATGCCTTTGACCCAGTTAAGGGAGTCGAATACCCTGAAAACGTCAATGCCGGAAGCGGCCGACTGTTCTATAAAGGCACGGATAACATTGTCGGGATAGTTTTTGTATCCAACGCCGTTAGCTCCTCTGATAAGCATCTGGAAAAGCACGTTGGGTATCTTCTGCCTGAGAGTTTCCAGTCTTTCCCAGGGGTCTTCCTTAAGGAATCTCATTGCCACGTCAAATGTAGCTCCTCCCCACATTTCCAGTGAGAAAAGGTCCTTTCCGTAAAGTGAGACCGCGGGAGCTATCTTCTCCATGTCGATGGTCCTCATTCTTGTCGCCATAAGGGACTGATGAGCGTCACGCATGGTAGTGTCCGTAAGAAGGAGCTTTTTCTGCTCCAGAACCCATTTGGAAAGAGCCAGAGGACCGTTTTCGTCCAGGAACTGTTTTGTTCCGGAAAGCTTGCCGGGAACCTCGAATTTAGGCACGCGGGGTACGTCCAGCACAGGCTTTTCGCCCTTGGTTTCGTTCACAACAATGTTTCCGATATAATTAAGCACTCTCAGCTCAACGTCTGCTTTATTGTATATGTTCATAAGGTCGGGATAGGACTCGATAAATCCCGTGTCGCAGGCTCCCTGATGGAAAAGCTCGTGGTTAAGCACGTTCAGCAGGAATCCAATGTTTGTCTTAACACCCTGGATCTTGGTGTCTCTGAGCGCTCTCTGGGCCTTTCTGATGGTGTCCTCAAAGGTCCTCGAATATGCCGTTACCTTAACCAGAAGGCTGTCGTAATAGGGAGTGATGACCGCTCCCGTGTATCCGTTACCGCCGTCCAGACGGATTCCGTTTCCGTTGCTGGTCCTGTATACGGCAAGACGGCCTGTGTCGGGCATGAATCCGTTGGCAGGGTCCTCTGTGGTGACACGGCACTGAATAGCATAGCCTCTGGTTGTAATATCCTCCTGTTTTTTGATATTTATCTCGTCGGAATCCAGAGCGTAGCCTTCCGCGATGAGGATCTGGGCCTGAACGATGTCTATGCCCGTAATGATCTCCGTTACGGTATGCTCAACCTGAATTCTGGGGTTCATCTCGATGAAATAGTGGTTTCCGCTGGAATCCACAAGGAATTCCACTGTTCCGGCGCTGACATAGTCCACAGCTCCGGCAATTTTAAGTGCGTCGGCGCATATGGACTTTCTCTGCTCGTCCGTAAGGCACAGTGAAGGACCGAACTCGATTACCTTCTGATGACGTCTCTGAATGGAGCAGTCCCTTTCGTACAAATGCACAAGATTTCCGTATGTATCGCCCAAAACCTGAACCTCAATGTGTTTGGGCTTTTCAAGGTATTTCTCAATGAAGACCTCATCGTTGCCGAAGGCCTTCTTAGCCTCGCTTTTCGCGCTTCTGTACTCAGAGATAAGCTTGGATGAATCACGGACTACCCTCATACCTCTTCCGCCGCCGCCGGCTGAGGCTTTAAGCATAATAGGGTATCCGCATTCCTTTGCCAAAATGATGGCTTCTTCCTCGGACTCAGCGGCCTTTTCTCCGCCGGGCACAGTAGGCACGCCTACGCTTAAGGCAACCTTTTTGGACTGGATCTTATCACCCAAAGCGTTCATCATTCTGTGGCTGGGACCGATGAATACGATTCCCTCTGCCTCGCATTTCTTTGCGAATTCAGGGTTTTCCGAAAGGAATCCGTATCCGGGATGGATGGCGTCAACGCCTTTGGCCTTTGCCACCTGAATTATCTCGTCAATATTTAAATACGCCTCAACAGGCTTTTTGCCTTTGCCTATCTGGTAGGACTCGTCGGCGATTGTCCTGAAAATCGCGTTTTTGTCTTCTTCCGAATAGATCGCCACGCTTCTGATGCCCAGCTCACGGCAGGCGCGGAAAACTCTGATGGCGATCTCGCCTCTGTTGGCTACAAGTATTCTCTTGAAATTTCTCATATTATGTCCTCTTTTCTCATTTTGCCGGTTTTTTGCTGAATATAAAATATTTACCGTGTTTTCGAATTATCAAATATTATAAAGTAATTAGCGGGTAAAAGCAATAATTTATAAATATTTATAGGATTTTTCGGAAGACGCCTGCCTGTCCTTCCGGAAAAACAAAAAGCGCCGGCTTTTACAGCTATACCGGCAAAAGGATATCTATCGGAAATAATTGTAAGAACCGCTGTATCATGCTATAATTTTATAAACAGAACAGGAGCCCGTTCCGCATCCAGCGTTTGGGATACGCTGTTATACATGTTGTTTGCTTCGGGCTCATCAGGAAAGGAAGAAAATACTATGGGACTTTTTTCAAAAACAAGCGGCAAAGGCTGGTCCTTCGATAAAAAGAGCGGAAGGCTCACTATCAGCGGAGATTTAGGCAATGCTTTTCGACCCTTTGAAAAAATTGCGGATAAAGTGACTTCTGTCGTAGCTCTTAAAGGCTCCCGCATCAGAAACGGAAAATGGTTATTTATGGACATGGATAAACTTGTTTCCGCCGACCTGGCCGACCTTGATACCTCAATGTGCGAAACCATGTCCGCCATGTTTATGAGATGTTACTCTATGGCTTCTCTCGACCCTGCTAAATGGGATGTATCGAATGTCAAAACTATGGCCGATATGTTTCATAGCTGCAGATCGCTGAGTTCCCTCGACCTTACAAACTGGGATATATCAAATGTCGAAAATATGAGCGGAATGTTTGACGGCTGCAGTAACCTGGTAAGCATCAAAACGGGTCCGGCATGGATCCCCAAAAAGCTGACCGACACCATCTGTATGTTCGGAAGCTGTCTTAAGCTGCGCCAGCTTGATATTAATTCCTGGGCGCCGGCACATCTTGAATACTGCCACATGATGTTTGAATTCTGCAGATCTCTGACGGAACTGGATCTCAGTTCCATGAACGTGACAAATGTTAAAAGTTTTCACGAAATGTTTAACGATTGCAGCAGTCTGCGCACTCTGAATCTGGGCGGATGGTCTACCGAAAACGCAAATGATATGACTGAACTCTTTTACAAATGCAGAAAGCTTGAGGCCCTCGATCTTACGGGCTGGCATATAAGCGAAGGTACAAAAATCAAAGATATGTTTGATAATGTGCCGAAAAACGTGAAGATATCTTACAGTGACCCTACTGTAGCTCGCCGCTTGCCGCAGAAGCCTTTAAAACCAGAAGAAGTTAAAAAATTATTCAGCAGCCTAGATGATGAATACGCAAAACAATTTGCCAGTGGTATAAATCGGCTTTCTGACTATATAAGAAATAATGATATGGATTCAGAACAAATGGATTCGATATTTGAAAAATTGCCCTTTAGCGCAATTATGGATACTTCCATTTTTAAAGAATACTCTTACGATGATAAAGCTGCGTTTCTTGCAAATAGTCCGAAATTTTTCAGAGAAGCTGGCGAAGTAACCGGCGCACTATCCTCAAGTAAACCTAAATCAGAAAAAAGCTCCGCCGAAGCCAACAGCGACGAATTTTACCGTGAGCCTGTAACTGCGGAAGATATTCAAAATATATTCGGCAAAATGGATCATAAGACTGCGGAACAAGTTGCTAATGAGATAAATCATACTGCGGATTTTGTTAATGATCATGATTGTGATGAAAAAGCTGTAGACTACTTTTTTAAATCATTTCAATCAAAGGGTCTTTTGAGTTCAGAAGGTTTTGACGGATTCTCATACGAGAAAAAATTATTATTCCTTAAGCACTGTCAGGGCTTCTATAAAGAACTGAGCGGATCTGGGCGTATTCGTTCAATATATGATCCTATAACTCCCGAAGAACTTAAAGAATTATTTGTCGATCTGGATGACGAGGTCGCAGAAGCGCTGGCCGACAGGATAAATTATGCTGCGGATTATGTAAAAACCCACAAGGATATAGATTCTAAAACTCTGGATTCCTTATTTGAAAGTTTAGTAATAAGCAAAATTGACGATATAGCAGACTTATTTAATAAATCCTCCTATGAGAAAAAAATAGAAGTCCTTGCGGGTTGTCCAGCCCTTTTCAGAGAGATGAAAAGGAAATTCGGTCCAGTAACTTCAAATGAATCCCAACCTGCTCCCGACCCCGCCGAGACCGGCACAAGCGGGTTTATCCATGAATATATAAAACCCGAAGACATCAAAGATTTATTCGGAGGACTGGATCCCGAAACAGCTGAACTAATGGCTCATGACATAAATTTTGTTGCCGATTTTGCGAAAAATAATGAAAATATCGATTCGGAAACTTTGGATGTATTATTTTTGAAGCTGCCCTTTGGCGATTATTTGAAGCTTGATAACTTTAGAAAATTATCCTACGGGGAAAAAGTGGATTTCCTTGCTGGTAGTCCGGAGTTCTTCAAAGCTCTGAACAAAACGGCCACCCAGACAGCCGCCGAGAAACCCAAACCTGCTCCCGAACCCGCCGAGACCGTCAGCAACAAAACAGCCAAAGAACCTGAAAAGAAAGCTGAGCCGAAGCCTGAACCAAAGCCTGCTGAAACCCCTGCGGAGAACATCGTTGAAGGCAAGGGCTGGTCCTTCGACAGAAATAGCGGCAGGCTTACCCTAAATGGAGATCTAGGCAATGTTTACCGTCCGTTCAAAGAATTCGAAAACGAAGTGCGCTCAGTGGAGGCCCTTAATGGATCTCGTATCAAGGATGGCAGTTTTCTGTTTTCGGATATGAAAAATCTTGTTAAAGCCGAACTGGCCGAGCTTGACGTCTCGGAATGCGAAGACATATCCTATATGTTTAGCAAATGTGAATCGCTTACTTCTCTTGACCTTAATTCATGGAATGTAGCGAATGTCAAAAAAATGTCTAACATGTTCTCCAATTGCAAATCGCTGGCTTCCCTCAACATTTCGTCATGGGAAGTATCAATTATCAAAGATACAAGATGCATGTTCTACGGCTGCGAATCTCTGTCTTCCCTCGACCTTTCGTCATGGGATGTATCAGATGTTGAATCTATGGAAAGCATGTTCAGCGGCTGTAAATCGCTGGCTTCTCTTGACCTTAATTCATGGAATGTAGCGAATGTCAAAGAAATGTATTATATGTTCGGCGATTGCTATAAGCTCTGCAAACTTGATATATCCTCTTGGCCTTCAGTCCGCCTTGATTACTGCTTTGGTATGTTCAACAGCTGCAGAGCTCTTGAGGAGCTGGACCTCAGCTTTATAGATGTCTCAAAAGCTGATAACCTTTACGCAATGTTCCGTAATTGCAGCAACCTGCACAGTCTGAATCTCAGCGGGTGGTCCACTGATAATGTAAATGATATAAGCCTTCTCTTTTTCGGCTGCACAAAGCTTGAGACTCTGGATCTCACGGGCTGGCACATAAACGAAGGTACATACGCGGAAGCGGTGTTCGCCGGAGTGCCCCAGACCGCGCGCATATTCACCGATGACAAATTTTTATTGCGCCTCAGACCAAAAAACACTTTAGATCCGGAAGATATTATGAATTTGTACGGAGGACTGGATGATGAGACCGCAAAATCAATGGCTCATGATATAAATCTTGTTGCCGATTATATGACAAGCCAGAAAGATGTTGATTCGGAAACTATGGATTTTTTGTTTAAAAAACTGCCATTGCCCTCCAGTGTGAAATTTAACGACCGTTCTTACGATGAAAAGACAGATTTTCTTGTGAAATGTCCGGAATTTTTCAAAATGCTGAACGATGCGGCCGGCGGCGAAAGCAAACCCTCCCGTACCGAATTGACCCGGGAACCTTTACTGCCGGAGGAACTTAAAGATCTATTCGGCGGAATGGATGACGAAACCGCAAAAGAAATGGCTTATGACATAAATCTTGTCGCAGAAATAATGGCAGATGATGAAATTACCGATCCGGATTCCCTGGCGGAGACAGACACTCTGTATGTATTGTACAGAAAGCTGCCGTTATATGTTTATGTGGATAACGATACTTTTAATGAGGTGTCTGTCGAGGATACAGTATTGTTTTTTGCGGATTATCCAGTATTTTTCCGTTTTTTAAAGAATTTTGTCAGCGGAAACGAAGATATCCTGCCTCAAAAATATGATGAACTGGAAAGAATAAGCAGTATAACCAGAGAATTACTGGAAGATATGGGATTAACACAGGAAAACCTCTTTAAATTTAATAAAGACCTCAAGATCCAGGAAAAATATGCAGCGGAAAAAGCGGATGACCGATATGAGTATACTGATAACGAAAATCTTCAGGCACCGGTAGTTTCATATATAAAAAATATTAACTCCGATATTACTGAAGAACAGTTGAAAGTACTTATGAATAAAAGGGAAATAGCTCAAATACAGTTAGATTCAATTTCTACTTATTACGAAGAAGACTTAGTGTATATCAGCGACGAAATTTTAAACTACCGTTTAAACCGCAGTGACGAATTGATCCGGAGATGTATAGAAGAAATTGAAGCCGGAGCCTGCGAATTGCCGGAGCCGGTGCCGAAGGCTGAGCCGGTGCCAGAGAAAGAAACCGCACCTGCCAGAGAAACAAAAAAGGCAGACTCAGACACCAGCCGGACCGAACCGGCCGGGGACATTTTGAAACCGGAAGATGTCAAAGACTTATTCGGAAGTCTAGACGAAAAGACCGTACAGGAAATGACCGATGAAATAAATCTTGCTGTCGAACTGGTAAAGGATAATAATTTTGATTCGGAAACTCTGGATTTCTTATTCGGAGAATTGCCTCTTAGCGTTTATGTGAAAGCTGACTATTTTAAAAAACTGTCTGTCGAAGAAAAAACAAAGTTTATCGCAAATAGTCCGGCATTTTTCAAGGCACTGAACAAAATGGCCGCCCTGTCAGCCGCCGCAGAATCCAAACCTGCTCCCGAATCCTCCGAAACCGGCACAAGCGGATATATCCATGAATATATAAAACCCGAAGACATCAAAGACTTATTCGGAGGACTGGATCCCGAGACAGCCAAACTAATGGCTCATGACATAAATTTTGTTGCCGATTATGCGAAAAATAATGAAAATATTGATTCAGAAACTTTGGATGTATTATTTTTGAAGCTGCCCTTTGGCGATTATTTGAAGCTTGATAACTTTAGAAAATTATCCTACGGGGAAAAAGTGGATTTCCTTGCTGGTAGTCAGGAGTTCTTCAAAGCGCTGAACAAAATGGCCGGTAAAAAATAAAATAATAAAACATAAATCCACAGTTTACGAATTTGTTTGCTGTGGATTTTTTTGTTTTGTTACGAGTAAACTGCCACGCTACTGATGCCCGGCTCACAGCAATCTATAAAGTAATTATCGGGTAAAAGCAATAATTAATGAGGTTTTATCCGTAATTTGGGTTACTATTTCTCAATAACCTTCCGGAACCGGAACATCTCGCCGGGTCCTCCGGCTTCCGGAACGTCGTAATCTTCCTCACTGTGAGGTTCGGCATGGAACTCATTATAAAACTCCACAATATGGAACCCGCAGCGATTCACATAAAAATGAATGTTCCGCTTTTCAAAATAAGGGGTCACGGTCTCCCAGACGGTGATTTCCGGATGTATCGCCTCAACAGCCTGCCACGCGGCATACCCGATTCCTTTGCTGTGGGCGTCCGGCGAGACAAAAAGCAGCTCCAGCTCGCCTTTTCCCGACTCTTTATCAGTATGAATCACAACTCCGCCCGCGTTTTTTCCGCCGCAGACAATGCGGTAAGTCTCGGAACCTTCTCTGTCTATGCAGTTTTCTATGGTTTTTCGGGAGATTATCTCTCCGTCTTCCTCAAAATGACTGTCGCGCTCCCCGAATTCCTCCATGGCTCCGTACCGGAAAGCATACTGGTTGTCACGGATGAACCGGTCGCGGTCATTCTCCTCCAAGGGACGCAGAATCACCTTTTCATTTGTTTTTTTCATTATTTTCACCTCAAATCAGTAAGATTGTAGCACAATATAAATGCTCTGGCAAACAGCAGGTCATTCCTTTTCCTTCCACCGTTTTGTGAATTTTTTCTCCAGCGCCGCCACCCACTTATACATAAGAGCGGCCAGAACAGCCAGAATCAGCACGGAAAGCATTACCCAGTCCAGCTTGAACACCTGCGAGCCGTAGACTATGAGGTATCCCAGACCAGCGCCGGCAACGAGGAATTCCCCAACCATGACCCCGACGAAAGAAAGGCCCACATTGATTTTCAGGGCGTTTATTATGGCGGGAACGGAAGCGGGAAAGACCACATACCGCAGAATTTGGGGTTTTGTGGCTCCGAATGTGCGGGCAAGAAGGATTTTATCTTCTTCCACTGCCATGAATCCTGCCAGCACCGAAAGGAGTGTGACGATTACAGATGTCAGCAGAGCCGTAACGATAATCGAGGACATATTGTTGCCGATCCACACGATTATTATAGGCGCGAGCGCGGTTTTGGGCAGGCTGTTCAGTACCACGAGGTATGGGTCAAGGATTTTTCTGAGAGAGCCGTTCCACCATAGTATGACGGCTGAAAACGTGCCCAGAGCAGTGCCTGAAACGAATCCGGCGCAGGTCTCGAAAAGGGTGATTCCTATGTGGCGGAAAAGGCTTCCGTCCGCGGACATCTGAATGAGGCAGGTGAAGATCCTGGAAGGCGAGCTGAATATGAACGGGTCGAGTATTCCTGCCTGAGCCGTCAGCTCCCAAAGGGCGAAAAACGCCAGTAAAATCACGATTTGCGCAAGGCGTATACGCCTTTTATTCCTCTCCAGAGCCTCCATATACTCCCTCTGTCCCTTTGAAATATTCTCCATTTAAAAATCCAGCTCCTTCCAGATTTTGTTGAAATAATCCTTGAATTCGGGCGCTTCCCTTGCCTCGATGGAATTATTCGGCGGCAGGGAAAACTGGATTCCGAACTGCGCCTTTATGCGTGCAGGACGCTTGGAAAGGACGATTACTCTGTGGGAAAGGGCAACTGCTTCTGAAATATCATGAGTGACGAGAATTGCGGTTTTGCGCTGGCTTTTGATGATTGAAACAATGTCATCGGAGACATGGAGACGGGTCTGGTAATCCAGAGCGGAAAAGGGTTCGTCCAGAAGAAGTATTTCCGGCCGCAGAGCAAGGGTGCGTATCAAAGCGGCTCTCTGCCGCATACCTCCCGAAAGCTGGGAAGGATAGCGGTTTCGGAAGCCGGAAAGGCCGTACTGCCCCATAAGATTCAGGGCGTATTCGCGGGTCCCGGCGGTAAGATTTCCCGTCAGCTCCAGTCCAAGAAGTATGTTTTTCTCTATGGTCCGCCACTCAAAAAGATGGTCCTTCTGGAGCATATATCCGGTTTTCGCGCCTTCCGCTACGGCCACACAGCCTTCCGTTGGCGTCAGGATTCCAGCCAGAACAGAAAGGAGTGTGGATTTTCCGCTTCCCGAAGGTCCCACAATGGACAGAAACTCGCCTTTTTTCACGGAAAAGGAGATGTTTTCCAGGGCTTTCGTCTCGCCTTGAGGGCTGTAATAGCTGAGGGAGAGGTTTTGAACTTCCAAAATGTTGGGCAAAACACAAAAAACCTCCTTTGAAGTCCTTTGTATCAGTATATTGGAATGGCACGCAGTGTGTGAGGCTGCGGGCTTTTCCGGAAATAAAAAAAGGAAGCCCGAAAGCTTCCCTTGAAGAGATTTTGATTCAATTTTTCCGATTGCGCCGTCTGACCACGCCCGTAACTATAAGGACAGCTCCCGCGATAACTGCCAGAGCCGGTATGAGAACATAGAGTTTTTCGTTGAGAGCGCTGTTATTCGTCCAGCGGAAAACTCCGTCAACAAACGCCTGATACTCGGCCAGAAGGACCCACAGACCGGAAACAAGGACTATTATTCCGGCGCGGACGCATTTGCATAAGGCGGCGGCTTTTATCCTCGTGGCGGCGTAAATCGCCCAAGGCAGGATAACACAGACGGTAGTCACTCCCACTCCGTCAGCTATGAGATAGGTGCTTTTGCCCCAGAGGGACACAATAACCGTGAGATAAAGCCAGATCGTATCCCATGCCAGCACAATAAGGGTCTTCTTGTCCGAAAAGGGCTCCGGAAGGTCAGCTTTCCGCATAATAAAAGGCAGAAACGCCACGGAAATGCCGAAAACCGTAGGCACGGCAACCTCGGGAAATGAGTCTCCGCTGAAAAAAAGGCATACAAAGAGCTCTATGAGGAGCAAAGCGGCTGTTGAGAATAAAACTGCCTTTGCGAAGCGGTTTTTCTTTGTCATAAGGGGAAGGACCGTAATGGCCGCCACAAGTCCCATGGACGCAATGAGCACAAGAAGTGTTCCGGCGGAAGCATGGCCCGAGGCCGTAACGATCGCCACGATAATAATGGGGATCAAGAGGATTCCCGCAATTACGGCTCCCGCTTTCCACGCGGCGGAACGTTCCTTCGCGGCGTGGCGTGACAGAACGCCTTCCTTTTCGTCCTTCACTGTTTTTTCAATGGTCTTATCCGACAGAAGCTCTTTGATTTTCAGACATTCGCCGCATTCCGTCAGATGCTTTTCAATAAGTTTATTGCTTGGCTCGCTGCAGACTCCGTCTATGTAAAGAGGCAGAAGGTCCCGCACGATGCCGCAGATTCTGTTATCTTTCATTTTTCTCCATCCTTTCACGTATCATAAGCTTTGCCCGATGGTAAGTCACCCTTGCCCAGCCTTCTGTTTTGGCGAATATCCTTCCGATATCGGCAAAGGAAAGCTCTCCGAAGACCCGAAGCTGGAACACTTCCTTGTAAGGCTCCCTAAGCTCATGCAATATCAGGTGTATCCTCAGAGAAGTATCCTTGTTTTCCACATCCTGATGCACATCGGTCTCCGCCGGCAAATCGTCTTCCGGGTACTCGCCTTTTCGGGAGTTTTTCCGAAACTCGTCTGCGGCAAGGTTTTTGGCAATGGCCATAAGCCACGTAAGCTCGCTGGATCTGTTTTTAAAGGAATCCTTTTTGGAAAGGGCTTTAAAGAAGGTCTGCTGAGTGATCTCCTCCGCCAGCGACGGATTTTTCACGAGGGTCACAAGATATGAGTAGACCTGCATATAATACGCCCTGTACAGTTTTTCAAAATCCGTAGCCCTCACCTTCTTTCTTTTGTTTTCGGAAATTTCCTTTTACATAGTTTAGACGGAGTAAAAACTCTTTCGTTACAACTATTTTTATTTTAGCATAAAACCGGGAGCGGAACATTAAACCGGCAGGATCTTCGGCGCAAAAAAAGAGCGGATTTATTCCGCTCCCCTATTCCGCCAATGGAAACTTAAGTGTAATGGAAAAACTGTTTTCGGATTTATCTGTACAGCAGCTTCCGCCCATCTGCTCCATCATTTTTTTAATATTTTCGATCCCTATGTTATAGCTTTCTTCATTATCCGATTCTGCCCTGCAGTCGTTCCTGAACGCAAACATAACATTGCTTTTGTCATATTCCGTTCTCACCAGAATTTCCTTCTCCGAATCGGCATATTTTATTATATTTGAGGCTATGTTGTCAAATATCCTGTTTATATACTCGGAATATACATTTACCTTTCTGTCTTTCCATTGCAGGTCTGATTTGACCTTAAATCCATTTTGGGAAATATATCCGATGAACTCGGACATAATATCATAAAATACTGCATGAACATTTCCTGTTTCGTCCGGAACGGCCTCGTCTTCGGCGCTTATAAGAGAATACTCAAACAAATGGTCTGTAAGCTGTTTCAGTCTCATGGTCTTTTTATTTATTTTGCCTGCGTATTCCCTAAGCTGGTCCTCATCTTTATATTTGCCCTTGCTGAGAAGCTCCGAATAAATCATTACAGCAGTGAGAGGCGTCCGAAGATCATGGGACATTTCCGTTATTATCTTTTTATTAGCCTCCACCATACGGGCTTCGTTCTGAGTTTTTTCCTTAAAGGATTTACGCATATCGTCCAGCCCTCTGGCGAGGGAAGAAAGTTCGTTCTGTCCGGAAACAGTTATGCTGTAATCCAGATTCCCGCCTTCAAGAATTTCAATTTCTCTGCCAAGAGTCTGTATATACCTGATGGTCTTCCGTATCCCCAGCATAACTATCGCGACAAAGAGTATAAACGAAAGTACCAGTTCGCCTATCATTAACCATGACAAAATCTGATACTTATAGTGTCCGTATATGGAAACTATTGTGCCTCCATCGGCAAAATCCACGCTGTAATAAGATTTCCACTCATAAAAATTGCTTTCCTCGTCTTCTTCTGTCATATCCATTATGTCATAGTATTCGGAATCAAAAACAAGTATGTTATTCTTATAAATCTGCAGGGAAATAACCTCCTGATTCTGAACCCATTCCGCAATTTCCCATTTATCCGAAACCGAAAGATTCTTTTTGTCTATTTCCTTCTGGAACCGAGCTATATATTCATCATTTTTATTCTGCTGATATATTTCATCATAATATAAATCCACAGCTTTTTCGCCCGCATAATGCAGCAAAGCGAAAAAACCGCCTGAAATCAGCGCGGCTATAAGGAGCAGTTTCAGCAGGCCAAAGTATATGGAATTCTTCTTATTTACCTCGTAATTCAAATCTATACCCCTTTCCCCAGATAGTTTTTATCAATTCGGGATTTTGCGGATCCTTTTCTATTTTCACGCGAAGCTTTCTTATATGCACCATTACCGTGCTGTTGCAGTTATAAAAATAGGGCTCGTTCCATATATTTTCATACAAAGCCTGAGCCGAAAAAATTCTGTTGGGATTTTTCATCATAAGCAAAAGCATATTATACTCAATATTGGAGAGCTCAACGGGCTCTTCGTTTACAAAAACCTCATTGAATTCCTTGTGTATCCGGATGCCGTTATGTTCAATATATTCCTCTTCATCATCCGCGCTTTTCATCTGTTTGCCCTGATAAACATGATACCGGCGCATAAGAGCCTTGACCCTGCCCAGAAGCTCCGCGTAAGAAAAAGGCTTTGTGAGATAGTCGTCTCCTCCTGCCATAAGCCCCAGAAGCTTATCGGATTCCTGAGATTTCGCCGTAAGAAAAAGAACTGGAACAACAGATGTTTTCCGCATTTCTTCCAAAGCCCTGAGACCGTTCATTACAGGCATCATTATATCCAGAATAACAAGATCCGTATCCTCATTGAGAGCATTGACTCCTTCTTGTCCGTTTTTTGCCTCTTCCACATTGTAGCCTTCGCTCTCCAGAAGGATCCGTATTCCGTCTCTTATATCTTCATCATCTTCTACAATAAGAATGTTATGTTTACCCATGTTTTTCCTCCGCTTTCATCTTTTTTGGAATAAATAAGCCTCTTTCAGCCTCTTGATATCTAATTAAACTATACCTGATATTCCTCTTTCTGTATATACGATTCTTATCAGAATTTATTTCATAAAAAATCCTCTCCGTTTTCATCAAACCCACTGCGGCATAAGGGCATTCAAAAAAACGGAGAGGTATAAGTATCACAGACTTGAATATAGGTTATGTTATATTGTCAGTGAGAGAGGCAAAGTCCTCAGTTTATTCCTTTTACTATATGTTCATAAGATATTTCAAAAAGACTATTTTGAAATACCACAAGGAGTGAAAAAATTATGAAAAAGGAGAAATGAAATGAAGAATTATGCTGTGATACATATCAGAAATTATTAAACTGTTATCAGCTGTTTGTTTTTTTTGTATTGTCTTCTTTTATCTCGTTGTTCTGAACTTTTGAGGATTTTTGTATTTCCTGCTGTTTCTGTTTTGTGGTCTGCTGTTTTGTGTCAGGAGTTGCAGTTTTTTTGTTTGTGTCAGCAGTTGATTTTTTTGTGTCTGTGCTCTTTTTAACAGTATTTGATTTTACCTCAGCCTTCTTGCTTGTGTCTTCCTTTGTCTGGTTAGTTTGTGTGGTCTGAGTCTGTTTTGTGTTTGTGGTGCCGGCTTTCTTGCCGCAGGCTGTTGCGGACATAATTAACACTCCTGTAATTAAAAGCACCGCTCCTTTTTTTGAAAAGTCTTTTAAGATATTATTTTTCATTTTAATCGTCCTTTCTGTTTTTAATCTATCTAATCTATTTACTTCGGGAGCTTTCACGCTCTTTACATTTTCAATCTTAAAAGATAAATCTTAATATATCCTGAAAGAAACCTGAAAAAATATAAATTCTTAAAATTCTCTCCAAAACTTCTCAAAATCCTCTCTTCGGCGCAAAAAAAGAGCGGATTTATTCCGCTCTCGTTATTTTTTGTAGTTTACTGATTTCCCACGACCACAATATCCTTTACGGGCTCAATGGTAACCGTATCGGAAACAACGCTCTCGCTTTCAAATACGCCGTTTACCTTGGTCACCTGGGTAACCACCTTGCGCTCGCCGTCGGAGCCCTGCTGAACTATCCTCTTGTAATCGGAGCTCTTTGTGTTGTCAACCTGCTGTTCTGTCTCCTTGGGAATAACGGTCACCTCTTCCGTCTCCTCAATGGTCCTTACGGAAATGTAAGGCGTAGGCAGAAGAATATTCAGCTCCTGACCCACATAAAGGGTCTTGGGCAGATTGGGATTGTCTCCCATCATCTGATTATATGTGGTTCCCAGCTTGGACGCTACTCCGGAAAGGGTGTCTCCGCTCTGAACCACGTATGTCGTAGGCTCCAGCCTTGTCTCCGTAAATTTAACCCTGATGGAGTCCGTATTGACGATCTTGTCCTTGTCAACATAAGCCTCCTTGATCTCAACATTCTTGGTGAACTCCCAGTCCTTCAGGTTAGCATCCTCGCTTATGTACTGGGACGCGAAATCCTTCAGAAAATCGTTGGCCTCTTTTTCGGACGCAAGAACGCCTATTTCCTCTCCGTCAACATAAAGCACTGCCGCTTTTACCTTGTATGTTACGTTGTCCTTCAGCTTGGATATGATGGAATCGGTCGTTACCAGATTTTTCTTGGAGGCATGGGCAGGTTTTGCCTTTATCTCCTCGTTCAGCTGTATATCCGTGCCTATCTGCTGAGAAATCTGTGATGTTACGGTAGTTTCCAGATCGGTGGCAGATATTTTCTTTGAATTGCCCTTAACATATCCTATGCTCGTGTCATCCACAAAGATCTCCATAGCGTTCTTGGATAACGCGGACGCGCACAGAATGATTATTACTATTATTATGATCACGATAGGAAGAGGTTTTATCCTTTTCCTGCGTCTTCTTTTTCTTCTTTGCAAAGCAGTTGAGGACGAGGCAGATGATGTTCTTCTCGATGAGCCTGAGCTGCTCGATGTAAGCCTTGCCCTTGACGAGCTTCTGCTTCCGGAACCTGTGCTTCTCCTTCTGTAAGCCATGATACCCCCCCTTAATTTTTCTTTTTTCCCAAAATTATACGTTGAATCTGAAAAGGATCACGTCGGAATCCTTAACGACATAGTCTTTTCCTTCGCTTCTCACAAGGCCTTTTTCCTTTGCGGCGTTGTATGAACCGCACTCAACAAGGTCGTCATATTTCACGACCTCGGCTCTTATGAAGCCCTTTTCGAAATCAGAGTGGATCTTTCCCGCTGCCTGGGGAGCTTTGGTGCCTTTCACGATTGTCCACGCGCGAGATTCCTTGGGTCCCGCAGTAAGATAGCTTATGAGTCCCAGAAGGGAATAGCACTCCGTTACAAGCCTGTCCAGACCGCTTCCGTCTACGCCTAAGTCTTCTAAAAATTCGGCTCTTTCCTCAGGCGTAAGCTCGGAAATCTCTTCTTCTATTTTAGCGCAAATGAAAATTACGCCGGCATTTTCCTTCTTAACATACTCTTTCAGCGCGTCTGTGTACTGATTTCCGCCGGCAATGAAGGAATCCTCATCCAGATTTGCGGCATAGATCACAGGCTTCGCCGAAAGAAGCTCAAGGCTTTCCGCAAACGCGGCTTCTTCGGGTGTATCATATTCAATTACTCTGGCGTTGACGCCTTTTTCCAGTTCGGCCTTTATTTTTTCCATAATGGCCATTTCCTTCGCGGCGTCCTTGCTGTTTTTCGCAAGCTTTGCCGTTTTCGCCATACGCCTTTCCAGAATCTCCAGATCGGAGAAAACCAGCTCAAAATTTATGGTCTCAATGTCCCTGACGGGGTCAACGCTTCCGTCAACATGGACAATGTTTTCATCGTCGAAACAGCGGACAACATGAAGGATGGCGTCCACCTCTCTGATATGGGAAAGGAATTTATTTCCAAGTCCCTCGCCCTTTCCGGCTCCTTTAACAAGGCCGGCTATATCGAAAAATTCTATAACGGCAGGTGTGGTCTTTTCCGAGTCATAAAGCGCTGTGAGAACATCCAGTCTCTTGTCGGGCACCGCCGCTATGCCTTTATTTGGCTCTATCGTACAAAAGGGATAATTGGCCATTTCGGCCTTTCCCATGGTCATTGCGTTGAAAAGGGTGCCTTTTCCCACGTTGGGAAGTCCTACAATGCCTAATTTCATTTTATTTTTACCTCCAAAATCCCTGATTTTTTATCTTAGGTAATATATCAAAGCAAATTTTTGCCGTCTTTCCTTGGTTTAATTACAATAAAAGCAATTTTACATAAATATTATTACTATAATACCACAAAAAATTTTTCGATTCCATATTTGACAGAATTTTTTTTCATATTTTAAGAATTTTTTCAGATAATACTTTTTGGCGTAATCTGTTTTTAAGGGAGGTATTTTTTGTGAATTTTGCGAATT
>JAFWDD010000085.1 GCA_017534115.1 Bacillota bacterium | reverse complement strand
AATGAGTAAACTTTCCTGCAATGTTACGCGGGATTTGCTTCCGAATTACATAGAACATCTTACAAGCGAGGAAACTAACATCGAAATCGAGGAGCATCTTTCCGACTGCGAAGAATGTATGAAAATAAAGGAAACAATGGAAGAGGACAGGACCTCGGAAAATATCGAGACGGAAAAGGATAAAAATCTTTTCAAACAGATTAAAAAGCGTATAACCAGAAAAGTTATCGGCGTGATAGTAATCTGTGTCGCCGCCATTGCGGCATACGCGATTCTTACACAGATTCCGTTAAAGAGACTTTCCGCTGATGACATCAGAATTTCCGCTGATACGTTCAAACTGGATTCGGACAGATGCGAGATAACTGATTTAGGAAGCAGTGATGCAAACGGGCCCGGAATAGAGATAAAACTTAAAGATTACAACAATTGTACAGCTTTTTTTTCCAATGAATACGGACAGGGAAGCTGGGTGAAGGACGCATATGTATTTGTTGTAAATATGCAGTCAAAATATCATATCAATTATTATAGAGAAGCAGTATCCAATGAAAATGGTGAAACAGTGCTTTATATTGAGAACGCAAAAACTACTTTTTTAAGGAATAAGGAAATGGTTTCCGGGCCCATGCTTTCATTCACATTCTATTCCGATGATATGAATCCGGAGTATAAGGATATATCCAAAGTGATTTTTGTGAATCCCGACGGAAGCGAAAAGGTCATTTGGACGGCCGAAAAATAAAAAATCTCCCTTTTGGGGAGCGTAAAGAAGATGTCTTTAGCAGGCATCTTTTTTATTTTGGAATAAAAATAAAAAAACGTCGAAAAACGGCGTTAAAAATAGTAATAAAATCCTTGACAATTAATGCCAATTATGCTATTATTATACATTATCGGCTATAGACGGCACAACTCGCCTATATAACATAATATAACATATCAATTTTATTTTTTCAATATAAATTTGAATAAAAATTAAAATTTTAATATAAAATTTTAAGTTAATATTTGCTGATTGGATTCAGAGAGTATGAAAATATTACGATAATTAAACTTTTTTCGGTTAATTTTTGTAAAATATAGTGCATTACTCTCATTTTGTTGTGTGGAATTGCTTTAAAAAAGGAGTTATCTGTTTTAATCAAAAAGATAAAAATTCTGATTTTTTTAAGGGTTCCATTTTTTAATTTTAGGGAATGTTTAAGGTGCTTAATAATATTTAAGGGGTGATCTGCTATGGAAAAGAACAGGATACATTCCGTCGAATACGGGAAGAAAAAAAGAAAGAGCTATTCCAGAATCAATGAGGTCTTGGAAATGCCCAACCTGATCGAGGTGCAAAAGGAAAGCTACAGATGGTTTTTGGAATCGGGGCTTAATGAGGTTTTTGAGGATATATCCCCAATAACCGACTTCAGCGGCAATCTGATTCTCGAGCTTTTGGACTTCTTTCTTGATAAGGACAACCCCAAGTATTCCATTGAGGAATGTAAAGAAAGAGACGCTACTTACGCAGCGCCTTTAAAAGTTAAGGCAAGACTTATCAATAAAGAGCTTGACGAAATTAAAGAGCAGGATATTTATATGGGAGATTTTCCCCTTATGACCCAGACAGGCACATTTATAATAAACGGAGCAGAACGTGTTATTGTAAGCCAGCTTGTTCGTTCTCCCGGTATTTATTACTCTTCGGATTTTGATAAAGCGGGAAAAAGTCTTCTTTCATGCCAGGTTATCCCCAACAGAGGCGCGTGGCTTGAGTATGAAACAGACTCTAACGACGTATTTTCCGTTCGTGTGGACAGAACGAGAAAGGTGCCCGTTACAGTTTTGCTGAGAGCTTTGGGAATCAGCACTGATTCAGAGATTATCGAGCTTTTCGGCGATGAACCCAAAATAAACGCTACGATCGAAAAAGACCCTTCAAAAAATCATGACGAAGGTCTTGTTGAAATATATAAGAGACTCCGTCCCGGCGAGCCTCCGTCACTTGAAAACGCGGAAAACCTCTTAAGAGGAATGTTTTTCGATGTTAAGAGATATGACCTTGCCCGTGTAGGACGTTACAAATTCAACAAAAAGCTTGCCCTTAAAAACAGAATCAAAGGCGCGGAGCTTGCTGAGGATGTAGTAGATCCTATGAGCGGCGAAATCGTTGCCGAAAAAGGCGAAATCCTTACGGCGGACAGACTTGAGGCGATTCAGGATACGGGTATTTCCTCAATAACGATCAAAACTGAGGATAGGGATATCAAAGTTATTTCCAACCGTGTTGTTGACTTAAATATTTATCTTGAGCCTTTCGGACTGAAAGCTTTCGATTTCGGCATCAAGGAAAGAGTGCATTACCCTGTATTATGCGAGATTCTTGAGGAATGCACCAATACCGACGAGGTTAAAGCGGCAGTTAAGAAGAGAATACACGACCTTGTTCCCAAGAACATAACTCTTGATGATATTGTGGCTTCGATCAACTACAATATTCATCTGGATTACGGTTTCGGGAATGTGGACGATATAGACCATCTGGGCAACAGAAGAATCCGTTCCGTAGGCGAGCTTCTTCAGAACCAGTTCAGAATCGGTCTTTCCAGAATGGAAAGAGTCGTAAAAGAAAGAATGAATATTCAGGATCTTGAGGTCGTTACTCCTCAGGCGCTTATAAATGTTCGTCCCGTTACGGCAGCTATAAAGGAATTCTTCGGAAGCTCCCAGCTTTCCCAGTTCATGGACCAGAATAATCCTTTATCAGAGCTTACTCACAAACGTCGTCTTTCCGCTTTGGGACCCGGCGGTCTTTCCAGAGAAAGAGCAGGATTCGAGGTTCGTGACGTTCACCATTCTCACTACGGAAGAATGTGTCCCATTGAGACACCAGAAGGACCCAACATCGGTCTTATCAACTCACTTGCCACATTCGCCCGTATTAATGAATACGGATTTATTGAGGCTCCCTACAGACTTGTTACCCATAACAACGGGGAGACAATAGTAACAGAAGAATATAAATATTTCACGGCGGACGAAGAGGAAAACTTTATGGTCGCTCAGGCCAACGAGCCTCTTGACGCTGAAGGACATTTCGTGAATAAGAAAGTAACGGGCCGTTACAAAGAGGAGATCATCGAGGTTCCCGATGAACAGATCGACCTTATGGACGTTTCACCCAAACAGATGGTTTCCGTTGCGACAGCGCTTATTCCGTTCCTTGAAAATGACGACGCAAACCGTGCCCTTATGGGTTCCAATATGCAGAGACAGGCAGTGCCTCTTCTCTGTCCCGAATCTCCCATTATCGGCACAGGTATGGAATATAAAACAGCAAAAGACTCGGAAATCGTTGTAATCGCTAAATACGACGGTGTTGTGGAAAAGGTTTCTGCCGATGAAATCACAATAAAAAGAGATTCGGACGGCACAAGAGACGTATACAGGCTTATCAAATTCCAGAGAAGCAACCAGGATACCTGCATGAACCAGAAACCTATCGTAAATCTTGGCGACAGGATAAAAGAAGGCGATATTATCGCTGACGGCGCTTCCACAGATAACGGAGAGCTTGCTCTGGGCAAAAACCCTCTCATCGGTTTCATGACATGGGAAGGCTACAACTACGAGGACGCGGTTCTTTTAAGCGAAAGACTGGTTTGGGAAGATGTCTATACATCAGTTCATGTATCCGAGTTTGAAGCTGAAGCCAGAGACACAAAGCTTGGTCCGGAAGAAATAACCAGAGATATTCCCAACGTTGGCGAAGATTCTCTGAAGGATCTGGACGAAAGAGGAATCATCCGCATCGGTGCGGAGGTAAGAGCCAACGATATACTTGTGGGTAAGGTAACACCCAAGGGCGAAACCGAGCTTACAGCAGAGGAAAGACTTCTCAGAGCTATTTTCGGTGAGAAGGCAAGAGAGGTTAGGGATACATCCCTGAGAGTTCCTCACGGAGAATCCGGAATAATTGTTGACGTAAAAATATTTACAAGAGAAAACGGCGACGACGTAGGTCCCGGCGTAAATCAGCTTGTAAGAGTATATATAGCGCAGAAGAGAAAAATTTCCGTGGGCGACAAAATGGCCGGCCGTCACGGAAACAAAGGTGTTGTTTCAAGAGTTCTTCCTCTTGAGGATATGCCTTTCCTTTCAAACGGAAGACCTCTGGATATAGTTCTTAATCCTCTGGGCATACCTTCTCGTATGAATATAGGCCAGGTCCTTGAAACTCACTTAAGCCTTGCCGCGAAGGCGTTGGGCTGGAAGATTGCCACTCCCGTATTTGACGGCGCGGATGAAATTGACATCATGGATACCCTTGAGCTGGCAAACGATTACGTAAATATGGAATGGGATGACTTTTCCGCTAAATGGAAAGGAATCCTTGATGACGATATATTTGAAGAGCTTTATGAAAACAGAGACCACAGAGACGAGTGGAAAGGCGTTACAATCAGCAGAAACGGAAAGGTTCAGCTGAGAGACGGACGTACCGGAATGCCTTTTGATCATGAAGTAACTGTGGGATATATGCATTATCTCAAGCTCCACCATCTTGTTGACGATAAGATCCATGCCCGTTCAACAGGCCCTTATTCTCTCGTAACTCAGCAGCCTCTGGGCGGTAAAGCTCAGTTCGGCGGACAGAGATTTGGTGAGATGGAGGTTTGGGCTCTGGAGGCATACGGAGCAGCATACACGCTTCAGGAGATCCTGACAGTTAAATCCGACGATATAGTAGGACGTGTTAAGACCTACGAATCCATCGTAAAAGGCGAGAACATCCCTGAACCCGGAGTTCCCGAATCCTTCAAGGTTCTCCTCAAAGAGCTTCAGTCTCTTGCTCTGGATATAAGAGTCTTGAGAGAGGACAACACAGAGGTTGAAATCAAGGAATCCATAGACGATATGGACGACTTGAACGTAAAAATCGATGGATATGAACGCGACGATGGAGATGATGAGGACAATACATCGGATTTCCTCAAGCATCGTATGGGAGTTCCCGAAGAAGAATACGATGACTATGACGACGAAGATGAATTCGGGGATTTGGATTCAATTTCCGATGATGATATCGTTATAGATGAAAATATGGACTTTTCGTCAGACGATGATTTGTCCGATGTGGATGATTTGTTCGATGATGAAGATATTTTTTAATAAATAAGGAGGTACAATATGTCAGGTCAAAGCGCCGAACAGGGAATTGTTTTTGATTCAATAAAAATTGGATTGGCATCTCCTGAAAAGATAAGAGAATGGTCTCACGGTGAAGTTAAAAAGCCGGAAACCATAAACTACAGAACATTGAAACCCGAAAGAGACGGACTCTTTTGCGAAAGAATATTCGGACCTTCCAAGGACTGGGAGTGTCACTGCGGAAAATACAAAAGAATCAGATATAAGGGCGTAGTCTGCGACAGATGCGGAGTTGAAATCACAAAAGCGAAAGTAAGAAGAGAAAGAATGGGACATATTGAGCTTGCAGCTCCCGTATCCCATATCTGGTACTTCAAGGGAATACCTTCCAGAATGGGACTTATCCTCACAATGTCTCCCAGAGCTCTGGAAAAGGTTCTGTACTTTGCTTCATATATAGTAACCGATCCCGGCGACACACCTTTGCAGTACAAACAGCTTTTAAACGATCGTGAATACAGAGAAGCATACGATAATTACAAAGACGGTTTCAAAGCCATGATGGGCGCCGAAGCCATCAAAAAGCTTCTCATGGATATAGATCTGGAAAAAGAATCGGCAGAATTAAAGAAACAGTTTGCCGAGACAACAGGTCAGAAAAGAGTAAGGATAATCAAAAAGCTTGAGGTTATCGAGGCTTTCAGAATCTCCGGAAACAGACCCGAATGGATGATCCTGGATGTAATCCCCGTAATTCCTCCCGACATCAGACCTATGGTTCAGCTGGACGGCGGAAGATTTGCCACAAGCGACCTTAACGACTTATACAGAAGGGTTATCAACAGAAACAACAGACTTAAAAGACTTCTGGATCTTGGAGCTCCCGTTATTATTGTAAGAAACGAAAAGAGAATGCTCCAGGAAGCTGTTGACGCTCTCATAGATAACGGCAGAAGAGGCAGACACGTAACAGGCCCCGGCAACCGTCCTTTAAAATCCCTTTCGGATATGCTCAAAGGAAAGCAGGGACGTTTCCGTCAGAACCTTCTGGGAAAACGTGTTGACTACTCGGGAAGGTCCGTTATCGTAGTAGGTCCCGAACTTAAAATCTACCAGTGCGGACTTCCCAAGGAAATGGCCATCGAGCTTTTCAAGCCTTTCGTAATGAAAAAGCTTGTGGAGGACAATCTGGCGCATAATATAAAATCAGCAAAAAGAATGGTAGAAAGACTTCAGGGCGAGGTCTGGGATATTCTGGAAGATGTAATCAAGGAACATCCCGTAATGCTCAACAGAGCGCCTACGCTTCACAGACTTGGTATTCAGGCATTTGAGCCAGTTCTCGTAGAGGGCAGAGCTATCAAGCTCCATCCTCTTGTATGTACGGCTTATAACGCCGACTTCGACGGCGACCAGATGGCTGTTCACGTACCTCTTTCAGTTGAAGCTCAGGCAGAGTGCAGATTCCTGCTTCTTTCTCCCAATAACCTTCTGAAACCTTCAGACGGCGCGCCCGTAACAGTTCCTTCTCAGGACATGATTCTGGGAATGTACTACCTTACAATGAAAAACGATGATTTGGTTGAAACGGTAGTTGAAAAGAACGAAAAGGGCAAAAACGTAGAGTATAAACACTATAAAGCATATAAGGACGAAGCGGAAGCTATTTTAGCTTACGATAATAAGGAAATCGTTCTTCAGGAGCCTATAAAGGTAAGAAGAACCCTTACATTCGACGGAGTTGAGGAATCCAGAGTTATAGAGACCACTGTTGGAAGGATCCTCTTTAATGAGGCTATTCCTCAGAATCTCGGATTCGTTGACAGAACAAACGACGAGGAAAAATTCAATTACGAAATTGATAACTTAGTAAAGAAAAAAGATATTGGTAAAATTATCAACCGCTGCATCAACAAGCTTGGTTCAACCGAGACAGCAGTGGTTCTGGATAAGATAAAAGCCCTTGGATTCAAATATTCCACAATCGGAGCTTTAACGGTTTCCATTTCGGATATGGTAATCCCTCAGGAAAAATACGAATATCTTGCTGACGCGGAAGCAGAGGTAGAAAAGGTAACCAAGATTTTCAGACATGGTCTTATGACGGACGAAGAGCGTCATGATAAGGTTATCGATATCTGGAACAACGCCAACGATAAGATTACAGACAAACTTCTTTCCGGTCTTGGAAGAGACAACAATATCTTCATGATGGCAGACTCCGGAGCCCGTGGTTCTAACGACCAGATCAAGCAGCTTGCCGGAATGAGGGGACTTATGGCTAACCCTTCAGGCGGTATCATCGAGCTGCCCATTAAATCAAACTTCAGAGAAGGCCTCTCCGTTCTTGAGTATTTTATTTCTGCTCACGGCGCGAGAAAAGGTCTTACAGATACAGCTTTAAGAACAGCCGACTCAGGATATCTTACCAGACGTCTTGTAGATGTATCTCAGGAAATTATCGTAAGAGAATGGGACTGCGCTGAGGATCTCGACGAGGTTCCCGGACTTTGGGTATCAGCGTTCATGGACGGCAATGCGGTTATCGAAAGTCTTCAGGAAAGACTGAAAGGCCGCTGGTCGGTTTATGATGTAAAAGACCCTGAAACAGGAGAAATAATAATACCGGCAGATACTCTTATAACAGGCGAGCAGGCTGAAAGAGTTGAAAAAGCCGGAATCGAGAAAGTATTTATCAGAACTGTTCTTACATGCCGTTCCAAAATCGGTATCTGTTCAAAATGCTACGGCGCCAACATGGCAAGCGGACGTTTCGTAAGAATGGGTGAATCCGTAGGAATCATCGCTGCTCAGTCCATCGGCGAGCCCGGTACACAGCTTACAATGCGTACATTCCATACAGGCGGTATCGCCGGAGACGATATTACACAGGGTCTTCCCCGTGTAGAGGAGCTTTTCGAGGCAAGAAAGCCTAAAGGACTTGCTATTATCTCAGAATGCGGCGGAACAGTTACCGTAAATGAGAACAAAAAGAAGAGAGAAGTTTTCGTTACAGATAACGAAACAGGCGAAGTTAAAGAATATACAATACCTTACGGCTCCAGAATCAAAGTTTATGACGGAGATGAAATCGAAGCCGGAGACGAAATCACCGAAGGCAGCGTAAATCCTCACGACATACTCAAGATCAAAGGCTTGAGAGGCGTTCAGGACTACATGATCCAGGAGGTTCAGAGAGTATACCGTCTCCAGGGTGTTGAAATCAATGATAAACATATCGAAGTTATAGTAAGACAGATGCTTAAGCGTGTTAAGATCGAAAACAACGGCGACACGGATTTCCTTCCCGGAAGTCTTGTGGACTGGCTCACATTCGAAAATACAAACGCGGAGCTTGAAAAACAGGGACTGCAGCCTGCGGAAGGCTCAAGAGTCCTTCTGGGAATTACAAAAGCTTCCCTTGCGACAGAATCCTTCCTTTCTGCGGCATCCTTCCAGGAAACAACAAGAGTTCTTACGGAAGCAGCCATAAAAGGAAAGGTAGACCCTCTTATCGGTCTTAAGGAAAACGTTATAATAGGTAAGCTTATTCCTGCTGGAACAGGAATGCCCAGATATAAGAACATTCTCATAGAAAAAGACCTTCCTCCCGTTTATGAGGAAGAAACCGAAGCAATTTTGTAAAATCTATTGACAAAATTTCGCTGGAATGGTAAACTCATTTAGTGTGTCCGTTATTTTTTAAGAGATATCGGACACATTGTTATGATAAAAAGGCAGATATGTATAAATAAAGTATAAGGAGGTGCAGAGATTTGCCTACATTTAATCAGTTAGTTAGAAAAGGAAGACAGACTGTTGAAAAGAAATCAACGGCTCCCGCTCTTCAGAAGGGACTCAATTCCCTTAGAAAGAAATCCACAACAAGCTTTTCTCCCCAGAAACGTGGAGTATGCACAGCAGTAAAAACATCAACTCCCAAGAAACCTAACTCTGCTTTAAGAAAAATCGCCAGAGTAAGACTTTCAAACGGTATTGAGGTTACAGCTTATATTCCCGGCGAAGGACACAACCTTCAGGAGCACAGCGTTGTGCTTATCAGAGGCGGAAGAGTTAAAGACTTACCCGGTGTTCGTTACCACATCATCAGAGGAACACTTGATACAGCCGGCGTAGCAAACAGAATGAGAGCTCGTTCAAAATACGGCGCTAAACGTCCCAAAAAGAAAGCTCAATAATAAAGAAGTAGTTTAATTGCCTTATACAAAAATAGATACAGTCTGCTTAAAATATTTTAGTATAAAGGCATGAAAACGCAAAATAATTATTTTTGCGAAGTACCTGTGATAGAATACAAATTATTAAGGAGGGAAGAATCGTGCCCAGAAAAGGTCATATTGCAAAAAGAGAAGTTTTACCTGATCCCTTATATAAAAGTGAGTTAGTAACAAAACTCATCAACAGCGTAATGTTGGACGGAAAGAAAGGTATCGCTCAGAAAATCGTATACGGAGCTTTTGAAAGAGTATCCGAAAAAACAGGAAAAGAGCCCCTTGAAGCTTTCGAAGAAGCTTTAAACAACATTATGCCTGTACTTGAAGTAAAAGCTCGCCGTGTCGGCGGTGCAACATATCAGGTTCCTATGGAGATCCGTGCGGACAGAAGACGTACATTAGGCTTAAGATGGCTTACACTTTACGCAAGAAAACGTTCTGAAAGAACAATGGAAGAACGTCTTGCAGGAGAGATCTTAGACGCACTCAACAACGTAGGAGGAGCTTGCAAGAAAAAAGACGAGACCCACAAAATGGCAGAAGCAAACAAAGCTTTCTCACATTTCAAATGGTAATCTCGAAAACAATAAAACACTATCGAATAAAATCGATATTTCGGCGGATATTTTATATTCGCGAGGAAAAAGAGTTATGGCTGCATAGGGTTAAGAGCCCTGTGCAGTTTATAATAGAAGGAGGAGTATAAGTGTCAGACAGAGCATTTCCACTTGCCAAAACCAGAAACATTGGAATAATGGCTCATATTGACGCAGGAAAAACCACACTCACAGAAAGAATTTTGTTTTATACCGGACGTAATTACAAAATGGGAGACACTCATGACGGTACCGCAACCATGGACTGGATGGAACAGGAACAGGAAAGAGGTATCACAATTACATCCGCAGCTACAACTGCACAGTGGGAAAATCATAGGATAAATATTATAGACACACCAGGACACGTTGACTTTACAGTTGAGGTTGAGCGTTCACTGAGAGTGCTTGACGGAGCTGTTTGTGTTTTCTGTGCTAAAGGCGGTGTAGAGCCTCAGTCCGAAACAGTTTGGAGACAGGCGGACAATTACAGTGTACCCAGAATGGCATTTGTAAACAAAATGGACATTATGGGAGCGGACTTCTTCAATGTTGTCCAGATGATGATCGACAGACTGGGAACAAATCCCGTTCCCGTAGAGCTTCCCATTGGAGCTGAAGGCGATTTTAAAGGCGTAATTGACCTTATGAATATGAAAGCATATATTTATGAGGATGATTTAGGTCAGAATATATCAGAAGAGGAAATTCCCGATGAGCTTAAGGCTCAGGCGGAAGAGTACAGAGAATCCATGGTTGAATCCATAGCGGAAACAGACGAAGAGCTTATGGAGAAATATCTCGAGGGCGAAGAGATTCCCATTGAGGATCTTAAGGCCGCGTTGAGAAAGGCCTGCATAGCTTGCGAAATAGTACCTGTTTTCTGCGGTTCAGCATATAGAAACAAAGGTGTGCAGAAGCTTCTTGACGGAGTTATAGATTATATGCCGGCGCCTATTGACATTCCTGCCATTAAGGGCGAAGACCCTGATACAGGCAAGGAAGTTCAGAGAGAATCTTCGGATGCAGAGCCTTTCTCAGCTCTTGCATTCAAGATAATGAATGACCCTTATGTTGGATAGCTTGCTTTCTTCAGAGTTTATTCAGGAACTCTCGACGCAGGTTCATATGTATATAATCCCATCAAAGGCAAAAAAGAAAGAATCGGACGTATTCTTCAGATGCACGCAAACCACAGAGAAGAAATCGACAAGGTTTACGCGGGAGATATCGCGGCGGCTGTCGGTTTGAAAGATACAACAACGGGAGATACTATCTGTGATCAGGATCATGAGGTAATTCTCGAATCCATGAATTTCCCTGAACCGGTTATTTCCGTGGCGATTGAGCCTAAAACTAAAGCAGGACGCGACAAAATGGGCATAGCTTTATCAAAGCTTGCAGAAGAAGACCCTACATTCAAAACATACACAAATCAGGAGACAGGCCAGACCATCATTTCAGGTATGGGCGAGCTTCATCTTGAGATTATTGTAGACAGGCTTCTCCGTGAATTCAGAGTAGAGGCTAACGTAGGCAATCCCCAGGTTGCGTATAAAGAAACATTTAAGAAAGCAGTTGACGTTGAAGGTAAATTTGTACGTCAGTCCGGTGGACACGGTCAGTACGGACATTGTAAAGTCAAATTCTCGCCTATTCCCGCCAACTCGGAAAGCAATTATGAATTTGTCAACAGCGTAGTAGGCGGAACGATACCCAAAGAGTATATTCCCGCTATCGATAAAGGTATCAGAGACGCTATGCAGAGCGGTCTTCTCGGAGGATACCCCGTTCTCGGCGTAAGAGCCGAGGTTTACGACGGTTCCTACCATGAGGTAGACTCATCCGAAATGGCGTTCCAGGTAGCCGGATCCCTTGCATTCAAGGAAGCGATGAAAAAAGGCGACCCCGTACTCTTGGAGCCTATTATGAAAGTGACGGTTTCTGTTCCCGAAGATTATCTCGGCGATGTAATCGGAGATATTAACTCAAGAAGAGGACGTATTGAGGGAATGGAAGTAAGAAGCGGTGTTCAGGTAGTTCACTGTTATGTTCCCCTTGCAGAGATGTTCGGATATTCCACAGACCTCCGTTCAAAAACTCAGGGAAGAGGAACATATGTAATGGAGGTTGACCATTATGACGAGTGTCCTAAGAGCATCCAGGAAAAAGTTATTATGGGAAAAGCAATAAAATAATTTTTTCTACAAATAAAAGAGTAAAAACTATTGCAATATTTTATGATATTTAATATAATAAGAAATCATGTGCAATTTAATTTTTGAAAATAAATATTTTTGAAGAAGCAAATTAAAAGGAGGATTTTTTTAAAATGGCAAAGCAAAAATTTGAAAGAACAAAACCCCATGTAAATATCGGTACAATCGGTCATATCGACCATGGTAAAACAACTCTTACAGCTGCAATCACAAAAATATTACACGAAAAATACAACACTGGTGAAGCTGTAGCATTCGATATGATTGACAAGGCTCCCGAAGAAAGAGAAAGAGGTATCACAATTTCAACAGCTCACGTTGAATATGAAACACCCAAGAGACACTACGCTCACGTTGACTGCCCTGGTCATGCCGACTATGTTAAAAACATGATCACAGGCGCTGCTCAGATGGACGGTGCTATTCTCGTTGTAGCTGCAACAGATGGTCCTATGGCTCAGACAAGAGAACATATCCTTCTTGCTCGTCAGGTAGGCGTTCCTTATATCGTAGTATTCATGAACAAATGCGATATGGTTGATGACGAAGAGCTTCTTGACTTAGTTGAAATGGAAATCAGAGAACTCCTCAGCGAGTACGAATTCCCCGGAGACGATATCCCTGTAATCAGAGGATCAGCTTATCAGGCACTCCAGGATTCCAACAGCCCTTGGGTTGACAGCATCCTTGAGCTTATGGATGCAGTTGACGAATATATTCCCGACCCTGTACGTGACGACGACAAACCTTTCCTTATGCCCGTTGAGGACGTATTCTCAATCACAGGCCGTGGTACAGTTGCTACAGGTAGAGTAGAACGTGGTAAAGTTAAAGTTGGCGACGAAGTTGAAATCGTAGGTTTCGTTGATGAAATCAGAAAAGTTGTTGTAACAGGCGTTGAAATGTTCAGAAAACTTCTTGACGAAGCTCAGGCCGGAGACAACATCGGTGTTCTTCTTCGTGGTGTTCAGAGAACAGAGATCGAAAGAGGTCAGGTTCTTGCAGCTCCCAAATCAATCACACCTCATACAAAATTCAAAGCTCAGGTTTACGTTCTGACAAAAGATGAGGGTGGTCGTCATACACCTTTCTTCAACAACTACAGACCTCAGTTCTATTTCAGAACAACTGACGTTACAGGTATCATCAGCCTTCCCGAAGGCGTTGAAATGTGCATGCCTGGTGATAACATCGAAATGACAATCGAACTCATCACTCCTATCGCTATGGAACAGGGACTTAGATTCGCTATCCGTGAAGGCGGCAGAACAGTTGGTTCAGGTTCAGTTATCGAAGTTATCGAGTAATTTTAAATTAAACATACTAAAGCCCGGAACTTATGTTTCGGGTTTTTTTATGCCCAAACGCGGTTAGCTTTTGGGATTTTTTTGTTTTCGGCATAAAAAAACTTTATCGGGAGATTCTATTTTTATAAATATACATCAGGAGGTAAAAATGGAATTCAATAAAGGGTTATGGAACGAAGAAATAAATGTTAGAGATTTTATAATGAATAATTATACGCCTTATGAGGGCAATTCGGATTTTTTGGCAGACGCGTCAGAGAATACTGAAATTCTGTGGGAAGAAGTCAGCAATTTGATGACTGAAGAACGCAATAGGGGCGGAGTGTACGACATTGACGCAAAGGAAATTTCCACAATAACATCCCACAAGCCGGGATATATTGATAAAGAGCGAGAAAAGATAGTGGGACTCCAGACGGATGAGCCTCTTAAGCGGGCTATAATGCCTTTCGGTGGAATCAGGCTGGTTTATAAAGAGCTGGAAGCGTACAACCGGACACTTGATCCGGAAACGGAGAAGGTTTTCAAATACAGAAAGACACATAGCGACGCGGTTTTTGACGCATATACTGATGAAATGCGAAAAGCCCGTCACAATGGCATAATTACAGGTCTTCCCGATGCATACGGCCGAGGCAGGATAATCGGCGATTACCGCAGGATTGCTCTTTACGGCGTGGATTATCTTATTGAGAAAAAAGAAGATGAAAAAAGGAAAATCATCTCTGATTCCATGGATGAAGAGACCATCCGCCTTCGGGAGGAGATTGCGGAACAGATTAGGGCTTTAAAGGAGCTTAAGGAAATGGCATCTTCATACGGATTTGACATTTCGAAGTCTGCGCGGGACACAAAAGAGGCTGTGCAGTGGCTGTATTTCGGGTATTTGGGCGCGGTCAAGGAACAGAACGGAGCCGCCATGTCTCTGGGCAGGATATCTACATTTTTGGACTGCTATTCTGAACGGGATCTGAAGGAAGGCCGATACACAGAATCTGAAATTCAGGAATTTATTGACCATTTCGTAATGAAGCTGCGGATGGTTCGTTTTCTTCGCACCCCGGAATATGACGCGCTCTTTTCCGGTGATCCTACATGGGTAACAGAATCAATAGGCGGCATGGCATTGGACGGCAGAACACTTGTCACTAAAATGAGTTTCCGTTTTCTGAAAACTCTTGTGAATCTGGGACCGGCTCCTGAGCCTAACATGACAGTTCTCTGGACGGACCATCTGCCCGAAGGATTTAAGAAATACTGCGCGGAAATCTCAATTTCCACATCAGCGATCCAGTATGAAAGCGACGAGCTCATGCGGGAAAAGTACGGGGATGATTACGGAGTTGCCTGCTGTGTTTCTGGAATGCGGATCGGACGGCAGATGCAGTTTTTTGGCGCGCGGGCAAATCTTGCAAAGGCTCTGTTGTATGCCATAAACGGCGGAATTGACGAAGTAACGGGCGAGCAGGTTGGACCGGAGTTTGCGCCTATAACATCAGAATATCTGGATTATGAAGAGGTTATGAAAAAGTTCGGGGAAGTTTGCGACTGGCTTTCAAAGCTGTATATAAACACCTTGAACATAATTCACTTCATGCACGACAAATACTGTTACGAGCGTCTGGAAATGGCTCTTCACGATGAAAACGTATTCCGCACAATGGCCTGTGGCATTGCCGGACTTTCCGTTGTGGCGGACAGCCTTTCGGCTATAAAATACGCCAGGGTGAAACCTGTTCGAAATGAAAGGGGAATCGCTGTGGACTTTGAGACAGAAGGAGACTTCCCTAAATTCGGCAACGGAGATGAGCGGGTTGACGAAATCGCCGTCAATGCAGCTAAAATGTTCATGGAAAAGCTTTCCCGGCATAAAACTTACAGGAACGCCAAGCCGACAATGTCCATTCTCACCATAACATCCAATGTGGTTTACGGCAAAAAAACTGGGGCCACACCTGACGGCAGGAAAGCCGGAGAACCTTTTGCGCCGGGAGCAAATCCCATGCACGGCAGGGACAGAAAAGGCAGCCTCGCGTCCATGAAAAGCGTTGCCAAAATCCCTTATGACTATGCCGAGGACGGAATATCGTATACTTTCTCAATCATACCAAAGGCTCTGGGAAAGGAAAGGGAAGCAAAAATAGATAATCTTGTAAGTCTTCTGGACGGATATTTCAATGAGAAAGGCCACCATATAAATGTGAATGTCCTGAGCAGGGAAGCCCTTGAAGACGCAATGGATCATCCCGAAAAATATCCCCAGCTTACGATCAGAGTTTCGGGATATGCGGTTAATTTCATAAAACTGACGAAAGAACAGCAAAGGGAGGTAATCAGCCGTACCTTCCACGAGAGCTTGTAATGGGCGGAGTCATCGGGCGGATTCATTCTGTGGAAACCTTTGGCGCTGTGGATGGTCCTGGAATACGGTATGTTGTCTTTTTTCAGGGATGTCCCCTTAGGTGCATTTTCTGTCATAATCCTGACACATGGCACTTTTCCAGAGGTCGTGAGATTTCTTCGGAAGAGATTTTTAATGATATAAAAAAGTACAAAAACTTCATAAAGCGCGGAGGAGTCACTCTTTCCGGCGGAGAGCCGCTTATGCAGCCTCGTTTTGCCGAGGATATTCTGAAAAGATGCCGCCGGGAAGGAATCCACACAGCCATAGATACCGGCGGAGGAATACCGCTTCGCCATGTAAGGCAAGTTATAGATTTGGCGGATATGTTGCTTTTGGACATAAAGGCGGTTGATGAGAAAATGTGTATTGAAATCACAGGAAAATCCAATAAAAATGCTCTGGATATTCTGGATTACTGCGAAAGCACAGGCAAGCCTGTCATAATCCGTCACGTGCTTCTGCCGAGATATACATTGAATTCGGAAGAACTTCATAAGCTTGCCCAATATCTTAAGAATTATAAATGTGTTGAAAGAACGGAATTTCTGCCATTCCACAAAATGGGCGAATATAAATGGAAAGCGCTGGGAGAGGAGTACAGGCTGAAGGATACAAAAGAGCCGGACCGCGAGGATGTGAGGCAGGCTGTTGAGATTTTTGCGTCTTACGGACTTAACGCAATATGAAACGGACTGAAAAAAGCAAAAAATATACGGCTTATCACTAAGGATAAACCGTATTTTTCTTTTGATTTAATTAATTGAGGCAAATTGCATTTCCAAATTATATTCTTATGAATTAGCAATCTGTTCAGAGAAGTTTTTACCGGGTCTGAAGTAAGGAACTTTTCTTTTCGGAATTTTGATTACTTTACCGGTACGAGGGTTTTTCCATTTGCGAGCTGCGTGTACCCTTACGCCGAAGCTGCCGAACCCTGACAAAACAATTTTATTATTGTGCTTTAATTCATCGCTAACTATTTCATAAAAGCTGTTGATGATTTTTTCTGTATTTTTCTGTGTAAGGCCTGTCTTTTTTGAGATCTTAAGTATTAAATCTTTCTTATGCATGTTAATCTCCTTTCTGTTTTGCTTGCTGTGTGGTAAAATAATTTTGATAAAAACATAATTGGTCATAGTGTACATACATAGGTTTATTTATACATCTATCAGGGGGAAAAGAGATAGAAATATATTAGAATATGGCTTTGTGTATTAATGTAAAGGGGTAAACATTGCATAAACCAACAAATATATATGTATACAAACTATGCATTTTACCTTTTTTTTATATTACCACAAAACCCATATAAAAATAAGTATATTATGTATTTTTTTGATAGACAAAAAATCGCTAACAAATTTTGATTTTTCGCAAAGATTGCAAAATTTTGCAAAAGTAAGTATAATTAATCTAATCTATTTAAATGCTATTTTGGGAGATGTATTTTTATGAATAAATACTATGAAAAACTGAAAAACTGCCTTGACGCGTTGAGGCAAAAAACCGATTTTGTTCCTGAAATAGGCCTGATTTTAGGATCCGGTCTTGGGGACTTTGCGAACCGTATCGACAGGGAGGCAGAGGTTTCATACGATGAGCTTCCCGGATTTCCCGTGTCGACAGTGCCCGGTCATGAGGGCAAATTTGTTTTCGGTTATATAGAAAACGTGAAAGTTGTCGTAATGCAGGGCAGAGTACACTACTACGAAGGATACGATATAAAGGATGTTGTAATGCCCGCAAGGCTTATGGCGATGATGGGAGCCAAGGTTCTTTTCGTGACTAACGCCGCCGGAGGAATCAACAAAAACTTTAACGCTGGCGATATGATGCTGATAAAAGACCACATTATGTGCTTTTTCCCCAATCCTCTCGTAGGCGAAAACATTGATGAATTAGGCACAAGATTCCCCGATATGTCCCATGGATACGATGAGGAATTAAGGGATATCGTTAAGAAAACAGCGGCGGAACTTAACATAAAGATCCAGGAAGGCGTTTATGTTCAGCTTTCCGGACCCAGCTTTGAGACTCCCGCGGAGATTAAAATGCTCGGCATTATGGGAGCTGATGCGGTGGGAATGTCCACAGCCTGCGAGGTTGTTGCGGCAAATCATGCCGGAATGAAAGTGGTTGGAATTTCGTGTATTTCTAACCTTGCGGCAGGTATAAGTCCCAATCCTCTGACCCATGCGGAGGTTCAGGAAACTGCTGACAGAGTCGCTCCTCTTTTCAGGGAGCTTGTTAAGAAATCAATAATAAATATAGGCAAAACTTTAAAATAAAGAGGTAATAAAATGAGTTTGAAAAGTGTTACGCATATAGATAATGTAAAGCTTTCGGAAGACGGGAATTCTGTGATTATTATTGATCAGACCAAGCTTCCCAACAGGACGGAATACCTTGATTTGAGGACGGCAAAGGATATTTATGACGCCATATTTCATCTTAAGGTAAGAGGCGCTCCCGCAATCGGAATTTTCGCCGGCTACGGAATGTATGTGCTGGCGAAAAACATAAAGGCCGATAATTTTGATGATTTTTATTCTGAGTTCAGCAAGCTTAAGGAATACATAAATTCATCCAGACCCACAGCCGTAAACTTAAGTCACGCCCTTGAAAGAATGGATAAAATCGTTTTCGAAAATAGAGATAACGGGATTGACGTTATACTTCAGTTGATGTTTGAGGAGTCAAAAAAAATCCATGAAGAGGACATTGCCATGTGCAAAGCCATTTCGGAATACGGTCTTACACTGGTAAAAGAAGGGGACGGAATACTTACCCATTGCAACGCAGGACCTCTTGCCACATCCAGATACGGGACTGGTCTGGGAACTCTTTTCCTCGCGAAAGAAAGGGGAATCGAGCTGAAAGCATTCTGCGACGAGACAAGACCTCTCCTTCAGGGAGCTCGTCTTACGACTTACGAGCTTCAGAAAGCGGGAATAGACTGTACTCTTATCTGCGACAATATGGCAAGCATAGTCATGAAGGAAGGCAAAATAAATGCCTGCTTCGTAGGCTGCGACAGAGTTGCGGCAAACGGCGATGTTGCAAACAAAATAGGTACAAGCGGTGTAGCCATACTGGCAAAGCATTACGGAATACCGTTTTATGTATTCTGTCCGTCATCCACAATAGATTTCAACTGCGAGACCGGCGCAGATATAAAAATCGAACAACGAGCGCCTGAAGAGATAAAAGAGAAATTTTATGTTGAACCTATGGCTCTTCCGGAGGTAAAATGCTATAATCCCGCATTTGACGTAACGGATAACGAGCTTGTAACGGCCATAGTGACGGAAAAAGGAATCTGCCGAAGCCCTTATAAGGAAAATCTTGCGACATTATTTAAGGAGACAGAAAAATGATTCGTTTTTATAATGGAAAACTTATGTCCATGGACTGCGGAACCCACATTTCTTCGGATGAAGTCTGGGTTGACGGCGGCAAAATCGCGTACGTAGGTCCGCCGAAGGAGTATGACGGGCAATTCGAGCGTGAAATCGACCTAAACGGAAATCTCGTAATGCCCGGATTCAAAAACGCCCATACTCATTCCCCGATGACATTTCTGCGTTCCTATGCGGATGATGTTCCTCTGGATAAATGGCTTTTTGAGAAGATATTCCCTATGGAAGCAAAGCTTGACGCAAACTGTGTATATGAATTCACAAAATTAGCTATACTGGAATATCTTACCAGCGGAATTACGGCATCTTTCGATATGTATTATGAACCGGAAGCATACGCGCAGGCAAATATTGAAATGGGATTCAGAACAGTTCTCTGCGGAGCGGTAAACGATTTCAAGGAATCCGTACCTCGTCTTGAGGCATACTATAATAAATTTAACAATTACCATCCTCTTATATCATATAAACTGGGATTTCATGCGGAATACACCACAAATCTGGAAAATCTGAAGGCAATCGCCGAGCTTTCCCAAAGCCTTAAAGCAGGAGTATATACCCACAATTCCGAAACAAGATCCGAGGTTGAAGGATGTATCGAACGTTACGGCAAAACCCCTACGGAGCTTTTTGATTCTATCGGAATGTTCGAATACGGCGGCGGAGGCTTCCACAATGTTTACATGACAAAGAAGGATCTGGAAATCTTCAGAGATAAAAATGTTTATGCTGTGACTAATCCCGGGTCAAACTCAAAGCTTGCAAGCGGAATCGCGCCTATTGATAAAATGATTGAAATGGGCATAAATGTTGCCATAGGAACGGATGGACCTGCCAGCAACAATGCTTTGGATATGTTCAGAGAAATGTACCTTGTGACAGTACTCCAGAAGCTGGCAAATAATGACGCGGCGGCATGTCCCGCGGAAGAGGTTTTGGAAATGGCGGCGTTTACGGGAGCAAAGGCGATGGGACTGGATGACTGTGACTGCATAGCAGTTGGAAAGCAGGCCGACCTTATAGTTATTGACCTGAACCGTCCCAATATGCAGCCAATAAACAATATAACGAAAAACATTGTGTACAGCGGTTCCAAGGAAAATGTCAAGATGACTATGATAGCCGGAAAGATTCTCTATGAAAACGGAGAGTTTTTCGTGGGAGAAAAAGCCAATGATATTTATGCCAGGGTAAACGCTCTTACGGAAGAAATCAAGAACCGGAAATAACATAAAAAGGGGATTTTGAATAAAATGAGTGAGAATAGTATAAAATATCCTGCCGATAAAGAAGCCAAAGAAGCTATACTTGAAGCAGGCAGAAGAATGTACGCCAGAGGACTTGTGGCATCCAACGACGGAAATATCAGCTGCAAGGTCTCGGCAACAGAGCTCTGGGCAACGCCTACTGGCGTTTCGAAAGGTTTTATGACTGAAGATATGCTTGTTAAAATGGATATAAACGGAAATGTTCTGGAAGGAAATCTGAAGCCTTCATCGGAAATGAAAATGCACCTTGCCATTTACAGAGAAAATCCGGAGGCCATTGCGGTGACTCACGCACATCCGCCTGTATCCACAGCGTTTGCTGTTGCGGGAGAGCCGCTGGAAAGTCCTGTGCTTCAGGAGTTTATTGTCCAGATGGGAACTGTTCCCGTTGCGAAATACGCTCCTCCCGGAAGCGTTGAGCTGGCGGAATCCGTAGTGCCTTTCTGTAAAACTCACAACGGAGTGCTTCTTGCCAATCATGGAGTTGTAACATGGGGAAAGGACGTAATGAACGCATATTTCCGGCTGGAAAGTGTGGAATATTATGCAACAATCATGCTGTATACAAATATAATAGGCAAAAGACGGGAGCTTTCCGATGAACAGATAGCAGAGCTTATGGTTATCAGGAAGAATCTCGGGATAACCTCCGGCGGAATACCCAAAGGCGGAGCCGGAGCATAAAAAGGCTGAATTTCATGCAAAAAAGGCAAAAAAGAAGGGAGCAGCCACGTAAATATGAACCGCCCCGAATTGAGGATAGACAGTATGTGTTTTAGTTCGATAACAAAAATATTAATTGTTACGACTATTCATTAATTCAAATTTAAATTATCTTGTATATTTATATTACAAAATGTTACGAAGAAAATCAAGTGTTTTTTTAAAATTAATAAAATATTAATAAATTTTAATATTATTTTAAATGATTTCGAATCATTTTATTTGAAAAGGAGAACGCAAATGGACGAAAGAATCAAAAAATTAGCGAAAAATCTGGTTAATTATTCCTGCAGGGTACAGGAAGACGAAAAGATTCTCATCAGCTGTACGGGAACAAAACCTCTTCCTTTGGTGAAGGCGATAATTAAAGAAGTATATGCAGCGGGAGGCTTTCCTTATGTTGAGCTTAAGGAAACTTCCGTTGAACGGGAGCTTCTTATGCATATGTCCGAAGAGCAGATAAAATTCCAGGCAAAAATAGACGCAGAGAGAATGGAAGGGATGCAGGCATATATAGGGATACGATGCGACGACAATTTAAGGGAGCTTTCCGATGTTCCCGAAGATAAAACCGCAATGCAGATGAATCTATATTTCAAGCCCGTACATCATGATATCCGTGTGGCAAAAACAAAATGGGTTATTCTGCGCTTCCCCAACGAGGCAATGGCTCAGGAAGCAGGCAAGAGCCTTGAGGCTTTCGAGGATTATTATTATAATGTATGCACCCTGGACTACGGAAAAATGTCCGACGCTATGGACAATCTTGTGGAGCTTATGAATAAGACCGACAAGGTCCATATAGTGGGAAACGGCACAGATCTCAGATTTTCCATAAAGGACATTCCCGCAATAAAATGCGCGGGAGACTGCAATATTCCCGATGGAGAGGTTTACACTGCTCCAGTAAGGGATTCCATAAACGGAGTCATTTCCTACAATACTCCTTCAGAGTACAATAATTTCACATTTGAAAATGTTAAGCTTACATTCGAGAATGGCAAAATCATCAAAGCCGAGTCCAACGATACCGAAAGGATCAACAGGATTTTTGATATAGATGAGGGAGCCAGATATGTGGGCGAGTTTGCTCTTGGGGTGAACCCTTACATTGATACGCCTATGAACAATATCCTTTTCGACGAGAAAATAAAGGGCAGCTTCCATTTTACTCCGGGAGCCTGCTATGAAGACGCTTTCAACGGCAATGAATCCGCCATCCACTGGGATCTTGTATGCATTCAGACTCCCGAATACGGCGGCGGCGAAATATATTTTGACGATGTTTTAATAAGAAAAGACGGAAGGTTCGTAATACCGGAGCTTTTCCCTCTGAATCCTGAAAATCTTATGTGAATGTATTTAAAAACAAATGAAATTTATGTTAAGCGGTGGTAGAAATTTTATTATCGCTTAATTTTTTGTAAACAATTTTGTGGTAGAATAAATTCAAATAAGTTTAATATATCGGAAAGAAGTTGAATTTTTATGCTTTACAAAGCCGGACTTGTATTGGAAGGTGGCGGGATGAAGGGTGTATATACTGCCGGAATAATAGATTATCTTATAGATGAAAATATAGAGTTTGAAACCTGTTACGGTGTTTCTGCCGGAGCATGCCACCTCTGCAGCTACCTTGCTCATATGCGTGACAGAGGTTTTTCTGTTTTTGCAGATTACTGGAAGTACAAGGAATACGGCAGCTGGTATTCTTTCTTTACTACGGGCAATTATTTTGGAGTGGATATGCTTTATAACAGGATACCCAATGAGCTTTACAGGCTGGATTACGATACGCTGGACAGATCCAGGATGAAATTCATCGCTGTGGCCACAAACCTGAAAACGGGCAAAGCCGAGTATTTTACGGTAAAGGATCTGAGGACTGAAATGGTTTATGTGAGAGCGTCCAGTTCCGTTCCTCTTATTTCAAGGAATGTAAAAGTTAACGGACAGTATTATCTGGACGGCGGATGCGCCGATCCAATTCCCGTAAAAAAATCCATGGAGGACGGGTATGAGAAGAATGTGGTGGTTCTCACAAAGGTTAAAGGCCTCAGAAAGAAAAAATATAATTATGGTCCTCTGCCGAGATTAAGATATATAACATACCCTAACTTTGTGAAAACATTCAAAAATATTCATAACACATACAATGCAGAGATGGATTTTATAGACAAGGAAGAGGAAGAGGGAAGATTGTTCGTTTTTCGTCCTGCCAGGGAAATGGATATTGCTCTTATGGAAAAGGACTGGCATAAGCTGAGGGCTATGTATGAGATGGGTTATGAGGATGCTGTGGCAAACGGCGAAAAGCTTAAAGCCTATTTAAAAGGAAATGAAATTGAAGAATAAAAAAAACGACCGGTTTATGGCAAGAATCGCCATAAGCCGGTTTTGCGTTTATAAAGATGTTTTTATCTGAAAATGATTTCATTTTCGTTCATTGAATCAATTATAGCCAGAGATTCTAACCGGATTCCCAGGTCTCTGATGATTTTTCCGCCTTCCTGATAGCCTTTTTCAATAACAATTCCCGCTCCCACAAGTTCCGCGCCTGAGTTTTTCACCATTTCCGAAAGACATACCAGCGCGTTTCCCTTAGCCAGAAAGTCGTCGATTATAAGCACCTTGTCGCCTTTTCCAAGAAAGTCTTTGGACACGATAACATCGTATGTCTTTCCGTGAGTGAAGGATTCAACTTTGCCTCTGTGTACGTCATGGGCAATATTTTTCGTCTGGTTTTTCTTTGCGAAAACCACGGGAATATTGTCGAATTCCTCTGCCGCGATGCAGGCGATTCCTATGCCGGAGGATTCGATTGTAAGGATTTTATTTATCTCGCAGTCTGCGAAGAGCCGTCTGAATTCCTTTCCGATCTGGCGCAGAAGTCTGACGTCGATCTGATGATTAAGGAAGCTGTCCACTTTCAGTACGTCTCCGTCTTTAACAATGCCGTCTTTTAAAATTCTATCTTTGAGAAGCTGCATAAGATTTCATCCTTTCGAAACTGTCAAAATGTGGAAATATGTTAAAAATCATTATACATGAAAAAAACGGCAAGTTCAATTCTCAAAACCTATGAATATTTATGAATTTCCGAGGCTGTTTTTTTACTAAATTAATCTCTGCGGAAATAACCGTTGTATAAAATGACCGATTAGGGTATCTTTTTGATCAACGCGCCAAGAGACCCAAGTCTTTTATCAATTTCAAAGTAACCTCTTTCGATATGGTATATATCGGTAATTTCAGTTTCGCCTTCCGCCGCCAGAGCGGACACAATCAGAGCGGCTCCGGACCGCAGGTCGCAGGCTTTAACAGACGTACCCGTAAGGTTTTTCACACCGTTTATAATTGCGCATCTGCTTTCGATTCTGATGTCTGCGCCCATTTTTTTAAGCTCCAACGCATTCATGAATCTGTTTTCGAAAATAGTCTCCGTTATAATGCTGGTACCTTTTGCCACGGACATGAGGGACATCATCATGGACTGCATATCTGTTGGAAATCCGGGAAAAGGCATTGTTTTCAGATTGAAGGGGAATATTTCCTCCGACGCTTCAGCGGTCATTTTGTTTTTGAAGCCTTCTATATTCATTCCGGCTTCACGGAGCTTGAATACAATGGGCTGAAGGTGCTGAGGCACAATATTTTCCAGTGTAATTTTTCCTCCTGTCACCGCGGCTGCCGCCATAAATGTTCCTGCCTCGATTCTGTCGGGGATTATGGAATGGGATGCGCCGTGAAGCTTTTTAACTCCTTTTATAACGATATTCTTTGTACCGGATCCTTTAACACATCCGCCCATTTTGTTTATAAAAGCGCATAAATCGCTGATTTCCGGTTCTTCCGCGGCATTTTCAATGACTGTTGTTCCTTTGGCAAGGGCCGCCGCCATAATTATGTTTTCCGTAGCCCCTACACTGGGAAAGTCCAGATATATGAAACTGCCCGAAAGTCCGCTGGATTTTATTACTGTCATTCCGTGGCCGGTTGAAATTTCCGCGCCCATAAGGGAAAATCCTTTCAGATGAAGGTCTACCGGCCTCAATCCTATGGAGCATCCTCCGGGGAAAGGGATACGCGCGTTTCCTGTTCTTGCCAAAATCGGGCCTGCAAACATGAACGAAGCTCGGATTTTAGAGGATTTTTCCGCATCGATTTCATAATCCGGCAGGATTTCTCCGGATATTTTAACAATGTGTTTTTCTTCGTCAAATTTAACGGTTTTCCCAATATCTTCCAGAATTTTCAGCATAATTTTCACGTCCGAAAGAGGCGGAACATTTTCCAGAATACATTCCTCGTCAGTGAGAATTGAAGAGGCGATAATTGGCAGAGCGGAGTTTTTGGAGCCGTTTATTTTTATGGAACCGCTGAGAGGCGGACTTTTTTTAACAATGAATGATGACATTTTTTCTGTTCCTTCCAGTTTTATTTGTTCATAGTATTTCCGATTTCGGATAAAAATAAAATTCAGAGATTCAGGAATAAAAGCAAGTATTTTCTATGAATACAAAACAGCATGACGGAAATAATAATCCTGCGGCAAAAAAACATGAGTCAAGGACAGAAGCCGTACTTAAGACCGCGGAAAATTAAAGCGTTTAAAGCAGGTTAAGCAGCGTCGGTGCGCAAAATATAAACTTTAAATATATAAAAATTTCTCTGCGGTCTTATGTTTTATATGTTAAACTTGTGCATCTGCGGGGAACAGCGCAGGTTTTTTTTATTATAAAAGCTACATATAAAAAGATTTTTGCATATTTTAATGTGCAAAAAATCATAATTTGACGCTGCTGCCTTGTTTTTGAATAAAAACTTTTGTGGATGAATTTGGTTTTTTATGCTATAATGCTAAAGAATGCATGTTCGAATATTAGAACAATTAATATTTATAAAAAATATTTTTAAGTTCAGGCTTTTGAGTTGGAGGAAAAGATAATGAAAATAGGTTTGTTTGTTCAGGATAAATCTCCGGAGAAATGCAACAAAAAAGAATTTGAAAAAGAAATGAAGAAAATTGCGGAAAGTAAATTGGATCTTTTGGTTTTCCCTGAGGAATGTTATACAGATTTTTCTAAAATGGCAAGTAATTTTGACGTATTAGATTATGATTCCGGTTATATAATTGCCGGATTCTGCGATGCGTTGTGTAAGAAAGCTGGAAGCGCTATTGTATACAGCGGAAACGATATGTTCGGAATATCTTTTAATATGTTTTCAGACGGAGCTGATGAAGATTCCGATGAAGGAATGGGATTCAAGCTTTACATAAAGCATTTCCATGAAGGATTTTCGCCTTTCGAGATGGACGATTACAGAGAATGGGCAGAAGCTTTCTTTAAGCCTTTCCCTATTACAGACAAACTTATTTGCATGATGGACGGCGATGACGCCAAATATTCTGCATTAAGCACGATCTGTAACAACAACGGTGCGGAAATCTTCATAAATGTACTTGATGCCGATGCTGATTATAACGAGAGTTTTACATTAAATAAGGTAAGAGCGGCAGAGACAAAAAGCTTTGTATTCGGATTAACTCCCGCTGACGGAGAAAAGAGCGGAGCGTTTGTATTCGGATTTGCTCCCGACGGTTCTCTTATGGAAGGAACTCCCATATACGATAATGGCAAAATAGCGGGCAATGTTTTTGTTTACGATACGGAAAACTATAATTCCGAAAACGTTTCAATCTGTGAAAAGGATGAAGTTCTTGCGGAGAATCCCGATTTTGTTCTGGACTGCGAGACAGTTGAAGAGCTTCTCAAATCCGCCAATAAAGTTGCTGACAATATATTTATTAAGGATTTAAACAATATCAATCTTGTTATGATTCTTGTTAAAAACGAAGAAATCATGAATCCTGTTATTACTCTGGACGCTTTCTATAATCCTGCGTTAAAGGATATAGAAAACAAGAGATATCTCCTCATTAATAAATGGGACAGCGATTTCGGTGAATATGACGGAGTTATTGATGACGTTATAGAAGCGAGAACTATTGAAAACAGATGCGCGTCTGTTCTCTGCGGTCCCGATTATAAAAAATGCTGCCAGATAGACAAAAACGGCCAGTTTGTTGTTATTGACGGCGAGCAGGGAAGATTCGGACTTACCATGGATGTGGTTGGCGGACCTGAATTTATATGGAGCGAGGAAAACGGCGGATTCCCCGAAAGCTGGAGAGAATACTACGAGGATCTTATAAAGGTAGTGCACGGCGAAAATATTGCGTCAGATGAACCTGTTAAAAAGGAAGTAAACTTTGACATACTGTAAAAAAAATCAACCGGTCTTAAATGGCCGGTTTTTTCATACCCAAAAATGCAAATACAAAAGGCACGGTGCGAAACCGTGCCGAATTTATTCAGTTTAACTTATCTTGGTATTTCAAGTTTGATTTTCAGGACCCGTTTTTTATCTACTTCAAGGATCCGGAATATTATATTATCATGGGTAATGACTTCGCCCTCGGCAGGAAAGCGGCCCACAAGACTTATTATATATCCGGCGATGGTCTCCACAGTATCGCTTTGGATATCTGTTCCTATCATCTCATTTACGTCATCTAATTTTGCTGTGCCGTCAATAATATACTCGTCATCTTTAATAAGCTGGATGTCGCTGTCATCCTCATCGTCGGCAAAGTCGCCTACAAGCTCTTCAATAAGGTCGGTGAGTGTAACGATTCCGCTTGTTCCTCCGTATTCATCCACAACAACGGCAAATTTTACCGTTTCCCGTTTCATCTCTGACAGCAGATCAAGAACCGGCTTTGTCTCATAAGTATAAAGGGGCTCGTGTATATGTTTTATTATGTCAAAGCTTTCCTTAGAAGCGAACGCGATGTCCTTAAGGTATATAACGCCTACTATATTGTCAACATTTTCCTCGTAAACCGGAAGTATAAGAAATCCTTCCTCCTGGAATATTCTGGAGATCTCATCATATGAAGCGTCTACATCTACGGCAACCATATCTGTTCTTGGAGTCATAACATCTTTTGCCTTTGTGTCTCCGAAATCGAACACATTGTTTATCATTTCCCGCTCGTCGATTTCAAGGATTCCTTCCTCGTGCCCTACGTTTACCATTGTTTTGAGCTCATCCTCTGTTATGAGATGGTCTTCTTCGTCATTGCTTTTGGCGAATTTAAGCACAAATGAAGTAATTGCGTTCAAAATTGCCACAATGGGTGTCAGAATCACCATAATCCCGGAAATAGGACCGGAAAACCTGATCGCTACCTTTTCGGGGTTTTTTGCCGCAAAGGTTTTTGGGGTTATTTCTCCGAATATGAGTACCACGATGGTCATAATAATTGTGGCAACGGCAACGCCTTTGTTGGGAAAGAGTAAAATCGCCACAGATGTCATGATTGATGATGCCAGTATGTTTACAATATTGTTTCCGATAAGTATGGAGGACAGAAGCCTTGGCATATCCTCCGTAATTTTATGGACTCTTTCGGCGCCTTTCACATTGTTGTCTATCATGCTTCGGATTTTTATCTTATTCAGAGAGGTAAGAGCCGTCTCCGAAGCCGAAAAGAAAGCCGAAAAAATTATAAGAACGATAATTATGATAATTAGCAGTGGATTTATATCCGTCATGGGAATTAATCACTCTCCTGAATTTAATATATGTTTTATATCCTCGCTATGCTTGATTTTACAGCGGCATCCGCAACTGCGGCAGCGATTTTTCCGCACACATTTTCCTCAAATATTGAAGGTATTACGTGGTCGGGAGCAAGCTTGTCCTCGGAAATTATCTGCGCCAGCGCGTTTGCGGCGGCAAGCTTCATTTCTTCATTTATGTCAGATGCCCGAACATCCAGAGCTCCTCTGAATATACCGGGAAAGGCCAGAACATTGTTGATCTGGTTGGGAAAATCGCTTCTGCCTGTGCATACGATTTTGGCTCCTGCGGCGAAAGCCTCATCGGGCATGATTTCCGGAACAGGATTTGCCATAGCAAAGATTATAGGGTCTTTGGCCATGGTTTTTACCATTTCGCCTGTAAGGACTCCGGGAGCGGATACGCCTATGAAAACATCGGCTCCGGCTACTACATCACTGAGAGAACCCTTAATATTTCTGGGGTTTGTAATCAGTTTCAGCTTTTCCAGACCGGATTTTTCGTAAACAGTGTCCCGGTTTACAGCGCCTTTGGAGTTGCAAAGGGTAATGTCCTTTGCTCCTGCTTTGAGAAGAAGTCTGGCGATTGCGTCTCCTGCGGCTCCTGCGCCGGACATTGCGATTCTGATATCCTCAAACCTTTTTCCGGTGAGTTTAAGGGCGTTTGTAAGTCCCGCAAGGGTAACAACAGCGGTTCCGTGCTGGTCGTCATGGAACACGGGAATATCACACTTTTCTTTCAGCTTTTCCTCTATTTCAAAGCATCTGGGCGCGGATATATCCTCTAAGTTTATTCCGCCGAAGCTTCCCGAAATAAGATGAATTGTGCTTACGATTTCGTCAACTGAATGGGAGCCTATACATAAAGGAAATGCGTCAATATTTCCAAAATGTTTGAAGAGAGCGCATTTTCCTTCCATAACGGGCATTCCCGCTTCGGGACCTATGTCTCCCAGTCCTAAAACAGCCGTACCGTCAGTAATAACCGCTACGGTGTTCCAGCGTCGGGTGAGCTGATATGAGAGAGCAGGGTCTTTCTGGATTGCCAGACATGCTTCCGCGACGCCGGGCGTATAAGCTAAAGAAAGGTCATGAGCGCCTGTAAGGGGAGCGCGGACCTTTGTTTCTATTTTTCCTTTCCATTTGAAATGTTTCTGTAAAGCTTCTTCGTTAAGATTCAAATGTCATCATCCTATCTATTAAATATTAAATATTTTAAAAAACGCTGTACCGATTTATAGATACAGCGTTAAATATTTTTACTTTTGTTCGTTCATCGATTTTAATTGCTGTCTGTTTTCATAAAGTATATCCAGACTCTGATTAATGAATTCGTTTAAGATATTCTGCTGTTCTGCAACAGAATGCTGAAGCTCTTTGAGACGGTCTTGTGTATCCATAAGTATTCTGTCTGTATACTCAACAGCTCTGATTCTCATTGTCTTTGAATCTTGTCTGCTCTTTGCAACGATTTCATCAGCATTTTCGTAAGCTTTCTTGGTTACTTCATGCTCGTCGATGAGCTGGTTCATATGCTCTTCGGCTTTTTTGATAATATCTTCAGCTTCTCTTTCGGAATCTGCGAGGATTTTGTTTCTTTCCTCAAGAATCCATTTTGACTGTTTGATTTCATTGGGGAGTTTGTTTCTGATATCTGTGATAATCTCCAGAATATCGTCTTTGTTTACGGAAATCTTACCGCTTGAGAAAGGGACAGAACGGCTTTCATCAATAATTTCCTCCAATTCGTCAAGTAACTTTAAAACACTATCCATTTATATCCCTCGCTTTACTAATTATTTATTATATTTTTCTTTTACATATCCGGTAATTTCTTTGGGTACCATCCAGTCTATATCTCCGCCGAATATAGCAACCTCTTTGACAGCCGTAGAGCTTAAGATAAGGTTCTTTTCGTCAGCGATAAGACAAACGGTTTCTATATCTGAGTTAAGCTGTTTATTTGTAATAGATCTTTGAAACTCAACAGCAAAATCATTTGTGTCTCTGATACCTCTTATGATGAGACTTGCGTTTATCTCCTTTGCGAAATCCGTAAGGAGTCCGTAAAAGGACTCAACTTCCACATTAGGTATGTCTTTTGTAACTATTTTAATAAGTTCTTTTCTTTCTTCAGAAGTAAAAAGACAATGTTTGTTGGGGTTGTCCAAAATGCCGACTACAAGCACATCAACAAACTTGGAAGCGCGTTTTATTATATCAAGATGCCCGTTTGTAACGGGGTCAAAGCTTCCGGGGTAAATTGCTTTAATCATTTTTCCTGATTCCTCCGAGTTTGAGAAAAGTCAAAGTTGTGTTTTTAAAAATCTTTTCTCTGAATATTTCCAGCCCGTTTATAGGGGAAAGTTTCACATCGGAGCTTCTTTCCAGAACAATATATCCGTCCGGTTTAAGAATTTCCGATTCAACTATTTTTTTCAGAACAGGTTCATTAAATCCTTCCGCGTATGGAGGATCCATAAATATTATATCAAATGCTTCTCCTGCCTTTCCCAAATCGGATATGGCGGCGAAAACATCGCTTTTGATTATACGGCTCCTGTCCGCAACATGGGCTGCCTCAATATTTCTTGTGATTATTTTAGTTGATGAAAGGGCGTTATCCACGAAAACACAGAATTCCGCGCCCCTTGAAAGAGCCTCAATTCCGATAGCGCCTGAGCCGGAGAACAGATCCAGAAAATCCGATAAATAAATATCCGGCTGCATAATATTAAAAAGAGTTTCCTTTATCCTGTCCGTAGTGGGCCTTGTATGAAGCCCCTCGGGAGATAAAAGCTTTAAGCCTCTGGCACTTCCTGAAATAACTCTCATAATTTCTCCTAAACATTTATAATATTTTACACTATTCACTTAGAAAATGTAAATAGAGTATAACAAAAAAATTTATAAAATTCAATATTTTTTAAATATCTAACCTTAAAGTGTCATGAATTTTTTCGATTTTGTCCAAAAGATTTAAATTTTCTTCATTTTTCAAATAAAAATCCTTTTTCAGTATTTCCTCAGCGGCTGTTTTTGCCAGTTTTAATATCTCAATGTCTCTGTATATGTCCGCCAGTTTGAATTTGGGAAGGCCGTGCTGAGATGTACCGAAGAAATCTCCGGGTCCTCTCAAAGACAGGTCCTTTTCGGCGATTTCAAATCCGTCCGAGGATTTTTTCATTATTTCCATTCGTTTGCCGGATATTTCCGATTGCGAGTCCGTAACAAGAATGCAGTATGAATCCTTTTCGCCTCTTCCCACTCGTCCTCTCAGCTGGTGAAGCTGGGAAAGCCCGAATTTCTCTGCGTTTTCTATAACCATGATTGTTGCGTTTGGAACATTTATTCCTACCTCGATAACGGTTGTGGATACAAGAACATCGATTTTTCCCAAAGCGAAATCTTCCATAATCCGGTTCTTTTCCGAAGCGGTCATTTTTCCGTGAACGGCTTCGACATTGTAAGGCGAAAGTGCCTTTTTTGCCGTTTCGATATACGCGTTCACCGACTGCAGGTTGGAGTTTTCGGAATCCTCTATAAGAGGGCATATGATATAGGTCTGTCCGCCGGATGCGGCATTTTTCCTTATAAACTCAAAAAATCTTTTTCTGTATGTGGAATTCACGCAGTATGTCTTAACGGTCTTTCTGCCAGGAGGCATATCCGTCATAGAGGATATATCCATATCCCCGTAAATCATAAGAGCCAGTGTGCGTGGAATCGGTGTGGCCGTCATAATAAGAGTGTGTACGTTTTTACCTTTCTGGGATAGGCTTTTTCTCTGTTTAACTCCGAATCGGTGCTGCTCGTCCGAAATTACAAGCCCAAGATTTGAAAAAACGGTTTTTTCCTGAATTATGGCGTGTGTCCCGATTATTATATCAGCTTCGCCGGAGGCGATTTTCTGATAAATCAGTTCTTTTTCCTTTGTCGTTGATGAGCCTGTCAGCAGTATGCAGGAAATTCCAAGAGGATTAAATATTTCCGTAAAGCTTTCGAAATGCTGCTGAGCCAGTATTTCCGTAGGCGCCATTAAAGCTGTCTGATACCCGTTTTTATATGCCATATACGCGGCGATCTGAGCGATTACGGTTTTGCCGCTTCCCACATCTCCCTGGATCAGCCTGTTTGTCAGCTTGCCGGAAGAAAAATCGCCTTTGATGTCCTCAACGGTTTTTGCTTGGGAATTCGTAAGCGAAAAGGGCAGGGAAGATACAAAATCTTCTGTTTCCGTGTCCTCAAAAACGATTCCGGAATTTGCCTTTCCGCTTAAAAGCCTTATCATTGTCAGAAGTACTTGTATAAGGAAAAATTCCTCGAAAATCAGCCTGTATCTGGATGTTCCCAGAGAGTTTTCGTTGTCCGGAAAATGTATGTTCTGAACAGCGAAGTTTTTTTCGCAGAGATTATATTTTTTCCTTACGGCAGACGGAATGAATTCCGTGAATGTGCAGAGTTTATTGTCTAATACGGTTTTTACCGCGGTCCGCATTATCCTTTGGGTAAGGCTTCCGGATAAATGGTAGATCGGCAGGATTTTGGGTTCATAAAGCTCGTCCTCCGGCGGAAGAGGTTCTCTTTCCGGAGATGCCATAGAAATCCTGCTTCCTCTTTTCTGAACCTTTCCCGTAAACAGAAATCCGTCTCCCTTGTGCAGAGAGTTTTTCAGATATTGCTGATTGAACCAGGTAACATACACAGACCCTGTTCCGTCATTTATTCTTGCGTTTACAAGAGCCTTTCCGTTTACGTGTGAAAGCTTTGGTTCCGAAGCAATGTAAGCCGGGAACGTATAGGTATGATCGTCTTCAAACTGCGATATGGTTTTGGAAACCGTTCTGTCCTCGTATGTTCTGGGATAAAACTCCGCAAGATCTGAAACAAGGTTTATATTCAGTTTTTTAAATTCATCGCTTCTTTTTTTTCCTATGCCTTTAAGCCGGCTGATGGGAATATCCATAATTTGCTCCTGGTATATCTAAAAAATAAGCACACAGCTTTTTTTGGGCCATGTGCTAAGTTTCAAACGTCATGGTTTGTTATTCAATGGAAATTATATAGTAATACAAAGGCTGTTTGCCGGAAAGAAGCTCAAATTCGCAATCTTCGAAATTTTCTTCGGCATATTCGAGAATCTTCTGAGCGTCCTCTTCATTAACATCCTCGCCGTAGTAAATGCTTACTATATCGTTGTCGTCTGTTATTGCCATATCAAGAAGCTTTTTGGTTCCTTCCTCGACGCTTTCGTCAACAATAACGATCTCTCCGTCAAGCATGCAGAGAATATTTCCGGATTTGATTTCCTTGTCGCCGAAAACAGTATCCCTTATGGCATAGGTAACAAGACCGGTTTTGATGGAAGAAATAGCTTCCGTTATGTTTTCGATATTTGATTCTATGTCGTCATCGGCGGAATAGTTGAGTAAAGCGCCGATTCCTTCCGGTATGGTCTTTGTGGGAACAACGAATACATTTTTGTCCTCTGTAAGGTTTGCCGCCTGCTGAGCCGCCAGGATAATGTTGCTGTTGTTGGGAAGCACGATAACGTTTTTGGCGTTTACTTCCTGAATAGCGTTCAGAATATCCTCTGTGCTGGGATTCATTGTCTGTCCGCCTTCGATGAGCTTGTCAGCTCCCAGATTTGTAAATACTTCAGCAAGGCCGCTGCCTGTAAGGACAGAAATGAATGCGGTTTCCTTAGGTTCGGAATTCTGAGGCGCGGGTGTGGCGTCAGCTTTAGCCGCGGCTCCTTCTGCTCCGAAATCTATTTTATTTGTATGCTGTTCGCGCATATTATCGATTTTCATTCCCGTTAAAGTACCCATTTCCAAGGCTCTTTCCAGTACGCGTCCGGGATGGTTTGTGTGAACGTGAACCTTAACGAAGGTTTCATCGTTTACAACTACGATTGAATCACCCAGCGTGTTGAGGAATGTTTTGAATTCGGGAACAAGTCTGTCGTTTCCCTTTTCAAGATTTATGAAAAATTCTGTGCAGTATCCGAATTTGATGTCCGCTGTTTCAACAGATGATAAAGCGGAAAAATTCTGCTCGGGTACAGGTGCCGGCGCTGGTGATACGTCAGCGTCTTCGCTGAAGGCAATATCCTCATTGGATGTAAGTCCGTGAAGAGCGCCTTCCAGAATGAACATAAGTCCCATTCCGCCTGCGTCCACAACATCCGCCTGTTTAAGTACGGGAAGCATTTCCTTTGTCTGCGCCAGTATTTTGTGTCCTTCGGTTATGATTTCCTTTAAATAAGCTTCTATGTCTTCGCTGTATTTAGGGTCCTTTGCGAGATGAACGGAACATTCCGCGCAAACTCTCGCTACTGTAAGTATAGTTCCCTCTTTGGGTTTCATAACGGCTTTATACGCTGTTTTTACAGCGTTTTTGGATGCTATGGCCAGTGCTTTTACGTCTGCTTCCCCTGTGCTGTCCAATCCTTTTGAAAAACCTCTTATTAGCTGGGAGAGGATAACTCCAGAGTTTCCTCTTGCGCCCCTTAATGATCCGCTTGCCGCAGAGTTCATTAAATCGTCAACTTTCGCGGTTTTGTTTTTAATAACTTCTCTTGCCGCGGAAGTGATGGTTAAAGACATATTTGTGCCTGTGTCCCCGTCAGGTACGGGGAATACGTTTAGTGAATCTATAAGCTGTTTGTTTTCCAGCAGTTTGTTAGCTCCGGCAATAAACATCTTTTTCAGAGTCAGAGTGTCTATTTTATTTTGTGCCACCTTTACTTCCTCCCAAAATTAAACATCGATTCTGATTCCTTCTACGAAGACATTGATCTCCTCAGCTTCAATGTTAAGACTTTCTTCTAATTTATATCTTACCGCGCTGATAGCGTTTTCGGCTATAGCGGGTATATTTGTCCCATACTCAACAATAATATGAAAATCAAGACTTACTTTGTTGTTTTCCGTGTTAAGCATTATACCCTTTGTGAGACTTTCTTTTTTAAGAAGACGGAATATGCCTTCTTTAACGTTTTTTGCCGCCATACCAACAATACCGTAGCATTCCATTGCCGCCAGACCTGCCAGCTTGGCGATTACTTCGTCTTCCACGGTTATGGTTCCATATTCGTTCTGAAGTGTTATAGCCATACAAAAAACCTCCTTAAAATAATATTTTAGCACGAATCTGAAAGATTGCAACATTATATATTTATTAAATTTGACATGGGGATCTGCTGTGCATAAATCCCCAATATACTAATTATTACCATTATAACATTAAAATAAAAATTTTTAAATATATTAGCCCAAATTTGGCATATACAAAAAAAATATAAATTAAGCCATAATTTTCTTGCAAAATTAGAAAATATCTGTTACAATACGATTATTGTGTCAAGCTGTTATAAGGAGGTGCAAGTAATGGCAAAGTGCGAAATTTGTGAAAAAAGCCAGAGAACAGGTCATAGAATCAGTATCAGCCGTAGCCAGGTCAGCAGACGTGCTAACAGAAGATGGAAACCTAATCTCAAAAAAGTTAAAGTAATTGAAAACGGAACAGTAAAATCAATGTACGTTTGCACAAGATGTTTGCGTTCAAACAAGGTTACACGTGCGATATGATTAAACGAAATCTGGAAACCATATAATCTTTGGGAATACAATGGATTATGTGGTTTTTTTATATTTCCGGATATCCGGTCTTATTTTTTTGCTTTATATGTTTAAAAAATATGGTTTAATATGATAAAATCTAATTAATAATTAATCCGGAAGGAGGTGTTTTTTTGAAAATTGCCGGAATCATAGCAGAGTACAATCCTTTTCATAAGGGACACGAATACCACATAAAAGAGACAAAAGAGAGACTCGGTGCCGACTTTGTCATTGTTGCCATGAGCGGAAATTTTGTCCAGAGAGGAGAGCCTGCCGTATTTGACAAGTATGCCCGTGCGGAAGCGGCATTAAAACATGGCGCGGATATGGTAATGGAAATCCCGACGCTGTTTTCTTCTTCCACAGCTGAGTTTTTTGCGTTCGCGGGAGTAAAGCTCCTTTCGGATACGGGAATCGTGGATTTCATCAGCTTTGGCAGCGAATCGGGAAATATTGAGGAGCTGAAGCCCATAGCCGATTTTTTTGTAAATGAACCGGATTCATATAAGGAAAGCCTGAAAAAACACCTGAAAGAGGGACTTTCATTTCCTGCCGCCAGACAAAAAGCATTGGATGAAGCCGGATTCAACGGAAAAATTCTTGACGAGCCCAACAATATTCTCGGAGCGGAATACCTGAAAGCTCTCATAAAGCTGAAAAGCAGTATAGTTCCCTTTACAATAAAGCGTGAGGGAAGCGGATATAATTCCGTTGACGAAACGGAAATCTTTCCTTCCGCTGCCGCCATCAGAAAAATATACGCTGAGGGTAAAAGCGCGGAACCTTTTCTCGGGAAGGATTTGTTCGAATTTTATAACGGATTAATTAAAAACGGAGAAGGCCCCATATTCCTGAAGGATTTCGAGCCATATATCAATTTCCGGATCCGAAATCTCGGGAAAGAAGGAATCGAAAGTATGGAGGACGTTACGGAAGGTCTGGAAAACAGAATAATTGCGTCTCCGTGGGATATTGAGGAAAAAATCGATTTCATTAAGACAAAAAGGTATACCCGCACAAAAATTCAGAGGATGCTCATCCATATCCTTCTGGGTATTGAAAAGGATTACGCATCTTTCTGGAGGCAGAACGGATATGTGCCTTACATAAAGGTTCTCGGTTTCAGGGAAGATGCGGAAAAGCTCCTGAATGAAATGAAGGAAAATTCAAAGCTTCCTGTTATAGTTAATTTAAGGGACGCACATAAAATTTTAGGCCGAAAAGAACGTGAATTCTTTGAAAAAGACATGGTTTTTGACGATATTTACAGATTGGCTTGTCCTGACCCGAATAAGCGTGAAATAGAAAAAGACTATTCGGGGAGAGTAATGAAATTATTGTAAACCGGGAATAAAAAATTAAAAAATTTGCTAAAAATTATTGTATAAATCCCGATGTTCTATTATAATTAAAATAAGTTACAATAGTACAACAATGCACAAAAATAATACCAAAAAATTTAAAAAATAATGATGGAGGAGTTTATTATGGATTTCTTAAATTCAATCAAAGCAAGAGCTAAAGCTGTAAAGAAAACAATCGTTCTTCCCGAATCTTACGAGAAGAGAACACTTGACGCTGCAAACATGATCCTTGCAGAGGGTATCGCAGACGTTATTTTAGTAGGAAACAAAGATGAAATTTTAAAGGGCGCAGAAGGTCTTGACCTCAGCAAAGCTCAGTTCATCGATCCCGCTAACTATGAAAAAATGGGCGATTTTGCAAAAATTCTCGCTGACCTGAGAAAGAGCAAAGGCGTTACGATCGAAGAAGCAACCGAAATGCTTCAGGAGCCTTTAATGTTCGGCGTTATGCTTGTTAGAGAAGGCGTTGCCGACGGTATGGTTTCGGGCGCTGTTCATGCAACGGCAGACGTTCTTCGTCCCGCGCTTCAGATTCTTAAAACAGCTCCCGGCTCAGATATAGTATCAGCTTTCTTCGTACTTGTATGCCCTGCAAAACAGTACGGCGAAGACGGAGTATTCGTATTTGCTGACTGCGGACTTAACCAGAATCCCAATTCCGAAGAACTTGCGGCAATCGCAACAAGCTCAGCTAAATCTTTCGAGTCTCTCGTAGGCGCAGAGCCCAGAGTTGCAATGCTCAGCCATTCCACAATGGGTTCAGCTAAACACGCTGACGTAGACAAAGTTGTTAAGGCTGTTAATATCGCTAAGGCAGCAGCTCCCGACCTTAAACTTGACGGAGAGCTTCAGCTTGACGCAGCTATCGTTCCTTCCGTAGGTTCACAGAAAGCTCCCGACAGCTCAGTAGCAGGCAAAGCCAATGTACTTGTATTCCCTGACCTCGACGCAGGAAACATCGGATACAAACTGGTTCAGAGACTTGGCGGAGCAGAAGCTTACGGCCCTATCCTTCAGGGTATCGCTAAACCCGTAAACGACCTTTCCAGAGGATGTACAGCAGAGGATATCGTAGGCGTTGCAGCAATCACAGCAGTACAGGCACAGCTTAATGACTAATTATAAATATAGCAAAATAAAAATTTGAAAAAGGAGATTAAAAAATGAAAATACTTGTATTAAACTGCGGAAGTTCATCATTAAAATATCAGCTTATTGACGGAGATACAGAAGAATTATTAGCAAAAGGTCTCTGTGAGAGAATCGGAATCGACGGAGCTCTTACACATGAACCTACAGGAAAAGACAAAGTTTCTTTCACAGATCCTCTTCCTGATCATAAAGTAGCGGTAAGCAGAGTTCTTGAAGTTCTTCTTGATCCTGAATACGGCGTAATCAAAAGCGTAGACGAAATCGGCGCTTGTGGTCATCGTATTGTCCATGGTGGAGAATATTTCGCAAATTCCGTTCTCATTACAGACGAAGTTAAGGATGCAATCGATAAATGTTCAGAGCTTGCTCCCTTACATAACCCTGCAAACCTTATCGGTATCAACGCTTGTGAGGAAATCATGCCTAATGTACCTCAGGTAGCTGTTTTCGATACAGCTTTCCATCAGACAATGCCTGAAAGAGCATACCTTTACGCAATTCCTTACAAATATTATGAAAAATACAAAATCCGTAAATACGGCTTCCACGGAACAAGCCATATGTACGTATCCAGAGTAGCAGCAGACATGATGGATATCCCCATCGAAGAGCTCAAGATCATCACATGCCACCTTGGCAACGGAGCTTCAATCTGCGCAGTAAGAAACGGCATCTCCATTGATACATCCATGGGATTCACACCCCTTGACGGTATCGCAATGGGAACAAGATCCGGTAGCATCGACCCCGCTGTTGTTCTTTTCTTAATGAAGAAAGAAGGACTTTCAGTTGACGATATGGACCGTATCCTCAACAAAGAATCAGGCGTGCTTGGTATTTCAGGCGTATCCAGCGACTTCAGAGATATCGAAGAAGCTCAGAACGAAGGAAATCCCCATGCAGCTACAGCTCTTGACACATTCGCTTACAGAGTTGCGAAGACAATCGGCGAATATGTTGCAACAATGAAAGGCGTAGACGCTATCGTATTCACAGCAGGCTTAGGTGAAAACTCATCTTCAATGAGACTTCTCATCTGCGACTACTTAAGATACCTCGGAATCGAGCTTGATTCCTACAAAAACAGCCTCAGAGGCAAACCCGTTGAAATTACAACAAAACAGTCCAGAGTACAGGTATTTGTGATCCCTACAAACGAAGAACTCGTTATTGCAAGGGATACTAAAGAAATTGTTGACAAACTCGGCAAATAATTGTATAATGCTTTGGTATGGAAAATAGCCGGAAAACAGGAGTTGTTATTATGCTGCTTGGTATTTCGCAAATTCTCGGTCATAAGGGCGAGAGGATGTCCTTTGAATTTGACGAGGTCTTGGATGGTTTAAAGGAAAATGGAATAAACGGTTCCGTTAAGGTTTCGGGCAGCGCAGTAATGGCGGAAAACGGTATTGTCGTAAAAGGCAAAGGTAGTTTTAATGCCACGCTTCCTTGTGACAGATGTCTTACTCCGGTTGAAAAGAATTTTGCTTTTGATTTTGAAGAGGTTTTCTTGGAAAAATCGGGAGACGAAAAAGAAAATGTTTTTATAATAAACGGTAGAGATAATATAGACTTGGATTCACTTGTGAAAGAGAGCGTAGTCTCTGTAATACCTATGAAGGTTGTCTGCAGTGATAATTGTAAAGGTTTGTGTCCCACATGCGGAAAGAATCTGAATTTTGAAACATGTGAGTGCGATAACTCCTATATTAATCCCAAGTTTGAATCTTTGCGTTCTCTTTTTAATGTTAAATAGGAGGTGTAGAAATGGCAGTACCGAAAGGAAGAGTTTCCAGCTCAAAAGGAAATAAAAGAAAAGCACAGTCATGGAAAATTGCAATGCCCGCTCTTGTAAAATGCAGCAAATGCGGAGAGCTTATGGTAGCTCATCAGGTGTGCAAGTCTTGTGGTGCTTACAACAAAAAACAGATTATTGACGTTGAGTAATGTGTCAATTTAAAGATGAAAAAAGAGGTAAGCTTTAAAAAGGCTTATCTCTTTATTTATATATTAGCATATAATTATTTTTTGAAAGGAAAGCCGGTGAAATAAATGGAAAAGATTATAATTGCTCTGGACGCTATGGGAGGAGACAATGCTCCTGTGGAAACAGTAAAAGGCGGAGTTTTGGCCGCTAATGAAACAGGCGCGAAGGTAATCCTTGTTGGCAGGGAAGAGGTTATCAAAGAGGAACTTAAAAAATACGAATATGATTCGGAAAATATAGAAATAGCAAACGCAACAGAGGTAATCGGTACAGACGAGTCTCCCACATCAGGCATTAAAAAGAAAAAAGATTCATCAGTTCTTGTAGGTCTTAAGCTTGTTAAGGAAGGCAAGGCGAACGCGTTCGTATCCGCGGGAAGCACAGGAGCTCTTTTGGTAGGCGGAATTATGGTTTTAGGCAAAATCGAAGGCGTTTCAAGACCTGTATTGGGAACTGGAATACCCACTGTAACAGGCGGATATTCATTTATGCTGGACTGCGGCGCCAATGTGGACTGTAAGCCTTCATACCTTGTTCAGTTCGCGGAAATGGGCGCGATTTATGTTGAAAGCGTTATGGGTATTGAAAATCCCAGAGTAGGACTTATCAATAACGGCGCTGAAAAGGAAAAAGGAAACTCTCTTACAAAGCAGACGTACGAGCTTCTTGAAGAATCCGGACTGAATTTCGTCGGAAACGTGGAAGCGGTTGATATACCCTTCGGAAAAGCGGATGTGATTGTGTGCGACGGTTTTGTCGGAAATATGATTCTTAAATTATGCGAAGGACTTCCCAAAGCTCTTATGTCAATTATCAAGGAAGAGCTTGTAAAGACAGGAGACAAAAATCTTATCGCAGGCATGGCGGCGCCTTTTGGAGCGGTAAAATCCTTGTTCGACGCTGAGGAAATCGGCGGAGCAGCATTTTTGGGGCTTAACGCGCTTCTTCTGAAAGTTCATGGCGGTTCTCAGGCCGGAGCTATCAAAAATGCCGTAAAACAGTGCGTAGTATTCACACAGAATGACACATTGGGAAAATTTTCCGAAAAAGTAAAATAATCTATTTACATTTAGAGGATTTTGCTATATATTTTGAGTTGTGAACACATTGTGATAAATAATGGTTTTCATTAATATGAAGTAAAAAATATTATATGCAAAACAGGGAGGATTATAAATGGATACATCAGTTGTTTATAAAATCATTGCGAAACAGATGGGCATCGACGAGTCTGAGCTTACAGAAGCTACAACATTCGAAGATATCGAAGCGGATTCCCTTGATGTTTTCCAGATTATTATGGAGATCGAGGAAGAATTCGATATGGAATTTGACAGCGATGAGGCTGACAATTTAAAGACTCTCGGCGACCTTCTGGGCTATCTCAAAAATGTTTTGGAGAAATAATCATGTTTGAGAAGGATTTATCAGCTTTTGAAAACACAATAGGATATATTTTTAAGGATAAAGAGCTTATAAAGCTTGCTCTTACCCACAGCTCCTACGCCAACGAGGTAAAGGGCGCGAAAAAGGCCAATAACGAAAGACTGGAATTTCTGGGGGATGCTGTACTCGAGCTGGGAATCAGCGAGTATATATACAAAATGTTTCCGGAGATGCCCGAAGGAGAGCTTACAAAGCTTCGCGCAGGAGTAGTCTGCGAGCCCAGCCTTGCTAAAAAAGCCAGGTATTACGAAGTGTATGACTATATGTTTCTGGGTAAAGGAGAAGAGGCATCGAGGGACCATATGCGGGATTCCATTCTCGCGGACGCGTTCGAGTCAATAATCGGAGCCATTTATCTGGACGGCGGATTCGAGCCCGCAAAAAAATTTCTTCTGGACAGTCTGAAGGACTATATAGATGAGATAAAAGACAGCTTCCGCAGCCTTGACTGCAAAACAAAGCTTCAGGAGATTATCCAGAGGAATGGGGAGAATGTACTGAAGTATGAAATCGTAGGCGAAAGCGGTCCCGACCATGATAAGGTCTTTTATTCCAATGTAATGCTTAACGGAAAGGTCATCGGCAAGGGCGAAGGAAAGAGCAAAAAGGAGGCGGATCAGTCCGCGGCAATGGATGCTTTGAAATCCATTGGAGAATATAAATAAACTAATGAAATACGTCATGAAAATGGCGTATTTTTTAGTCTGGAATAAATGCAGAAAAAGCGGCGGAAAAATGTAAGAAGCCTTCTAAAGCCGGATGTAATTAAAGTGTTTTGTATATGATAAGTTTATAGTAAAAAAAAATTTTGATTTTCGGCGATATGATTTTCAGCCGGGAATTTCTGAAATCATCCGCGCAGCACATGCATGGGTTTTTAGTGCGAAGTCCTAAATGGGGTTTTTAGGGGCAGAACCCCTGAGACTGTGGTTAAAGTTATAAAATTTGCCAAGGCTCACCTTTTTTACTATAATTAATATAGCAGATGAAAAATTGATTCGGAGGATTTTGTAATGCCTGAATTTAAAATTGTATCGGAATTCAAGCCTACAGGCGACCAGCCTCAGGCAATAGACAAGCTGGTGGAAGGTTTTGAGAGGGGAGAGAAGTTTCAGACTCTTCTGGGAGTTACGGGCTCCGGAAAAACCTTCACAATGGCCAATATAATCGAAAGGCTTCAGAAGCCGACTCTTGTAATAGCCCACAACAAAACTCTTGCGGCCCAGCTCTATTCTGAGTTCAAGGAGTTTTTCCCCAACAACGCTGTGGAATATTTTGTGTCCTATTATGACTATTATCAGCCGGAGGCCTATGTTCCCAGCTCAGACACATATATTGAGAAGGATTCGTCCATAAACGATGAAATAGATAAGCTGAGATATTCTGCAACAGCATCTCTTATCGAAAGACGGGATGTGCTTATTGTTGCCAGCGTTTCCTGTATATACGGATTGGGCGAGCCGGAGCATTATAAGGAAATGATGCTTTCCGTCCGCACGGGCATGATAAAGGACAGGGATGAGATAATAAAAAAGCTCATTGAGATGCAGTATGACAGAAACGATTATGAGTTTTTGAGAGGCTGTTTCCGTGTCCGCGGCGACACTTTAGAGGTCTTCCCTGTTATGTCCAGCGAAAGAGCTATCAGAATCGAATTTTTCGGAGACGAGATCGACAGGATAACGGAAATTGACGTTCTTACCGGTGAGATTTACGGAGAGAGAAATCACGTCAGCTTTTTTCCCGCATCACATTACGTAACTCCCGAGGATCAGATGAAAAGAGCCATAAAGGCCATAGAAGAGGAGCTTTCTGCAAGAGTAAAGGAATTCATTCGAAACGACAAGCTTCTGGAAGCCCAGAGACTGGAGCAGAGAACACTTTACGATATAGAAATGATGACAGAAATGGGATTCTGTTCGGGAATCGAAAACTATTCCCGTCATCTTACAGGCAGAAAGGAAGGAGAACCGCCGGGAACACTTATGGATTTCTTCCCTGAGGATTTCCTTATAATTGCTGATGAATCCCATGTTTCCATACCTCAGATAAGGGGTATGTATAACGGAGACAGATCCAGAAAGACTACTCTTGTGGAGTATGGTTTCAGACTTCCTTCGGCTCTTGACAACAGACCCTTGAAATTTAATGAATTTGAAAATAAAATAAATCAGATACTTTTTGTTTCGGCAACTCCGGGACCATACGAAAGGGAGCATTCGACCACCATTGCGGAACAGCTTATCCGTCCCACAGGTCTGCTGGATCCTAAAATCAGCATAAAGCCTATTGAAGGGCAGATAGACAGTTTAATTTCGGAAATCAGGAAAACAACGGAAGCTGACGGAAAGGTCCTTGTAACCACGCTTACAAAGAAAATGGCGGAGCGTCTTACTGATTATCTTGATGAGGCCGGAATACGTGTAAAATATCTCCATTCTGATATAGATACCCTTGAAAGACTGGAAATAATCCATGACTTGCGGTCCGACGTATTCGATGTTTTGGTGGGAATAAACCTTCTTAGAGAAGGACTGGATATTCCAGAGGTTTCTCTGGTTGCCATACTGGACGCGGACAAGGAAGGCTTCCTTCGTTCGGAAACGTCTCTCATACAGACAATAGGCCGCGCGGCAAGAAACGCCAATGGCCGTGTTATAATGTATGCGGACACAATGACGGATTCCATGCGGAACGCTATTTCCGAGACGGAAAGAAGACGTGCCGTTCAGGAAGAATACAATGAAATCAATGGAATAACGCCCAAAACCATCAAGAAGAAGGTTCGGGATGTTATTCAGGCTACGAAAGCTGTCTCGACTTCCAAAAAGCGTAAAAAAGGTCTTGAAAAGGATCCCGAATCCATGTCGGATAAAGAGCTCAGGAAAGAAATCTCCGATCTGGAAAGAGAAATGTTCAAAGCTGCCGATGAGCTTCGCTTTGAGCAGGCTGCCGAGCTGAGAGACAGAATAGCGGAAATGAAGAAATATTTGGAGTAAATTTATGATTCGTGACAATATAGTGATAAAAGGCGCGAGAGCCAATAATCTTAAGAATATAGACGTGGAAATACCCAGAAACAAGCTGGTTGTGTTTACAGGCGTTTCCGGTTCGGGAAAATCATCCCTTGCATTTGATACAATTTACGCGGAAGGACAGAGACGTTATGTGGAATCCCTGTCTTCATATGCGAGACAGTTCCTGGGGCAGATGGAAAAGCCTGATGTGGACGATATTCAGGGTCTTTCTCCTGCCATTTCCATTGATCAGAAAACCACCAGCAGAAATCCTCGTTCAACAGTTGGCACAGTAACGGAAATATACGATTACCTGAGGCTTCTTTTTGCCAGAGCAGGCACTCCTCACTGTCCCAAATGCGGAAAGGAGATACGCCGCCAGACAGTAGATGATATAGTGGACCAGGTTATGGCGGATTTTCCCGAAAGGACTAAAATACAGGTTTTAGCGCCTGTTGTTCGAGGCAGAAAAGGAGAGCATGTTAAGCTTCTTGAGGATGCCAGACGAAGCGGATACGCGAGAGTCCGGGCAGATGGGATTATATATTCTCTGGATGAGCAGATACCTTTGGAGAAGAATAAAAAGCATAATATAGAAGTTGTTGTGGACAGGCTCATTGTAAAAGAAGGCGTACAAAAGAGACTTTCCGAGGCCGTAGAAACATCAGCGGAGCTTTCCGGCGGTCTTATCGTATTGGAAGTAAACGGCGAAAAGGATGTTATTTTCAGCGAGAACTTTTCCTGTCCCGACTGCGGGATAAGTCTGCCTGAAATAGAACCCAGAATGTTTTCATTCAATAATCCCGCAGGTGCTTGTCCAGAGTGTACGGGCCTTGGAGTGAACATGGTTTTCGATAAAAGTCTCATTGTTCCAAACGCGGAACTGAGCATAAATCAGGGAGCGATCGCTGTTATGGGCTATAATTCCATCTCCGTGTCGGAATCTTTCGGGAATGTTGTTTTTAACGCTCTTGCGGACAAATGCGGATTCAGTCTGGATACACCCTTCAAGGACCTTCCCGAAAACATAAAGGATATTATTTTTTACGGTTTGAAGGAAAAGCTTCCAATAAGATATAAAAGTGTAAGGGGCAGATGGATAACATCTTATAAATACGAAGGCGTTATTACCAGTCTTGAAAGACGGTATCGGGAGACTTCCGAGTTTATGCGCGGCGAATATGAAAGCTATATGGCTCCCGTGGAATGCTCTTCCTGCGGCGGGAAAAGACTTAAGCCGGAAATTCTGGCCGTTACGGTCGGAGACAAAAACATATCGGAAGTTACGGATTTATCCGTAGAAGAAGGAATTGAGTTTTTCAGGAATCTCAAACTTTCGGAGCACAAAATGCTTATAGCCGAAAGAATCTTAAAAGAAATCGATGCCCGAATGGGATTTTTATATAATGTCGGCCTTGGATACCTGACACTTTCAAGAAGAGCAGGTACTCTTTCGGGAGGCGAGGCACAGCGGATACGTCTTGCCACTCAGATAGGCTCCGGGTTGATGGGAGTATTGTATATTCTGGACGAACCAAGTATAGGGCTTCATCAGAGAGACAACGGAAAGCTTCTTAAAACCTTGAAAAATCTTCGTGATCTGGGCAATACGCTTATTGTCGTGGAGCATGATGAGGAAACTATGCTGGAGTCCGATTATATAGTTGACATAGGCCCCTTTGCGGGAATGCACGGCGGAGAGGTCGTCTGTACCGGTACAGCAAAAGAGATAATGGCCTGCAAAAAATCTATAACAGGTGATTATCTCAGCGGAAGGAAGAAAATTCCTGTTCCAAAGGAAAGAAGACAGCCCAAAGAAGACAAGTGGATACAGATAACGGGCGCAAGAGAAAACAATCTCAAGGGCATAGACGTAAGGATTCCTTTGGGAGTTTTCACCTGCGTTACAGGCGTTTCCGGCTCCGGGAAATCTTCTCTGATAAATGAGATTTTGTATAAAAGACTTGCGAGAGACGTGAATCGGGCAAGACTGAAGCCCGGAAAGCACGATAATATATACGGAATAGAAAATATAGACAAAGTAATCAATATAGACCAGTCGCCCATAGGCAGGACGCCTCGTTCAAATCCTGCCACATATACGGGACTTTTCGATATGATAAGGGATTTGTTTGCCCAGACTCCCGATTCTAAAATGAGAGGATACAAAAAGGGCAGATTCAGCTTCAACGTAAAAGGCGGAAGGTGTGAAGCCTGCAGCGGCGACGGAATAATGCGCATAGAAATGCACTTTTTGCCGGATATATATGTGCCCTGCGAAGTCTGCCACGGAAAAAGATACAACAGGGAGACTCTGGAGGTAAAATACAAAGGAAAAGATATATCCGATGTGCTGGATATGACAGTAGAGGAGGCATTGGAGTTTTTCACAAACATTCCGAAAATAAAGAACAAACTGGGTTCTCTGATGGACGTAGGCCTTTCCTATATAAAACTGGGCCAGTCCTCTACAACTCTTTCTGGCGGCGAGGCCCAGAGAGTTAAGCTTGCCACGGAGCTTTCCAGAAAGAGTACCGGAAAAACTCTTTATATTCTGGACGAGCCTACAACGGGACTCCACGCATATGACGTTCATAAACTCATAAACATCCTTCAGCGTCTGGCAGAAGCGGGAAATACCGTTGTAGTAATAGAGCATAACCTGGATGTAATAAAAAATGCCGACTATATTATTGATATGGGACCCGAAGGCGGAGACAGAGGAGGATTGGTTGTGGCATACGGCACCCCTGAGGAAATTTCACAAAGCAAAAATTCTATAACGGGTAAATATATGAGAGAAATTTTATAGGCTTTTTGGGTTGACAAAGTTTGTGATTGAATTTAATATCATGATATATTCAGTGTATTATAAACTGATATTTTTATCACCGAACTTTTATGAAACGGTGGAAAAACCTTGATTTAACGGGCATATGCGAGCCTTTATTTAACAAAACAGTAATTTATATGCATACATAAAATTCATAATAGGATAAAAAATAAACCCATGATAATAAAAGGGGTTTTGCCAATGTATGTAATTGCTGTTCTGGGAGAGAGAAAGGATCTCGGGTTTGCCGGCTTTCTTAAGAAGGCCTTTGAAGCAAGAGGAATAAGAGCGGAATGCGTTTTCGCGAAAGTAAGTACAGAGGAGCTGAAAAGAAGGCTTTTTGCCAAAGAGCCGGATATTCTGATTCTGTTTTCGGACGGCGCTTTTCCGGTTTTGAGAGGAATTCCTCTCGCGGCGGACATATTTATTCCGTTTAAAAGGAATTTCCATATAAATCATCCTGTGAAAAGGAATGGTTTTGTTATATTAAGTTCAGATGATAAAAAAATTTTCCCCTTCTTTTTAAGTAAAGGATTGTCTCTTATTACATGCGGGTATAGCTCGAAGGCCAGCATAACGATTTCCGGCATGGATAAGGATGAGGGTAAAATTCAATGTTGTGTACAGAGAGAAATTGTGAGTTTAAAAGGAGAAATTTTTGAACCGCAGGAATTTTCTGTTGAAAGAGACAAAAAGGCAGAAGTTGATAGGATTTTAATTGCAGCAGGGGTATTGATTGTTACAGGAGATTTAACTGTAAATATGACTTCTAAAAATTGATTTTTGCGAATAACCTATCTATGTAGTAAAAATACGATAATAGAGAAAAGAGAGGGGTCCTTATGCAGGAAGAAAGATTTGTAGATAACAATGTAGTAAATTTAGTAGGAATCGTTTTGGAAGAATGCACATTCAGCCATAAGGTTTTTTCGGAAGGCTTTTATATTTTCAAGCTCCGTGTGCCGAGGCTTTCGGAAAATGAGGATATACTTCCTGTAACAGTTTCCGAAAGGCTTATAGATGTTGGTGTAATAAAAGCCGGAGCCAAAGTATCGGTTAAAGGCCAGCTGAGAAGCTATAACTATTATTCGGAGAACAGAAACCGCCTTGTTCTCACGGTATTCGCGAGAGAAATCGAGCTTCTTGAAGAGGAAGAGATAAAAGGCGTAAACGAAATAGAGTTAAACGGATTCGTATGCAAGGATCCTGTTTACAGAAAAACACCTTTCGGCAGAGAAATAACCGACATTCTTGTGGCGGCCAACCGTTCCTACAACAAATCGGACTACATACCCGTGATCACATGGGGAAGAAATGCCAGATTTGCGGGAGAGCTTGCAGTCGGAGACAATATTAAGATTTCTGGAAGAATCCAGAGCAGAGTATACCGCAAAAAAATCGGCGAGGATGTTGAGGAAAGAACGGCTTACGAGGTTTCCGTTTCCAAAATAGAAAAAGTTGAAAATATTGAAACCGCGGACACAGCGGAAGAAGAAAAAACAGAGGAATGATAGGATTTTTGCGATACATTTAGTATCGCATTAAATTCGTGTGTTACAAATTCGGAGATGAAGTAAATTGGAATCAAATATTTATGTATATTATGGCGAAGGCAAAGGGAAAACGACAATGGCGCTGGGCAGAGGCTTCAAAGCCGTATCAAACGGTGAAGAGGTCATAATGGTAAGGTTTCTCCAGCCGGGAGCCAAATATGACGAAGAATACTTTTATGAGAAATTAGGCGAGGAATTTAAGGTTTTCGCTTTCGGCTCAGATAAAGAAGAAGAGGGCGCAAGGTCCGAAACGGAAGTTAAAAACGGATTCAATTTCAGCAAAAAGCTTATTGATACAGACGGCTGCGACCTGCTTATATTCGATGGCATAACGGACGCCGTGGAAAGAGGGATAATTCCCAGAGAGGACCTTCTTGAGCTTTTGAAATCAAAAACATATTCAATGGATATAGTCGTAATGGGAGAACACCTTATAGACGGTCTCTTTGAAACAGCGGATTTTGTTTACTGCATAAGTACAGAAAAAGAACCGAAGGATTAATAGAATTGACTAAGGCGCAGATCTATGTCTGTGTCTTTTTTTGATTCCCGAAAATGACATGGAGATTTTTGATTATGACTCATTGCAGTTTTATGGTATATTCAGTTTTTACCGTAACACCGGGTCATTTACGGGAGGAGTGCCTTCGGCGATGTATGGAGAAGAAATACATACTGTAAAATTTTTGATTTTCGATTAGCTATAGTTTAGCCGATAACATTCAACAACCCCGTCGAAAACTTCCGATTTCGAAAAACTTCAACAAATCCAATAACCTTCAACAGCAGGAGCGAAGCTCGTACATGGAGTCAAGGGGCGAAGTCCCTTGCGGGTTCTTAGGGCAGCGCCCTAAGCCCTCGGAGAGCCTTCCGATTTCAATATCTACAGATTTTCAAGGTTCGTT
>JAFWDD010000084.1 GCA_017534115.1 Bacillota bacterium | reverse complement strand
TTTTTAGGGGCGGAGCCCTAAACGGGGTTCTTAGGGGCAGCGCCCCTGAGAAACAGGCAGGATCAGGGTGACTTTTGTTCCTTTGGTCCGGTTCCCGGCAACCGTGAGCTCTCCGCCGGAGTCCTCCGCGAACTTCCTGCATGAATAAAGCCCGATACCGCTTCCGGATTTCTTTGTTGTAAAAAACGGCTTAAATATGTTTTTCCTGTTTCCTTCGGAAATCCCGCAGCCGTTGTCGGATACGGAAATTTCGGCTTTACCGCCGCACGTTTTTCCCGCAACCTCAATCTCTCCGCCTTCCTTTGGGCAGGCTTCTATGGCGTTCTGCAGAAGATTTATTACAGTCTCCCGGAAGCCGGATTTTACGGCGTGTATGGTTAGATCATCCTCCGTGCGGCAGATGATCTTTATTCCGTTCAGATTTGCTTGGGGCATCTTCTCCGAAACGCATTCATATATAACATCCTTTGCGTTGAATGTACTCTTTTCCCCGGCTCCGGCAGGCGCGGAAATCAGCCGGCATATGGAATCATTAATGCCGTCCAGCTCCCTGTAAATGGAGTCATAGGCGCCTTTTTCGCCTTTCTCCAGTTCCATAAGCTGAAGTCTTGACCGTATGAAAGAAAGCCGGTTTTTTATGCCGTGGGCGAAAAGAGAAGTATCTATATTGGGTATATTTTCAGGCATTGCAAGCCACATCCTTTAATATTATTTTTTGTATCCCGAAGCGCTGTTTTCTGCGTGTTTGCGGGATGATTTCATGTTATCAGCAAGCAGTCAGGCGTTCAAGGCAAAAAGTTTTCCAAATTATGCCACAAAATAACTTTTTCTTTTTATTTTTATGGTGAATATGGTATACTTTTATTGCAAAGACAGGGAGAATGTCGCAAAAGGCATGAATTTGCGTGTTTAATCCATAAATAAAACTGAAACTAACATAAAAAAGGATGGTGTTTTAAATGTCAGATTGTATTTTCTGCAAAATAGTTTCCGGTGAGTTTTCCTCATTTACGATTTACGAAGACGACGATTTTAAGGTTATCCTGGACAGATTCCCTTCAGGGGACGGCCACAGCCTTATTATACCCAAGACCCATGTGGCGAATATTTTTGAGATAGACCCTGAATTAGCCGGCAAAGCCTTCAGTCTCGCGGTTAAGATCGCAGGCGCTCTTAAGGAAGCTTTCGGCATTACGGATATGAACATAGTCCAGAACAACGGTCCTCTTTCCGGCCAGACAGTGGACCATTTCCATATCCATCTTATTCCCAGAAGAAAAGGCGACGGAATAAAGGTCGGCTGGAAGCCTACTGATCCTGCTGAAGAGGATCTGGAAAAGATAAAAGAAAAAATCCTCGGCGTTCTGGGAAAATGATAATTCAGCGGAGCTGAAGGTATTGAACAGAAAAAGGAGATAAAATGAAAGCGTTATTTGTCAACGGAAGCCCGAGAAAGAAATGGAATACGGACCAGATGCTGGACGCAGCAGTGAAAGGCGCGGAATCAGCAGGTGTTCAGTGCGAAAAGATACATTTGTATGATTATGAATATAAAGGCTGTATAAGCTGTTTTGCGTGCAAGGTCAAGGGCAGCAAAACAAACGGATTGTGCGCATATAAGGACGCGCTCAGACCGGTGCTGGAAAAAGCCCGTGAGGCAGATATGATTATTATAGGAACACCTCTTTATTACAGTTATCCTACGGGTCAGACCAGGTCTTTTATGGAACGGCTCATGTTCCCCGTAGGTACCTATCTGTGGGAAAACGGCAAACAGATTCTTATACGTGACAAGGTGATACCCACGGGAATTATTTATACGATGAACTTGCCCAGGGACATGATGGAAGAAGCGGATTATCCCGTAATGCTCAAGGATAACGAGTTATCTATGAATCAGATCTTCGGATATTGCGAATCGTTATATATATGCGACACATATCAGTTCAGGGATTATTCCAGATATGATATTAATTTATTCGATCCGGTGCAAAAGGCCGAGCACAGGAAACAGTTTTTCCAAAAGGAACTTGAATCGGCATATGAGTTCGGCAGAAGGATTGCGTCCATGATTCCGGAGGAAAGGAGTAAATAATACTCCGCTGTATCGGGAAATGAAAATTTAGTTAGAACAACGATGGGAAAAATTTGCGTTTTTCTCCGTAAATTAAGGTTTTATGATGATTTTGAAATTGCGGTTCGGGAATTTAGCCGGACCGCTTTTTGTTGATTTTATAAAGGTTTTGTTGTAGTATTAAGGAAAACTGTTTTTTAAGTTGATTGATAGAGGAGGATAAAAATGCAGATGAAGGAAAACCTTACTTTGCTTACCGACCTGTACCAGCTCACAATGATGCAGGGGTATTTCGAAGAAGGTATGAAAGATAAAGTAGTAGTTTTTGATATGTTTTACAGGAAGAATCCCTCTAACGGCGGTTATGCCATCGCCGCAGGACTTCAGTCTGTAATAGATTATATCGAGAATCTTGAATTTACTGATGAGGATATAGCATACCTTGGAAGTCTGAATCTTTTCTCGGAAGGATTCCTTAATTATCTCAGGGATTTCAAATTCACAGGCGAGATCTATTCCGTTCCCGAAGGTACGATTATATTCCCCTATGAGCCTATTTTAAGGGTAAAAGCTCCCATTATGGAAGCTCAGTTCGTGGAAACGGCAATGCTCACATTTATGAACCATCAGAGCCTTATCGCCACAAAATCAGCCAGAGTTGTATGGGCGGCTGAAGGCGATGCTGTTATGGAATTCGGTCTCAGAAGAGCTCAGGGAGCCGACGCAGGAACATATGGCGCGAGAGCTTCCGTTATCGCAGGCTGTATCGGTACGAGCAACGTTATCTGCGGCAGGGAATTCGGCATAGCGGTTAAAGGCACTCATGCCCACAGCTGGGTTATGAGCTTCCCCAGCGAGATAGAGTCCTTCAGGGCTTACGCAAGGGTATTCCCCAACGCCTGCACATTCCTTGTGGACACATACAACACCCTTGAACAGGGCGTTCCCAACGCCATAAAGGTATTCAAGGAAATGCAGGAGGCCGGGATCGAGCTTAAGAATTACGGAATCCGCCTGGACAGCGGAGATTTGGCTTACCTTTCCAAAAAGGCGAGAATTATGCTTGACGAAGCCGGATTTACAGACGCGTTCATCTGCGCATCCAGCGATCTGGACGAGTATCTTATAACCAGCCTTAAGCATCAGGGCGCAAAGATCACAGTCTGGGGAGTAGGCACAAAGCTCATTACATCCGAGGACTGGCCCGCATTCGGCGGAGTTTATAAACTTTCCGCTGAAACAGATGATGAGGGAAACTTCATTCCCAAAATCAAACTTTCGGACAATCCCGCAAAGGTAACTCTGCCCGGACTTAAGAAGGTTTACAGAATTTACGACAAGGCTACGGGCAAAATGAAAGCCGACCTGGTTACAATGGAGGACGAGACATTTACAAATGACCAGCCTCTGAGACTTTTCGATTACAGAGCTCCATGGAGACAGATGAAGCTTAAACCTAACGAATATACATTAAGAGAGCTGCTCATTCCCATATTCGTAGACGGAAAATGCGTATACACATCTCCTGAGGTCATGGATATCCAGGCATACTGCAGGAAAGAAATGGATTCGCTCTGGGAAGAAAACAAGAGACTTGACAATCCCCACACATATCCCGTAGATCTTTCAGACAATCTTTATAACCTCAGAAAAGACCTTATCGCGGAGTTTCCCAAAGGTACGCCGGAAGGTCCAAAAGAGAATTAAGGTATAAGTCGGTAAATTGTAAATAAATTGTAACCTTAATAATGTTCCAAATATTTGATTTATGTGATAGAATTAATTTTAAGGTAAAAATATATTACAAATATTCAAAAAATCAAAAAAATTTTAAATGGAGGTTATGCGTTATGAAAAAGAGTTTTACAGCCGCTGCGCTGGCGGGACTTATGATTCTGAGCTCCGTTCATGTGCCTGTTATGGCTGCTATATCCTTCAGTGATATTAACAACGTGCCATGGGAAGGAGCTAAGGCTTATATCCAGGAAGTGGCGGACGCCAATATCATGGTGGGCGAGTTTGACGCTCAGGGCAAGAGGGTTTTCAGACCCAAAGACAACCTTTCATATGTGGAAGGCGTTCAGCTTGCGTACAGCCTGCTCAAAAACAATGACGCCCTTGCGACCAAGGACAGTTATATCACTAAATGGAAATCAGTAATGGAAAGCTACAAGATTCCTGAATGGGCATATGAATCGGTTTCATACTGTCTTGAGGAAAACATTGTAAAAATTGAAGACCTTACCAAATTCTACAAAGGAAATACGGCTAATCCCGCGACAAGAGAAGATGTATGTCTTTTCTTCGGAAGAGCATTGGGAACTCTTATGAATATTCCCGCGGAAGCTTCCTTCACATTTAAGGACGCGCTCAGTGTTTCGGCAAATGCCGGCAAATATGTTCAGCTTCTTGTTGATGAAGGAATTATTGTAGGCGACGACCAGAATAATTTCAATCCCAAGAACAATATGAACAGATCTGAACTTGCGGTAGTAGTTTCCAAAACGAACAAGCTTCTGTCGAAGGGAACACAAGCTCCAGTTAAACCCGCACCTGAGCAGACAAATGTAATGACAGGAATTGTAACAAGCATAGCTACATTCGGACCTGACTACATCATTTCTATTATTTCAGGAAGCGAAGCAAAAGGATTCATGATAAGCTCATCTGCTCCCATTACAAATATTGACGGCACACCTATTACGGCTGCAAGCATTAAAGAGGGAGACGAAGTTCAGATAACCTATAACGAAAGCACAGCGATGAAGGTTGTTAAAACAGCTAATTCATCAGTATTAATGGGATATATTTCCGAGATAACCACTGAAAAGGTAACTGTTCAGGACGAAAACGGAAATGAAAGCACATATAATATTGCTCCCGATGCGCAGGTTCTTATAAACGAGCTTAAATCCACAGTTGAAAAACTTACTGAGATTTATAAGGATACATATCTGAACGCCCGTCTTAAATTCGACGAGCAGGGAAGAGTTACTCTTTTTGATATTGATTCCAAGAGCTCAATGTCCTACGGAAAGATTAAAGAGCTTACCAAAGATTCTATCCTCATCAGCAGAACAAGCGGAAACAGATCCGACGGAGAATTCTCCAATACAGTAAAATTCTATTTCGGCGGAGCTGAATGCGATTATGATAAAGTTCAGAGATTTTTCAAGGATGAGGACGACGTTTACGCAAGATTATTCTTCGATACGAATCTTAAGGTTTACAGAGTAGATGTTTCTCTTACAGAGGAAGATGAAAACACTGTAAGCGGAAAAGTAATCACCGCGTACGACACAAATGAAGATACAAAGAAAGAAAATACAATTACTATAGAGCAGAAAGACGGCAAGAGATATACGTACACCGTTACAACCAAAACAACAGGCGATTATAAACAGGTAATTGAGCTTGACGATAAATCCGTAGACCTTGACGAACTGGGCGATGCAGCAAGAATCTCTGATGTAACAGCTTACATTACAATAAATGATAACGGCAGAGCATATAAGATAATCGCTACGACAAACGATACATCTTATGATGTTACATTAAGAGAGATCGATGGCAGCGACCTTATATTCAGATCATCTATAAAACTTAATGAGAAGAAGCTTGAAAAAGATTCAAAGAACATTTATATTTACGACATAGCTTCCGGATGTAAATATACATTAAATGGTAGCAGTGTCACCAAGAAAGAGCTTCAGTCTGAAATTGAAAACGCAGGCTCAGATTATCTTAAAGGAAAGATCACAATTGATAAGGATGATAAGGTTGTAGCAATAGATGTGGGAACGGAAAGCGGAACTACAGCAAAAACTGTTGATGTTACACTTGCAAAGGCGACTGACTTTGATTATGAAGACAGAGAAATTACAGTAAAAGAAAACGGTTCCTCAAAGACATACAGCCTTTCTTCAAAAGCAAAGACATATTACATCGTAAATGGTGTGGATTTCGGATCCAGTGAAGGCAAATCCGGAGACCCTGCGGCTGAAAGCTTCTATTCATGCATCAGAAGCTACACGGATCTTAAGCTCACAATGGTAGTTAACGCAAGCGGAAAAGTTACAAAGATAACTGCTAAGATCCCTGATTCCTACTTTGTAAGCGGAACTATAAAATCCTATGTATCTTCAGCAAGAATTATATCAATAGAAACATCTGACGGCGAGAAATACACAATTACGGGAGATTCAGATACTCAGTGCTTCTATAACGACAAACAGTATTCAAGCATTCTGAGCATAGGCAATTACTACGAGAACTTACAGGAGAGAGATTCCAACGGAGATTATAAATATTCCAACAGGACAGTTAAGGTAAAGGTTTACCTTACAGCAAGACCTTCTACTGATAAAGTTAACGTAGCGGCTCTTATTGATGCAGAGCATTAATGAACAGGATATTTAAAAATTAATAATATTTCGGGCTCCGTCTTTTGGCGGAGCCTGATTTTAGGTTATGAAAGCGGGTAGGAAACCTGTTTTCAGTGTGAATTTATAAGGCTGTTTTGGGACGAAGTTATGAGTATTTTCGGTATTTTTATTTATGTAATGGAATTTATGGGAACCGTTGCCTTTGCCATATCGGGAGCGTCTCTTGGCATAAGAAGAGGCATGGATCTTTTCGGTGTTGTCATTCTGGGCACAGTTACGGCCATAGGCGGAGGAGCTCTTGGTGACGGAATTCTTGGAATTCATCCGCCGTCAGCGTTAGCCAATCCCAGAGATATAATATTTGCTATTATTACGAGTATTCTGGTATTCACGTTTTCCTATCTGAAGGTTAAGGCGAAAATACCCCTTAAGGATAAGATTCTTTTTTTCATGGACTCAATAGGTGTATCGATTTTTACGGTAATAGGCGTAAACAGAGCTTTTGCCGTTGCGAGAAAGCCGAATTTTTTCCTTCTGGTTTTCGTTGGCCTTGCCACAGGCACATGCGGTGGAATGATGAGGGATGTTCTGGCGGGACAGATACCCTTTATTTTCAGAAAACATATATATTCGGCGGCGTGTATCGCCGGAGCCTTTTTATGCGTAGTTCTCTGGCAGTATATCCACCCGGGAAACGCAATGGTTATTGGAGGAGCGTGTATATTCGTGTTGAGATTCCTGGGAGACTATTTCAACTGGAATCTGCCCCGAATCGATGTTCCCGAGAATGATTTTAAAAAGCTTGAGGATGACTGATATTTCGGTTTGTCCCCGGGCTTTTTATTTTTTATCTTTGTATGATTGAGGGGGTTTTTAACCCGCATTATTCGGTAATATTAAATTGATGGGAAAACAAAGAAGTGTGGCGTATAATATTTATTTGGCTGGCATTATCACGAATGGCGAGAGGTTTGTTCCCAGAGGCTTATATGAGTACAATAATGAAATGGGGAATTTTGGGTTTTTATATGCGGCGCGCACTCGTTTGGGATTGTTTAAAAGTGTCCGCATATATAGACTTTGCCCGGAATATTGATTAAGGACTTTTGTCAGACAGGCTGAATAAGAGCCTTTTTTTATTTTCTTCCATCCTTTCTGGTTCAAAGTAAGCTTGTTTTGTGCTAAAATATACCAAAAGAATACCATAAGGAGAAAGACCATGCTGTTATCTGCTGAAAACATAACTAAAAATTACGGAATCAAGGAGCTTCTTTCTGATGTAAGCGTATTTCTGAATGCCGGAGACAAAATCGGAATCATAGGCGTGAACGGAACGGGCAAGTCCACGCTTCTGCGGATTCTCGCGGGTGAGGAGGAGCTTTTTGACGGCAAGCTCACAAACTATCCCAATGTGCGGCTTTCGTATCTTTCCCAGAATCCGCCGCTCAACGAGGATTTTACTGTTCTGGAAGAGGTTTTCGCGGGATTTTCTCCGGAATTCAGGCAGATAAACGAGTATGAGGCAAAGGCGATGCTGAACAAATTGGGGCTTATGGAACATGACAAGCCGGTTTCCGCTCTTTCCGGCGGCCAGAAGAAGCGCCTTGCCCTTGTGAAAACACTGATACACCCGTCAGATGTGTTGATTCTTGACGAGCCTACGAACCATCTGGACAGCGACATGGTCATCTGGCTGGAAGACAGATTAATCAAGTTTTCCGGCGGTATAGTAATGGTCACCCACGACAGATATTTTCTTGAGCGTGTAGTGAATAAAATCTGCGAGCTTTCCCGAGGCAGGCTCTATACATACGAAGCCAACTTCTCCAAATACCTTGAGCTGAAGTCCCAGCGGGAGGAAATGGCCGACGCAACGGAAAGAAAACGCCAGGCGATCCTGAAAAAGGAATACAAATGGATAATGCGGGGAGCCAGAGCCAGAAGTACCAAAGCCAGAGGCAGAATTGAGCGGTACGAAGCCCTGAAAGCTCTGAGCGCGCCGGAGCACGACTCCAAGGTTAAGATTTCCGCGCCCGAAAGCAGGCTGGGCAGGAAAACCATCGAGCTTAAGAACGTAACGAAGATTTACGGCAGTCGGGAGGTCATAAAGGATTTTTCGTACAACATACTGCGGGATGACAGAATTGGCGTTGTAGGCAAAAACGGCGCGGGCAAGACTACCTTATTGAACCTGATCGCGCAAAGGATACTGCCCGACAAAGGTGAGGTTGACGCAGGCGCGACTGTCAGGCTGGGATATTTCTCCCAGGAAGGCGGGGAACTGGACTTAGAGGCCAGACCCCACGATTTTATAAAGGAAATCGCAAGCAGTGTCAAGACTGGAGAGGGAGTTTTCTCCGCTGCCCAGATGCTGGAAAGGTTTTTGTTTACGTCGGAAATGCAGTTTACCCAGATCGGCAGGCTTTCCGGCGGAGAGAGAAGGCGTCTTTATCTTCTGAGCGTGCTGATGTCAGCTCCCAACATACTTCTTCTGGACGAGCCGACCAATGATCTGGATATAGATACATTAATGATTCTGGAGGACTATCTGGAAACATTTTCGGGAGCCGTAATCGCCGTTTCCCACGACAGATACTTTCTTGACAAAATCGCCCAGTCCATATTTGAGGTCCGTGACGATGGAAACATTGTGAGATACACAGGTTCTTTTTCGGATTACCTTGAAAAGCGTGAGGAAACCGCCGAAAACGCGCCTAAAAAAGAAAAATCCGCCGAAAAAAAGGAATGGCGGGCTAAACAGACCAAGCTGAAGTTTTCCTATAAGGAACAGCGGGAATTTGAGACGATAGACGATGATATAGAGGATCTGGAAACCCAAATATCGGCTCTGGACGAGGAAATGAGCCTTTCCCAAACCGATTATGTGAAGCTTCAGGAGCTTTCGGAAAAGAAAGAAGAACTGGAAGCTCTGCTGGAGGAGAAAACGGAGAGATGGGTGTATCTGAACGAGCTGAACGAGAAGATTCAGAATCAATGAAAAACACAAGAATCAGATTCATCCGGTAACACTGTGACCGGAATATACTGAATTAAAGGATGAATTCACTTGCGGATTCTCGAAGCAG
>JAFWDD010000083.1 GCA_017534115.1 Bacillota bacterium | reverse complement strand
CAGACCCAATTTCACAACCATTAAGTTTCTTACATTCATCTAATAACTGTGGACAATGTAGACGTGTATTCCGAAAAAGGTGCCGGAACAACAGTAAAAATGATGAAATACATACCCGAAGGCCGTAAAAATCATGAATGAAGATAAAAATCCCAATCCGCAGGATGAAATAAAGGAACTCATACACAGGGCCCAGAACGGAGATGAATCCGCGAAGGAAGAGCTGGTGAGCAGAAACTCGCCTCTTGTGTGGAGTATTGTGAAAAAGTACCGAGGCAGACTTGAAGCGGAAGACCTTTATCAGATAGGTGTAATCGGGCTTCTGAAATGCATAGAGAAATTTGATTTGAAATACGATGTGCGGTTCTCTACATACGCTGTTCCCATGATTATGGGAGAAATAAAACGGTTTTTGCGGGATGACGGAATGATAAAGGTAAGCAGGCCTTTGAAAGAGCTGAATGCAAAGGCAAAATATGCCGCAGAAAGCTTTTTGACGAAAAACAACAGAGAACCTACTCTGTTGGAACTGGCCGAAGCCCTTTCAGTTTCTGTGGAAGACCTTGTGCAGGCTCTGGATTCGTCCAAAGAAGTGGAGTCCCTGTTTTCAGAAGTGTATCGGGATTCGTCCTATCCCACATATCTGGGAGACAGGATCTCCGGCTCCGGCGAAGATGTTCTGGAAAAACTTAATATAAAGGAGGCTGTCCGCTCTCTGCCGGAAAGAGAAAGGCAGATTATAGAGCTTCGGTATTATCAGGACGAAACCCAGCAGCAGGTAGCAAAAAAACTGGGCATCTCACAGGTGCAGGTATCCAGAATCGAAAAGAAGGTCTTAAATGCCATGCGGAAAAAACTTTAACATATATCCGGATTTTACAAATATACTTTTATAAACATTATATCAAGGTGAATCTATGGTTATCCATGTAGTTACCCCGGGAGATACGCTCTATTCAATAGCCTTAAATTACGGTGTTTCCGCCGAAAGCATAATCATAAACAACGGGCTTGAAGCAAACCAGCCTCTGGTTGTGGGGCAGGCTCTGCTGATCCTTCTGCCGCGTACGGACTATATTGTTCAGGCAGGCGACACTTTGCAAAGTATCGCCGCTGCCTTCGGCACAAACGTATCAGCTCTTTTGCGGAATAATCTTTCCCTGAATGGCAGACAGGACATTCAAACAGGAGAAAAACTCATAATTGACTATTACACTCAGCCTCTCGGCAGCATTTATCTGAACGGATATGCGTATCCATTTATTCAGGATGAAGCGCTTTACCGGACACTGCCTTTTCTTTCCTATATTTCGGTTTTTACATACGGAATCGGAGAAGACGGAAGCCTTATCCCAGCAGATGACAGCAAGATCCTTTCGGAATCTCAGAATTACGGCGCTCGTCCCATTATGGTCATATCAACTCTGTCCGCTTCGGGAAGCTTTTCCAACGAGCTGGCAGCTCTTATTTTGAACAACCCGGGTTTAAGAAGCACTTTAATCGAAAACATCGTATCGGAAATGAAAGAAAAGGGATATTACGGGCTGAATGTGGATTTTGAGTACGTACTGCCCAGCGACAGGGATGCTTTCATCAGCTTTAATGAAGCGCTGGCAAATGCTCTGCATCAGGAAGGCTTACAGCTTTTCATATCCTTAGCGCCCAAAACATCCGCACAGCAGAAAGGGCTTCTTTACGAGAGCCATGATTACAGAGCTTTGGGTGAAACAGCCGACCGAGCCCTTATAATGAGCTATGAATGGGGATATAAATACGGTCCGCCCATGGCTGTCGCGCCTATAAACAAGGTCCGGCAGGTCCTGGAATACGCGCTCACAGAAATACCCGCGGAAAAAATATTCCTGGGAATGCCCAATTACGCCTATGACTGGGAGCTTCCATACATCAGAAATGTTACTGCTGCCGAGAATATATCAAATTTACGGGCAGTACAGATCGCCGCAGAAAACAAAGCTGAAATCGAGTTTGACAATCTTTCCAAAACGCCTTATTTCTATTATCGGGACAGCAGTATGAATCCTCATGTGGTATGGTTTGAGGATCCCAGAAGCTACAAGGCAAAAGCGGCTCTCGTTCATGAATACGGCATATCAGGAATCAATATCTGGAACACGCTTCGCTTTTTCCCGCAGGGACTTCTGACTATCAGCTCCATGTATGACCTGAACAAATTCTGAGAATAATAAAAGCCTCCCTTGATTTCAATACGTTATCAAAGGAGGTTTTTCATTTTTAATGTATTTCGTGAATTTCACATTCCTCTATGGGTTTTGTTGTTATTCTTGTGGCTACTGGACGATATTTTTTCTTTTTCCAGAGCTCTCTTTTGCTCCTTATCCAGAGATATGCCAGTCCTACAGCGCCCATTCCAATGAGGAAGCTGTACAGAGCCGCGTTGAATCCCTGACTGACAGGCTCGAGGAAATAATAGCTCACAAGAGTGGCTACTAAGAAGCACACAAAAGGTATGCCGTACATAATCAAAACAGCTCTTAAAAATCCGTGGTCCCGAAGCTCCATTTCAACCCAGTCGCTTACTCTAGCATTGCATTCGTTTTCAGCCTCTATGAACATATCCTCTCTTTTCATGCCTGCAACACAGGCACGGCATTTCGCGCAGGCTTCCGTTCTTGTTATTTTAACCACCGCGAGGTTCTTTTTTAATTGAATAACCTGTCCTACTTCTCCCATTTTTATTACTTCCTTCTTTATTTTTTATATATCAGCATTCTTACTACTTCAGAGGCAATTATAAGTCCTGCCGCGGACGGCACGAAAGCCGTGCTTCCCGGCACCTGTCTTTTGCCTTTTGGGATCTCCTCGCCCATATCCGCAGGTTTCCATGGTTCTTCCTCCGAATACACTACTTTCAGCTTCTTTATGCCTCTTTTTTTCAATTCCTTACGCATTACCTTTGCGAGCGGACATACTTTTGTATCGTATATATCCGCTAATTTCAGCATTTCCGGATGGAGCTTGTTTCCCGTTCCCATAGATGAGATCACAGGAATTTTTTTCTCTTCTCCATACATAACAAGACCTATTTTTGCGGAAACTGTATCCACCGCGTCGACTATTACGTCAACATCGGAATCTATCATATCATCTTTTCCCGGAAGATAAAACTCGTTTATGGTTTTTACCTCAGCTTCCGGATTTATAAGCAGAATCCTCTCCTTCATCGCCTCTGTTTTGAACATTCCGACAGTAGTCGTAAGGGCATGGATCTGTCTGTTTATGTTTGAAGGCGCGATCCTATCGCTATCCACAAGAATGAACCTGCCTACTCCGCTTCTTGCAAGGGCTTCAGCCACATAGGAGCCTACTCCGCCGATTCCGAATACGGCAGCCTTGCTGTTATTCAGTTTTTCCATCGCACTTTCGCCCAAAAGCATCTGAGTGCGGATAAAGGTATCTTCCATAATTCTACCTCTTCATGTCCGTCTTTTATGATTATATTTTAACACTTTGCGCAAAAACCCGCAACAGGTTACTTTTTTATTATTATGAGGATTTCTTTCCGCTCTGAAGGATCACGTCTATATCCGCCCAAGGGTATGTTTTCTTAAGAAATCCCATGCACACGCCGAGGAAATCATTTTTGCCGCCAACACATATTTTATAGGACATTTCTTCTGTTTTGCCGTCCATATTCTCCAGCTCTTCCATAAGCTGAAACGCGGCGCATGAAGGGCATTTTAATATTGCGGGAGTTGTGAGTATCGTTATATTCTTTCCGGATTCTTCTCTTTTCATAAGACCGACTTTGCCCAGAAAGCAGATTACTCCTTCAACCTCGCCTTCGTTCAGTTTATCAAAGGTTTCCGGCGTTACCTTTATTCTTTCCTCACCATGGTTTACATATAAAAAAGCCCCGGGGATTATGACGCAGTGAGCCTTCGCCTCAGCCAAAGCCCTTTCCTCCATCATTTCAAGTATGTCCGAATCTCCGTTTTTCTCAGCTCTGGTGTAAGCCGCTTCCATCGTCTCTTTATTCAGCTTTCCCCATTGCCATAAAATTCTGCGTTTCATATAAATTCACCTGTTTTTCAATCTTTCAGACAATACTACCATTTTTGCGGAAAAACCGCAAGGTCTCTAACCTATTCTTAAGAATAATCATCCGTAAGACGCAAAAAAGCGGCCGATAAACAGCCGCTTTATATTTCGATTTATATTTATTACGTGAGCAATGCTCTGTCGTTGGCGAATTCCTCTCCGCTCGCTTTCGTAAACTCATGAAGAAGGTCGTCAACTGTAAGATTTTTCTTATCCTCACCGGATATATCTAAAATAATATGCCCGTCATGCATCATTATAAGTCTGTTTCCGTAGGCAATGGCATCTCTCATATTGTGGGTAACCATAAGGGTTGTAAGAGAATTTTCCTCAACGATCTGCTTTGTTAAAGCAAGAACCTTTGCCGCCGTTTTAGGGTCAAGAGCCGCTGTGTGCTCGTCCAGAAGCAGGAGCTTGGGCTGTTTAAGAGAAGCCATAAGCAGGGTTACCGCCTGTCTCTGTCCTCCGCTTAAAAGTCCTACTTTGCTTGTAAGCCTGTCCTCAAGACCTAAGCCTAAATGGGCAAGAAGAACTCTGTAACGGGATCTTTCGTTTTTGGTAATTCCCCATTTAAGTGTACGGGAAGCACCTCTGCGTGCCGCGAGAGCCAGATTTTCATCTATCTGCATCTGAGCCGCAGTACCCATCATAGGGTCCTGGAAAACTCTGCCAAGAAACTTAGCTCTTTTGAACTCAGGCATTTTTGTAACATCAACTCCGTCTAAAACAACGGAACCCGAATCCAGTTTGAACACTCCGCAGATTGCGTTGAGCATTGTGGATTTGCCTGCGCCGTTTCCGCCTATAACAGTTACAAAATCGCCGTTATTAAGTGTAAGACTGAGGTTGTCCAGAGCAGTTTTCTCGTTTACGGTGCCGGGATTGAACGTTTTATAAATATTCTTAAGCTCAAGCATCGCCGCCACCACCCTTCCTGTTAGCGGGACGCGCAAAATATGTAGTCCTGATATAAGGCACGGCAAGGAATACCGCAACTACAATAGCTGAAAGCATCTTGAGAAGGTCAGGGTCTATTCCTCTCCATATAACCACCTGGTAAACAATGTAGTATATGATCGCTCCGAGAGTAACGGAAACCAGATGCAGAGCAAAGCTTCTGAATACTTTGCCAAATATGGCTTCGCCTATGATTACAGCGGCAAGGCCTATAACAATGGCGCCTCGTCCCATCTGCACATCGGCAAATCCCTGGTACTGAGCAAGGAGTGATCCGGAAAGAGCAACAATACCGTTGGATAATACAAGACCAATAACTTTGTTTAAATTGGTGTTGATACCCTGGGCACGGCTCATATTCTCGTTGCATCCTGTGGCACGGATACCGCTGCCGGCTTCCGTTCCGAAAAACCAGTACAGAACGGCTATCAGCACAACCGTGAATATAATTACTATGAAAATAGTGTTGTTTAACGGGTTAGTGTTCCTGTTATACTGCATTGAAACCAACAAGTCATAATTACGCACATTAAGGGCCTGATTAGCCTTTCCCATTATCTTAAGGTTTACGGAATACAGGGAAAGCTGAGTAAGAATTCCGGCTAAAATCGCGGGAATACCCATTACGGTGTGGAATACGCCCGTAACAAGACCTGCGCACATACCTGCGATAAAAGCGACCAGCATTGACACTCCAACACCGTGTCCGCTTAGCATCATCATTACACATACAGCACCGCCGGTACAAAGCGTACCGTCTACGGTAAGGTCAGCTACGTCCAACACTTTATATGTTATATAAAGCCCGATAGCCATTATTCCCCAGATAAGTCCCTGGGCAACGGCTCCCGGCATGGAGTTCAGCAGACTAAGCATAATTTAAAATACCTCCAAAATTACTCTATTGCGATGTAATCATCGGGAATTTCAACACCGAGATCCTCAACGATTTCAGCATTGTATTTCTTTACAAACTGAGGCGCGTATTCAATGGGCATTTCAGCAACATTTGATTCGCCTGTCAGAATTTTTGCAGCCATCTTGCCTGTTGCAAATCCAAGGTCATAGTAGCTGATGGATAATGTAGCAACGTCGCAAGCCGCGCAGATGCCTTCTTCGCCTGCGATTACAGGAATACCAGCGGGACGGCATACTCCGTCGATAATGCTTGCTGATGAAGCTGCTGTATTGTCTGTGGGAACATAGATTACATCTGAATTGTCACAAGCTGTCTGTACAACTGATGCGATATCGTTGGAGTCAGCGAATGAGTAAAGTGTAGCTTCAAGTCCTTTTGCTTCAAGCTCTGCTTTTACATTGTCAACCTGGTACTGTGAGTTTGCCTCTGCTGAGCAGTAGATAAGTCCAACCTTCTGCGCGTCAGGGAAAAGCTCAACAACCATTTCCGCCTGCTGGTCAAGAGGAGGAAGGTCGCTTGTACCGGAAATGTTTCCGCCTACTGTTCCGTCAAAGTTGTCAATTCCGAGAGCAACACCGTATTCTGTAACGGATGTGCCGAGAATGGGAATTTCTGTTGTGGATGCTGCTGCTGCCTGAAGAGCAGGAGTAGCATTAGCTAAAATAAGGTCCACATCTTTGGAAACAAAGCTGTTTACGATTGTGGAACATGTATTTGAATCGCCTGCTGCGTTCTGTTCGTCAAAAACAACGTTTTCTTCGCCTAATTTTTCAATGAGAGCGTCTTTAAAGCCCTGTGTTGCCGCGTCGAGAGCCTCGTGTTCAACCAACTGACAGATACCTACTGTGTAAACTGCACCTTCTTCGGTTTCCGCAGTTTCTTCTGCTTTTTCTTCTGCTGCGGGAGCTGCTGTTTCAGCAGGTGCTGCCTCTTCTTTGCTTCCGCATGCTGCCATGGAAAGCATCATAACGCCAGCCAGAGCAATGCCTAAAATCTTTTTCATAATTATCTCCTCCTAAAAATTCAAATAAAATTAAATACATTTTAACCTATAAATCATAATATGCCAAAGCAAAAAAGTCAATGGATAATATCAATCAAAAACCTTATAATATACATAAAAAACCCTTATTTTGTAAACTTTTTACAAGACATATCTTTTTTTCCGGCAAAATTTTATATATTCTTGCAATCCGAAAACGCATAAAATTCAACGAGCCGCAACCCCTTCATCATACTTCCCCGAGACAAAAAAAATAACCTTTCCGCTAAGAAAGGCTAAAATAAAAACTCTGCCGAGCCGTTTCTGCAAAACAGGAAGTTTAAAACCTGCAAAGCAGGTGGTTGACGCCGTCAATGTTTCACGTTTCCTCACAAGGAGGCATGCGGCTCCGCATTGACAAGAACATTTCCCATAAAAATAGTGTTGGTTAAAAACATTTCCTTGAGAATCGCACCCGGAAGAGATTGATTACGTGAATTATAACTCATAAAATTTGAAATTTCAATAGCAAATTTAAATTTTATTGTGTTTTTCCATAATTTTTTTTAAAATTTTCGACTTTTTTACACACATCCGGCAAGCGAGTGATTATTATAGCACAACAACCTCGCTAAATCAACAAAAAAGTTGCACAAATTTTCACTTTTGTACTGCAAGTTTCCTTAAGGCAACAATTTCATCGTGGGTGAAATCGTATTTCTTGCTGCAGAAGTGACAGTTAAGCTCGGCGCCTTCACCGTCCGCAATAATCTTATCCAATTCTTCAGCGCCTATGCTTATCAACGCTTTCTCCACACGCTCACGGGTGCAGTTGCAGTAAAATTCCATTGGACGCTTATCCAGAATCTTAAGGCCGAAATCGCCTAAAATCAGCTGAAGTATATCCTCGGGACTCATTCCGTCCTCCAGCATCTGGGTTACATAGGGAATGGACAGTATTTTCTTTTCCAGTTTATCTATGGTCTCCTCACTGGCTCCCGGCATTACCTGAATTATAAATCCGCCGGCTTCCTTTACTCCCGAAGAATCAACTAAAACGCCAAGGCCCACAGATGAGGGAGTCTGCTCAGATGCCGCAAAATAATATGTGAGATCGTCACCGATTTCTCCTGACTGGAGCTGAACTCTGCCCACGTAGGGTTCTCTCAGACCAATATCCCTGATAACACTGAGATAGCCTTCTCCAACAGCTCCGCCAACGTCCAGCTTTCCAGTGGCTCTGGGCGGAATATCCACCTGCGGATTAAAAGCGTAGCCCTTGACCCTTGCTGTGGAATCAGATGTTACAACCATACCCTGAATTGGGCCGAGGCTTCTTATCTGAAGCGTTATTATATCGTCTTTTCCCTTCAAATCCGTACTCATCATAGCCGCCGCGGTCATAAGACGTCCCAGAGCCGCAGTCACAACAGGGCTTAAGTCGTGAAGCTTTCTGGCTGTCTCTACAGTTTCCTTTGAAGAAGCCGCGATAGCTCTGATTTCTCCGTATTCCGCAACAGCATTTATAATATAATCACTCATTATTCTCACCTTTCCTTTTGTATGGAGCCTTTTTCCGCCACAAAAAACAATCTTGAAGAGTTTTCCTTTGGCAAATCAAATGTATACGCGTCAAAAACATCAAGGAGCTTAAGTCCGCTCATTTCGATGTATTTTTCTATTTCATCCCTGGAATATGCCCTTTCATAATGGCATTCCTCTATTCGGTCATAGGATCCGGATTCATTTTTAACAAAAAAATTCACATAATACTCGTTTATTTTTTCAGCTTCGTCATAAGTGTTTTCCCAGATATATGCCGCCTCGTCCTTTACATCGCTGAATGTGTTGGAGCCAAGTATGTTTTTAAATTTATATTCAGTATTCACGTCAAAAATGAACAATCCGCCGAAATTGAGGTAATTATTTGCCCATTTCAGCGCAGAAATGAAGTCAGCTTCATCGGTTATATAGTTCATCGTATCCATGAGGCAGATTATGGAATCCACTGTGCCGTAAAGCTCAAATTCTGGAATCTCCTGATTCAGGAAAAGTATGTCAAGGCCGGCCTCTGCCGCCTTTTCCGACGCTATATCCAGCATTTCCACAGAGGAATCTATGCCGATCACGTCATAGCCTTCCTTTGCCAGCTTCACGGAAACAGTTCCCGTGCCGCAGCCCAGGTCCGTTACAAGCTCTGGCTTAAGACCGTGCATTTCCCAGATTTTCTTTATATATTCTATCCAAGAATCATAATCCACATCCTCCATGAATAAATCATATACGGATGCGAAACCGCTGTATGCTTCCATAGTTCTTCTCCTTTCCGAACAAACTCATTATATATAATACTGTGCATTTTTGCAATATGCCCAAGATCTGCTCAATCAGGGACTCCGATCCAGCATAAAATCCCGGCTTAACATTAAATTACTAAAAAAATCAAATTTAATCACAGATAAATTGTACTTTTCCACAAAGACATATGTACATCCCTGAAAAAATTCCGCCTGCTGAAAACACTATTTGTCATATTTATGCATTTTGGGATGAAATTTGGACAAAAATCATGAATCTGTAACAAATAAAGCCCCAAAATCAAAATTCATCGAAAAAAATAAAATATTTGACATGCATAAGAATTAATGTTAGGATTATTAAAAGATAAATGCAGAGGCGCAGATATTATCAGTAAATATAAGGATGCTCAAGGGCGCAGATGATTTATATTGAAAGGAATATTTGCCGAGGTCGTTCCAAACCCTT
>JAFWDD010000082.1 GCA_017534115.1 Bacillota bacterium | reverse complement strand
CGCTCTGGAGAGAATCGACAATTCCTGCATTAACGAGCTGGTTGTGCTGAACACGATCACTCTGCCCAAGGAAAAACTTCTCCCCAAAATCACCCAGCTTTCGGTTGCTGAAATCTTCGCGGACGCTATTTACCGTATCCATGAGGGACTTTCCGTTTCCAAGCTTTTTGACTGATAATAAAAATATTAAGGACATACAGCTTTTTGCAGTTGTGCGTCCTTTTTTAATCTCCGGAATAAGAAATCAAAAAGCACAACCGTCTTTTAAAACAAACTGAAAAAGGAGGTAAATAAATTGAAAACACCGGTAAAAAGAAAAGCTCTCGCCATTCTGACGGCAGCATCCATGATTGCCTCAATGACTGTAATTCCGGCTTTCGCAGCGGAAGAATACAGCACGGAAGGCGCCACGGCCTTTGTATTCACGGACAACTCAATAGAAGCCACAGACGGCGATTACACATCCTATGAAATAAAAAAGAACACAGCTCTGAAGATCAACGGCAGCGGGACCTATATAGTTTCAGGCACCTGCTCAGACGGTTCAATCACTGTCAAAAAAGAAGTAACAGACGTGACCCTTATACTGAACGGTCTTGACCTCACATCCTCGAATACCGCTCCCATTGCCTGCGGCAAAAGCACAGAGGTAACTATCGTAGCGGCAGATGGAACAGTCAACAGCCTCACAGACAGCGAGCTCAACAATGACGATGAGGATGCTCATCCCGAGAATAAAGACGCTGAAAACGCGGTAATCAAAACAAAGGACGGCTCCAAAGTCACCATCTGCGGCGAAGGCACCCTTAATATAACCTCAAACGGCAAAAACGGCATAAAAGGCGGAGCCACAACGGAAGAGGAAGGCGAAGCGTATCTTACAGTTAAGGACCTTACCCTCAACATCACCGCAAACGTAAACGACGGCCTTAAATCCGACCAGGAGCTTAATATCTTAAGCGGAAATATTACAATAAACTCAAAAGATGATGGAATAAAGAGCGATCTTGTCCTCAATATCGGCGCAGAAGGCACAGACGGTCCAACTATAAAGGTGACCAGCGATAACGAAGGCATTGAAGGCTCAGCAATCAACATCTACTCCGGAGACATCAACATCAAGTCACCGGATGACGGAATCAATGCGGCCAACAATGATGTTGGAGGCCATTCATTCACATGCAGTATTTACGGCGGAAAACTCTATATTGACGCTATGGACGACGGAATCGATGCAAACGGATTCCTTACCATCGCCGGAGGAGATCTTACTGTATTCGGAGGCACCCAGGTGATAGCCGCGCCTCTGGACAGCGACAGCACATTCACCCTCACAGGCGGAAAGGTCCTTGCAGTCGGCAACTCAGGTATGGCTCAGTCTCCCAACAGATCGACCCAGCCCTATGTAACCTTCGGAGCAAGAGCCGGCGGGTTCGGCGGGTTCGGCGGCAGTTCTTCATCAATAAACATCTATGCAGACGATACCATAGAAATCATTGATTCGGAAGGAAACATACTGGTTTCCGAAAAAGCGTTAAGATGGGCAAATTATGTATTCTTTACCTCACCTGACCTTACATCAGGAGAAAAATATACATTAAGAATAAACGGAACCGAAATAATCACCTCATCAGCTCAGGGCGGTAACTCCGGCGGCGGCACTCCCGGCGGAGGCGGCGGTACTCCCGGCGGTGGCGGTTCTTCCGGCGGAGGCGATACACCCGGTGGCGGTGGTTCTTCCGGCGGAGGCGAAACTCCCGGCGGCGGCGAAACACCCGGTGGCGGCGAAACTCCCGGCGGCGGTGAAACTCCCGGCAGCGGTGGTTCTTCCGGCGGCGGTGGTTCTTCCGGTGGCGGTGGTTCTTCCGGCGGCGGTGGTTCTTCCGGCGGCGGTGGTTCTTCCGGTGGCGGCGGTTCTTCCGGCGGCGGTGGCGGCGGTGGAGGAGGCAGCACAGCCAATACTCCTGCTGAACCCGAAAATAACACTCCCGAAGAAAATCCCGAAACCCAGGATCCTCCGGAGACTCCCAAGGAAAACAGCGAACCGGAGAACAAGCCTCCCGTACCTGAAAACAGCCCGAAGTTTGACGATGTAGCTCCGGACGCATGGTATTTCAAGGCAGTTGATTTTGTCTGCGTAAAGGAACTTATGGCAGGAATGTCAGAAAACAAATTCGAGCCTCAGACCACTACGTCAAGAGCTATGGCGGCAGCTATACTTTACCGATTGGAAAGCAGTCCAAAAACGGAGTACAAAGGGATATTCTCCGATGCGCCGGACGGACAGTGGTATTCAGAGGCCATTACATGGGCGGCTGAGAACGGAATTATTGCCGGATTTGAGGATGGTACGTTCCATCCCAATCAAAACGTTTCCAGACAAGAGCTTATGTCCATGATTCACAGATACGCGAAGTCTAAAGGAGACACTTACGAAGGCGGAAGCCTTGTGGAATTCGCAGACTATGAAAAAGTCGCACCCTGGGCAGACGTGTCTATGAAATGGGCCGTTGGCAAGGGCATTATAAAGGGAGACGACAGCAAGAATCTTAATCCGGCGGATAATGCCACAAGAGCTGAATTCGCCCAGATAATAATGAATTATATAGATAATTAAATCCCGAAAAAAACCATAAACCTCGTCCGAATCACCGGACGGGGTTTTGTATGCTCTCCAAGGGCTCAGAACGCTGGCCATGCCTCCGGCGGCTCAGGTTTTTTTGTATTTGCTAACGCCTCACATAAGGCAAATACGAATTATTGTTTATTAAACTACAAAATCTGATGGCAGTTTTGACTTTTGCCCCTGAGAACCCCATTTAGGGCGCTGCCCTAAAAACCCGCAAGGGACTTCGCCCCTTGACCCGTGTAATAAGTTGGGGAAGGTTATCGACTGAAATTACGCTTGCCGAAAATTGAAAATTTCTCAAAAAACACGATATTTCGGTGCGAAGCACTTTCATTAAATCTGCCAAAGGCAAATTTCGCTGACTGCGAGTTTATTCAGCTTGACTGAAAGCCGATTTTAACTAAAAAACATCCGGCTTTAACCGGATGTTTTTTTCCCTTTACATATGCGAAAGATTTTTTTCTGCTTTTTCTGCATTCATCCGGAACACGCATGGATTCCGGATTTTAATTATTCTTCTGTTTGTTCATTCTGTTCTGCCAGTAAAGCAGTTTCGTATTTTTCTATAACAAGCTTCTGTATCTTTTCCCTTGTAGCCGCGTTAATGGGATGGGCTATGTCTCTGAACTCGCCGTCCGCGGTTTTTCTGCTGGGCATCGCGATGAACATTCCTTCGCCGTCACGCTCAATAACCTTGATGTCGTGAACCACGAACTCATTGTCAAAGGTAACGGATACGACTGCTTTCATTTTGCCTTCCTTGTTGACCTTCCTTACTCTCACATCTGTAATTTCCATTTCTTTTCCCCCTCTTGAATATACCCTTTGGGCGGAAAGCTTAAAGTCTGAATCCCTTTCTGAGAATTATAGGCTCTTCGGGTCTTCCGATAACCTTTTTGCCGTCCGAAAGATATACGTCTTTATCTATTATGGCGTATTCTACTACGCAATTTTTCCCAATGTAACTGTCCTCCATTATTATAGACGCTTTAATTTTTGTCTCTTCCCCGATGTAGACGCGTCTGAATATAATCGAATCCTCGATTTTACCGTTAATAATGGTTCCGCTTCCTACTATGGCATTTGAAACTTCTGCCTCATAATTGTATTTAGCGGGAGGTTCGTCCTTGGGTTTGGTTTCTATATAAGGATAATCCTTTGTAAACAGGTCCCTTATGTCTTTTTTAAGGAAATCCATGTTTGTATTATAATAATCCATTACGCCGCTGTTAATGCAGCTCCAGTACCCTTCAAACTCATATCCGTAGATTTTAAGCTTTCTGCGGTACCTTTCCAGGATATCTTTTACAATATCATATCTGCCTTCGGATACGATCTCGTTTATGAGGTCGATAAGAAGCTTTCTGGAGATAATATATATTCCCAGAGACGCGCAGTTTGTAAAAGGCTCCAGAGGTTTTTCCTCGAATTCCACTACCCTGCCGTCCTCGTTCATTTCCATGATTCCGAATTTGGTCAGGTCGCAGTCATTCATTTTCTTATAAATAATGGTGATGTCCGCGCCTTTGTCGATATGATACTGAATAGCATCATTGTAATCCATTTTATAAACAGCGTCTCCCGAGGCGATTACAACATAATCCTCGTTAGATCTGAGCATAAAAGGCATATTCTGATATATGGCGTCCGCCGTACCTCTGAACCAGTATGAGTTATCCCTTGAAAGGAAGGGATTGAATACGAACAGTCCGCCTTTTTTCCTTCCGAAATCCCACCATTTTGATGATGTCAGGTGGTCGTGAAGCGATCTTGAGTTGTACTGCGTAATTACAGCAACCTTGTTTATACCGGAGTTTGACATATTACTCATGGCAAAGTCTATTGTCCTGTAACTTCCTCCGATGGGCATTGCGGCAGCCGCGCGGTAATCTGTCAGCTCCTTAAGTCTTCTTTCAGAGCTTCCGCCGGCAAGAATAATACCAAGAGTCCTCATAAAATATCAGCCTCCTTTGAAATTGTCCCGCCGCTTTCAAGGCTTCCGTTTTTATAATCGGCATATGTGGTTTCTCCGGAGATAACGCAGTTTTTGCCGATACATACATTATCGGGTATTATGGTGTTTTCCGCCGTAACGGTAATTCCCGTATCATAAATATCCGGTTTAAGCGCATTGGGCACATTCTCGCCCTTTCCGATGGAAACGTTTTTGCCTACAACGCATAATTCGCTTAAAATACAGCGTTCGATATAAGCGTTTTCTCCAACTATTCCTCCGCTCATGACAATGGAGTCCTTAACAACGGCTCCCTTTTCAATGAGAACATTGGGACCCAGTATGGAATTTACTACCTCACCGTATACTTCACAGCCTTCGGAAATCAGGCTTCCTTTAACCTTGGCTTCCTTAGCCGTAAACTGAGGAGGCTGATGGTCGAAGTTGGTGTAAATCTTCCAGAAATCATCATAAAGATTGAAATCGGGAAGAGGCTTGATAAGCTCCATATTCGTCTGCCAATAGGATTCAATAGTTCCGACATCCCGCCAAAATTCGTTGAATCTGTAAGCATACATATTTTCTCCCGCTTCAAGCATGGCGGGAATTATATGCTTGCCGAAATCGCTGTCAGGATGTATTTCGCTGTCTTTTATAATAGCTTCTCTCAGCTTGCTCCATGTGAATATATAAATACCCATGGAAGCCAGATTGCTTTTAGGATGTTCGGGCTTTTCCTCAAAATCGTATATTTTGTCGTCATCTTCAGTGTTCATGATTCCAAACCGGCTTGCGTCTTCAATGGGGACTTCTATAACAGCTATTGTCGCTGTACTTTTATTTACCTTGTGGTATTCAAGCATTCTCGAATAATCCATTTTGTAAATATGGTCGGCAGAAAGAATGAGCACATATTCGGGGTTTATATTATCTATATAATCCAGATTTCTGAATATTGCATCCGCTGTTCCGTTGAACCAGTCTCCCGATTCTCCTCTTACATGGGGCGAAAGAATGGTTACACCGCCGCTTTTTCTGTCTAAATCCCAAGGAATACCTATTCCTATATGCTGATTAAGTCGCAAGGGCTGGTATTGTGTTACGATGCCAACTGTGTCGATTCCTGAATTAACACAGTTGCTCAACGCAAAATCTATAATTCTGTATTTTCCGCAGAAGCTCACAGCCGGTTTTGCGAGATTGCTGGTGAGAACGCCCAGACGGCTTCCCTGACCTCCGGCGAGGAGCATCGCAATGATTTCTTTTTTCCGCATAATAACCATCCCCTGTTTTAGTCACAATTTTTATGTAGATCTTATGTAGTAATGAGTAACAAAAGATTGTCCTTTTTTAGCCCAAAGACACGAAAATACAAAAATTTTTTCGGTTAATTCCCTCTTTTTTTGAGGGAATTCCGCTTCTTAACATGAATTTCTCACGTGATGTCAAACATTTTTGTCATCGATAAAATTTGAATATTAATATCTTTACAGTTTCATAATAGCACAAAGCCCTTTTTAATTCAATATATTTCCATCGCCTTTTTACACGGTTTTTCCTTAATTTATGCTTTTTTTCCACCTCATGGCCTCTCACGGGATATTTTTTGACAAAAAATTCAATTCCCGCTGTAAAATCTCCTGCATAAACTGTATTACAGCAAAAATTCAATGGAAGTGAAAAATAATGAAATATAACGCCCATTTTACAGGCATCGGCGGAGCCGGAGCCTCTGTTCTTGCCCGTCTTGCAATGGATCTGGGATATTCCGTCAGCGGTTCCGATATTAAAAAAAGCCCTCTTACGGATTCCCTGCAAAGGGAAGGCACAGCGTTTTATGAAGGCCACAGCCCGGAAAACATTCCGGAAAACACCCGTTTTTTAGTATATTCCTCCGCAGTGCCGGTGGATAATCCGGAATTGGTCCGCGCAAAAGAGCGGAATATTCCCATTATGGAAAGAGCGGAATTTCTCGGCAAAGTTTTCTCCCTTTTCGAGAAACCCATCGCCGTTTCCGGAACCCACGGAAAAAGCACAGCCACGGCCATGGTCTCCGCCATTCTTTCCGCCGCGGATTTTTCTCCCACTTGCCTGATAGGCGCGGACACTGCAGATTCCGATTTCGGATATATTAAAGGGAGCCGGGATTATCTCGTTGCCGAAGCCTGCGAGTATCGGGACGGATTTCTCAATCTTTCGCCCTTTTGCGGGATGATCCTGAACATTGAGTACGAGCATCCCGACTATTTCAGATCCATTGAAAGCGAAGCATATTCATTCAGACTTTTCGCCGGAAAAATCAGACCTTTGGGATTTCTCGTTATAAACAGACAAACTGATGTAAATTTCAGAATTTCAGAAAACGCCCTTTGCGAAACCCGCTTTTTTGACATTTCTCCCGAAAATCCCAACCATCTGTTCTACCCTTTGAATTTGCGGGAAGAAAAAGGCTTCTACTCATTTGGTTTCATGTTTGAGGACAGATTTTTGGGAAGGATCCGTCTTTCTGTTCCCGGACTACACAATGTGAAAAACGCTCTCGCCGCAGGCGGAGCGGCGTATCTTTTGGGCGTTGCTCCCCAAGTCATCTGCCGCGCTCTTTCCTCTTTTTCCGGTGTGAAACGCAGACTGGAGCACAAAGGAACCTTCAGCGGAGCGGACATCTATGATGATTATGCCCATCATCCCACCGAAATATCAGCATCCCTGACAGCAATCAAGAAAATGACCGGAAAACACGTTATATGCCTTTTCCAGCCTCACACATATTCCAGGACTTATGCACTTTTCGACGAGTTTTTACAGGCGCTTTCCATGGCTGATGAAGTGCTTCTGGCGCCCATATATGCCGCTCGTGAAAAATACACAGAATCGGTTAATTCAGAAAATTTATCAGATTCCCTAAGAGCTATGGGAAAGTCCGCTGCAAATTTCGGTAATTTTTACGAAATAGAAAAGTATCTGAAAAAAAACTTGACACCCGAAGACGTACTTGTCATCATGGGCGCCGGAGACATTGACCGTGTCTTAAACTCCTTAAAATAAAAGGATTTAAACCGATGTTATCCACACTATCCACAGAGTTATCCACACATACTCATTCTTGCCGCGTATTTATCCACATCCCTGAGAAACCCAAAAAAATCCGCGGTTTATTATAAAAATTCCCATTACGATAATGGGTTTTGGGTAGTTTTTTTGTAATTTTTCCCAGTTTTTTATTATGCAAGCACTTTTTCAGGTACAAAACATCCCTTTTTGTGAAATAATGATTTTATGTATACAAAAAGTTATCCACATCACACCCTGTACCCATTTTTATTCAGTATTTGCATATAAAAATAACCAAATTTTCCACAACCAGCCCATTCAGCCACAGTTTTAACCCGCAAAAGCCCAAATCGGAGTTCTCCGAGGGCTCTCCGAGGGCTTAGGGCTCCGCCCTAAGAACCCGCTTAAGGCTCTGCCTTAAGAATCCGCAAGGGATTTCATCCCTTGACCCGTGTAGTAAGGATAGGAAGGTTATTGACTAAATTCATATTATTTCAAATCGTTATTATTGCCGTAAAAAGTGAACAGGCCGTTTGTGCCGTAGGCATTTTAAATGAATCCGACGAAGGAGGATTCTGTCCTAAACTCGCCGCAGGCGAATTTAGCTCCGAAGGAATTTCGCTGACCCAAGGTCTATTTAGCTCGCCGCAGGCGAATTTAGCTGCACCTTCAGGCGCCTGTGCGAAGCACTAAAAATGAATCCGCCAAAGGCGGATTCTGACCATAATTATTCACTATTCATCAGGACGAAGCCCGACTTTATTATTCATTGCGACCGCAGGGCGCCCTGCCTCTTGACCCGTGTAGTATGCCGGAGAAGATTATCTGCAAGATTAAAACTTTCAATATCGAAATTTCAGCCGGGATATTTCTTTCTTTTTGCACGCGCCGAAGGCGCTCCTCCCGAAAATGACCCGGCGTTATGGTAAAAACTCTATATACCATAAAACTGAAGTATGCCGCAACATAAACACTTTTGTGTCATTATCGGGAATAAAATACTCCGGCTCCTGCGCCCGTCCGAAGGAATATTTTTTGCCCTTCATTTTCTGTGATGCAATACAATATAATATACGTACTATTTCCACTTCGGTATTCCTTTCGGGCGCAGCTGCAAAAACGAAAATCTTCGATTTAGCCGATAAATGTCGTTTGCGTCATATCCGCACTCTTGCGCCGTTCGTGCGGAATAAATGTTCTTTTCCGATGATTGTCAAAACAGTATAATTGTCACTCTTGCAAGCGCAATCCCCGGTGCGGATGGGGTACTTAGGGGCTTGCCCCTAAGCGGGTTTTAGGGCAGAGCCCTAAAAAGGGGTTCAAGGGTCCTCCCTTGACGAATGCATAGAAACAACCGAAAAACCTGATTGCAAATCGATATCTTCAACTTTATAAAGTAAAAATACAACTACCGAATACATTGTGAGCATCCCATAACACCAACATCCTCCAAACAAAAAAACCACGACTTTGAGAGAAAATCTCCCAAAGCCGTAGATCTCGTTTCCATATATCAGCCCAATGGCCTGTTTTGCTTTATTTTTCCAGTTTTGTCATACTGCTGACCCTGTACCGCAGCGCTACCTCCATCATAAGTTCCTTCTGCACGTCAACCTTACAAAGCTCATGCACGATCCTCTTCACCGTTTTATAGGCCAGCACAGGATTATTATTCTCCTGGCTCAGATGCCCAAGATAAAGCTTCTTCAGCCTTCCTTCCGCAATGGACGAAACCAGCCGGCCAGCTTCATCATTGCACAAATGCCCCTTATCGCTTAAAATCCTTTTCTTCAGAGGATAGGAATAGCTTCCCTGCCGGAGCATTTCCTCGTCATAATTGGCCTCCAGAAGAAGCACATCCGCATCGGATATATAGTCCCTGACATCTTCTGTGGCGAAGCCCATATCCGTAGCTATGGCGGCTGTCAGGTCTCCTGCTCTAATATGTATCCCCACAGGCTCCAGCGCGTCATGGGAAATATCAAAAGGCGTAAAAACCATATCATTTATCACAAAAGGCTCTCCGGAAGAAATCACCTTTGTATTTGACGGCGAAATGCCGCCTATGGACATGGCGTACCATGTGCCGTCCGTGGCGTAAATGGGAATATCCAGCTTTCTGGAGATAACTCCGGCGCCCTTCACATGGTCCGAATGCTCATGAGTCACAATAAGGGCGTCAATATCCTTAGGGTCAACGCCTATTTCCTCCAGCGCGCAAAGTATCTGTTTTCCGCTGCCTCCCGCGTCTATCAATATATTCGTATTATCCGTACCCACAAAAGTACAGTTTCCGTCGCTCCCGCTGAAAAGCGGACAAAATTTCAATGCCATCTTATCTACGATCTTTCCTTATAAATCACTAAATAACTCTGCTTTTGTATAACTTCCCAAAAAACAAACAAACCGCCGATATTTTAATCTGCCGGTATAAGTTAAATTTTTGGGCCTTACTCTGCCGAATTCTTATTAACACGAAAAATAAAGCCGTATAAGACCGGCTTTAAATTTTAACCCTTCTTATATCGGCTCCTAAATTCTTAAACTTAACTTCAACGTCCTCATAGCCTCTGTCGATAAACTCCACGTGTCCTATAGTAGTTTCTCCTTCAGCCGCAAGCCCTGCCAGTATCATGGCCGCGCCTGCTCTCAGGTCCGTTGCCTCAACCTCCGCGCCTTTAAAGGCCGGAATACCGTTTATATGGGCGTCTCTGCCGTTTACGGTCACATCGGCTCCCAGTTTTTTAAGCTCGTCTATGTACTGATATCTGTTCTGCCAGACATTTTCCGTAATAACGCTCCTGCCCTGGCACACGCACAAAAGAGCCGCCATCTGGGGCTGAAGATCCTTGGGGAATCCCGGATAAGCCATAGTTTTTATATCCGCTCCGCCCATGGGACAGTTGGCTTTAACGCTTATCTGGTCGTCATTGACTTTAACGGCAACCTTCATGTCCATAAGCTTCGCTGTAAGGGATTCCATATGCTTGGGGATTATGTTCTTAACAGTTACATCTCCGCCTGTTATGGCTCCCGCGATCATATATGTACCTGCCTCGATCTGGTCGGGAATAATGGTATATTCTCCGCCGTGAAGAGACTCTACGCCTTTTATTCTGATAACGTCAGTACCTGCGCCTTTTATGTTGGCGCCCAGCATATTGAGGAAGTTCGCCGTATCTACAACATGAGGCTCTTTCGCCGCATTTTCGATAATTGTAGTGCCTTCGGCAAGGGTAGCCGCCAGCATAACGTTTATGGTGGCTCCCACGCTTACAACGTCCATATAAATAGACGCGCCTACAAGCTTGTCCGCTTTGGCTTTTACGATATTTCCGTCGTCCTCAACAACTGCGCCCAGCGCTCGAAAACCCTTTATATGCTGGTCAATGGGTCTTTCCCCAAAATAGCATCCGCCGGGATAGTATATCTCTACCTTTTTCTGTCTGCCCAGAAGAGCTCCCAGAAGGTAGTATGACGCTCTTATTTTCTTTACTTCTTCAAAGGTGGCTTTATAATTTTTCAGACCTCTCGCGTCTATTTCCAGTATGTGCTTTTCAACAAATCTGCATTTAGCACCGATTTTATTTAATGTGGTATAAAGGCTCGTAACATCTTCTATGCACGGAAGATTTTCGATCCTGCAGACTCCGTCCACCATAAGAGCCGCCGGAATAATGGCAACCGCCGCGTTTTTCGCACCGCTTATATTAACGCAGCCTTCCAGCCTTTTACCGCCTTTTATTACAAGTTTTTCCATTTGGGAATCAAAATCCTTTTCAAATATTACTCTACAAAACTATTCAACAAAATATTATATATAAAACAAAATTAATTGCAAATATTCCATGTTAATAAAATATCCATAGTATTATATCATTATTTTACAAATTGTAAAAGTTATTTTTAAATATTTTTTAATAAAATTTTTTGCTGTTTCCGGATACCCGAAAAGATTTCCCCGCAGCTAACTATTCTTTTCCGCTGAATTCTTACCGCTTTCAGGGTTGACAAGGCTTTTCCGCCATTTTTTGCTTATGTAGAACAAAAATCCCGCCAGACATCCGAAAACCTGAGAAAATCCCATGGCCCAGAAAATTCCCACAAGTCCCATGCCTCTGTGAGTCTCAAAATAGTACATAAGAGGAAGCCTTGCAAGGATCATGTTTATAAACGTGTTGAGCAAAGCGAACATGGAGTTTCCCGAGCCTGTGGCCAGTCCGTTCATTACAAAGGTATAGGCGTTGAACAGATATGAATATGTAACTATGCTCATATATACCTGAGCTATGGCCATTCCATCTTCCTTACAGTTGAATAGTCCCACTATCTCTGTGCAGAAGGTTCTCACAATAAGGAAAATTGCAAATGAAAACGCCAGATTTATAAGTATTCCTATATTTGTTGTACGGCTTACCCTGTCGTATTTCTGCGCGCCCAGATTCTGTCCAGCCATAGAGGCTACCGCCTGATTCATGGCCACATTGGGGAGTATGGCGAATGAGTCTACCTTTCCGCAGACGCCTACCGCCGCGGAAGCCACCAGTCCGTACTGATTTACATTGGATGTAACGAAAATGATGGAAAGATTTACAGCCGTGGACTGAATCGCCGAAGGTATTCCGATTTTAATTATCTTTATGAGCTTGTCTCTGTCGATGACAAAGCTTTCTTTCTTGAAGTCAAATATGAAATCCGACCTTTTCAGGGTATGCACCGCCAGGAAAAATGACGATGCCTGCGCGATAATGGTCGCAAGAGCCGCTCCTGCAGCGCCCATCTGCATGGGACCCACAAAAAGGATGTCAAGACCCACATTGAGTATCGTTGCGAATATTACGAAATACAGAGGTCTTCTCGAGTCGCCAAGCCCTTTCAGAACCGAGCTTACGGCATTGTATCCGCAGATGAAAATCGTTCCCGCGAAGCAGATTATAAGGTATCTCTGAGCCTCACGGACAGCCTCTGCAGGCGTATTCAGAAAGGACAGGATATTCCCCGAGAAAATAATTCCGAAAACAGTAATCACAATGGCGCCGATAATGAATATGCTGAAAAGGGTGCCTATGGTACTTTTTGCCTCTTCCGGTCTTTTCGCGCCTATATACTGGGCAACAAGAACCGTGCCGGAAAGAGCGAAGCCTGCCGCAACGCCTGTAATAAAGTTAGTCATTATGGAGCTGTTGTTCACGGCTGATGTGCCTATTTCGCCCATATATCTTCCTGCCACAAGCATATCCACAACGGAATAAAACGCCTGAAGCACCATGGAAATAAGGAAAGGCATACTGAATACGAAAAGCTTTTTGCCTACGCTTCCCGTAGTAAGATCCATACTGTATTTGTCGGTCATTTTTGTCTCATCTCCAGCCCGCGGAATTTTTGTCATCCCGGAATTTTTTCCAAAACATCATCATTTCCGCAAAGAGGTCTTCCTCTCTAAAAAGTATGGGTTTTTCGCGAAAACCTCACAATATATCAAAACATTCTAACACTATATCGTCTTTAGCGTCAACTAATTTTTAATCTCATTATTATAAGCGTCCACGATCACAGGTTCGTTTTCGCCCTGAACATATATGTAATAACAGGGTACGAGCTTCAGAAGTCCGCTGATGTCGCCGCTCTCCTGAATATCATAGCCTATATCTATTTCCGTAATGAATTTTGTGTCTCCGGTTTTTTTCATGTTGTGCACAAACGTCATCAGAGCCTCATCGGGAGCGCAGATAGACGTATTCACTCCGTAATATCCCTGGATATGGAAAAGGCTTCCGCTGGCCTTCTCTATGCCGTCCTCTCCTACAAAAACCGTAAGGTCCATGCAGAATATCCTGTGATTTTTGTACTGTCCCATGTATTTGCATACATATCTGTTTCCGCTTTCCTCAATGCTTCTGAGGACTATATTCTCGAATATGGGAAAGGACGAAACAAACTCCTCCGCCGCCTTTTCCGCAGTCTCTATATTAAAAGGCGCAATCTTCCCTGTCCCCGTAAAGGACACAAATTCAAAATTCTCGTTTTTAAAGGAGATCTGACCGCTTTTGCACATTATGACATTCCAGTCGTCCTCAACGTAATATTCCGCCTCTTCACCGGGAAAGAACATCTGGGCAAGGCTTTCTCTGGTGAAATCGGGGATCTCTACGGAAATTCTGCGCATATCATCGAATCTGGTGACCAGCTCCGTATACATTCCCACGTTGTTTTTCGCCAGCACGGAATAAATGGCCTTTTCTCTTTCGGCGCTGAGAACATATTTCTGGTTTACCTTATAGTTAAACCCGAAAAGGATCACATTCATGCCTATGAGTATCCATATGACTATCATTTTGATTTTTTCCCAGTTCATAAAATCACTGTCCCGTAAAAATTACTGCTCCTCCGGTGAAAAAGCCTCGCATTTATATTTTATGCCGCTGATCTTAGCGTACCAGCTCATGAATACCATATCGCTTCCGTCCGCGCTGTATGCCAGATAAAGCTCTTCGGGCTCCAGAGAGAGACCTTCCGACATATGCCTGTTCACAGCGTTATCCATAGCGTAGGTGAAGTCTGTATTTATGATGGAAAACTCCGACGAGCCGTTGAAATTTCTCATATATCTTCTGTATTTTTTAACATCGTTGTTCTTTACCGTAACCTCGATTGCCGCCTCAATATCCATTTCCTCTTTCATTTCTTCCGAAAGCTCAATGGGGAAACCTTTTTCCTCATAATCGAAATAGAACACAAGACCTTCGCTTTTTACCTTGATATCCGTAAGAAAATATCCCGTTTTGAGGGACGTATCCCTGTCCAGGAATTCCTTCGCCTTAAAAAGAGCCGTGGGAACAGTCTGGTCTCCCGCGGAATCCGTTCCGTAGTTGAAATATTCCATAAGACCGGTTTTATAGTACTTTACGACAACATTATCATCGGAAAACACATATGTTCCCGTGCCCGGGTCTCCCGTCAGTCTTTTTGCGGAAAAACCTCCGAAAAACGCGCTTGTGTAGTCATCCAGAAGCTTTGACGAAAACTGTCCTCCAACCGCGAAGGGATCTTCCGGATAAAGTATGTTGTAATAATATCCGCCGCCTTCCCACTGGGGTATGAAAGCGTTTCCTCTGAAGAGCCTGAATCCGCTTTCAATGGAAGAAATATAAGGCATTGTGTCGAACACATCGTTTCTGAAATCCTCGCTTTTATCATAAAAATCAGCCGTATACTCGTTGTCCTCAACCACATATTTGGCGCTTTGAGCCGTCAGAGAGTCCACAAAATAAAAATCCGTGTGGGAGCTTCCCGCGCTCTGGGCCGATATTATTATAAAGTCGAAGCTCTCTATTTTATTGGCAAAGCGGGATGCCGTTCTTTTGCCGAATCTGTCAAAATACTCGGAAGAATATATTCCCGCGGGAAATTTATATATAAGGCATTTGGACTCCAGTATTTTGTTCCAGTCCGCCTCGGACACCTCTTCAAAACCGCCTTCTGCAACCAGCTTGTCCACCGCTTCCTCCATCACCAGGGAAATATCTCCGAAATCCTCTTCCGAACGGATGACCCGGTAGGATTTATCGCCGTATCCGGCAATAAGGGACTGAGGCAGAAACAGGCTTTCCTCCGCGTTCACCGCCGAGCTTCCCAGGGTCACAGCGTTTTTTAAATTGTAAAGGATAGTCTGACCTATGTTTCTGTCAAACCAGAGCATTCCCGTCTGATACACAAGAGCCGCTCCCAGAATGACTATAAACAGGTTTTTTACCCAGTATCTTCTCATAAAAATCACATCCGAAAAGGGTTACTCCTCCATGGAAAAATCGGCGTTTTTGCTGAAACGCATCGTCATTGTCGTGCCCTGACCGTAAACTGACTGGGCCAGAAGTTCGCCTTTGTGGAAATTCATGATTTCCTTGGCGATAGCCAGACCCAGGCCTGTGCCGCCCATAGCTCTGCTTCTTGTTTTGTCGACCCGGTAGAATCTTTCGAAAATCCTGTCCAGATCCTCTTTCTTGATACCTATGCCGTTATCCTGAACATGGATATCCACAAAATCCTTGTCCTCCGTAACAAACACCTTTATTGTGGCGCCTTCCTGGCTGTATTTCACTGCGTTTGTTATGAGGTTGTTCAAAACCTGGTTTATCCTGTCTCTGTCCGCCTTTATGGTAAGGTCATCATCGCAGGGCAGGCAGTACAAATTCTGGTTTTTGTTGTCCGCGTGTATTTTATTCTGCTTAATGCACTGGGATATGAAGTCCATAACGTTGACATCCCTGTATTTAAGCTCGATCTGTTTGTTGTCAAATCTGGAAAGCTGGAGAAGGTCCTTTACCAAAAAGGACATTCTGTCCGCTTCGGAATCTATGATATTCAGGAAATCCACCGCCACTTCCTTATCATCCACAGCGCCGTCCAGAAGGGTCTCCGTATAGCTTTTTACAGTAGTAAGAGGCGTTCTCAGCTCATGAGAAACATTGGCCACGAATTCCTTACGCATATCGTCCAGTTTTTTCTGCTCCGTAATATCGCGAAGCACGGCTACTATACCTTCTACGCCGTTGTTTTCGTTATGGTATACGCTGAAATGGGCGTTTATGAATCTGTCACCCACAACGAATATATCCTGAGCGGAATAATTCTGGTTCAAAGAAAGGATCGTTTTGCTGGGGATGTGGTATTCCTTTACAAAATTGTTGAAGTTCAGGTTCATTCTGTCCTTGCCCAGCATTTCCAGAGCCTCCATATTGGAAAGAATGGGGTCTCCGTCGGCGTTGAACGCTATTACACCGTCCGTCATGTTGTCCAGGATGATCTCCATTTTGTTTTTCTCGCTTGAGATCTCGCCTATGTTTTTGTTCAGCTCAGAGGCCATGTAATTGAAGCTGGCGGACAGCTTGCCTATCTCGTCGCCTGAGTATACGGGTATTCTCTGTCTGAAGTTGCCTTCCGCTACGTCTTTGGCTTTTTTTGAAAGGAGCAGAATAGGCTCCGTGATCGTTTTGGAGAAAATATAGCCCATAACTATTGTAAGGAGCATGGCCAGTACAGCTGATATGAAGATAGTTTGTCTGGTACGGGAAATATTCTCGTTCATGGCCGTAGCGTCCATGCAGGTATAGATTACGTACTTGACCTCGGAATTCACCATAACGGGCATAGCGTAGCCCATAAGGCTTTTTGTATAGCCTTCAGCCGTTTTCTCAGTCAGGGCCTCGTTAAAGGCCTCGTTTCCCGCAAGGGCGGAGATGACCACGGCGTTTTTATATGTATATTCCGATGTGGTAAGGGCCGTTGTGGTGGCGATGGTGTTGCCTACGGAGTCAAGTATGCTCGCCTGAAGGGACGTACCCAGAGAGTCGCCGTAATAGAAGTCGTTCAATACGGCCTGAAAGTTCATTTCGTCGTAGCTTAAAACCACCTGGTCCTCCAGTTTTTGGGCGTACTGCTCCAGCTCCGAGCGCCCCTTGTTTATCTCCGAGCTCTGGAGCCTTAAAAGTATGAATGTACCGCTGACTATCATAACGATAAGCACGATTACCAGGTACATGGCAACTAATTTCCATTTTATACTTTTCATCTATAGCTCACCTGTTTCTACAATGCTCAGGGCTCCGCCCTGAAACCCGCTTAGGGCGCTGCCCTAAGATCCCGCAAGGGATTCCATCCCTTGACCCGTGTAGTTTTGGTCACAATGTTATCGGCTAAAAGCAAAACTGCCTAAAACCATAAATTCATCTAAAAAACCTCGCTATTTCATGTGCGAAGCACTTTAATTGAATCCGACTTGTCGGATTCTGACCATAATTAGTCCCCAACGGGGACGGCTTCATTAGCGAAGCGTCTTCATTCCTTCATTTGCGAAGCAAACTTCATTGCGCCTCCGGCGCTCTATGTATTACCCCTCAAAATAGTATCCCACGCCTCTTTTAGTCAGAACGAAACGGGGTTTTGACGGGCTTTCCTCGATTTTCTCTCTCAGTCTTCTTACTGTAACGTCCACAGTACGCACATCGCCGAAATACTCATAGCCCCATACGGTTTCCATGAGCTGTTCTCTGGAGAACACCTGTCCCTTATTGGACGCAAGGTATTTCAGAAGCTCATATTCCCTGAATGTAAGCTCCGCGGGCTCGTCCTTTATGCGCACCTCGTATTTATCCAGATCTATTACTAAATCGCCGAAATCCATCATTCCGCCGGTCTTCACCTCACCGCCGGAATCGGTACGGCGCAGGTTGGCCTTCACTCTCGCCATAAGCTCACGCACTCCGAAGGGCTTTGTCACATAATCATCCGCGCCGATCTCCAGGCCAAGGACCTTGTCGGCCTCCTCTGCTCTGGCCGTCAGCATGATTATGGGCGTATTCAGGGTCTTCCTTATCTCCCTGCAGACCTCGTACCCGTCCATAACGGGCATCATAACGTCCAAAAGTATTAAATCAGGTTTCTCCGCAAGAGTTTTTTCGTATCCGGATTTTCCGTCATATGCGGTAATTACCTCATATCCGGCTTTTTTCAGGTTGTACGCAATAATGTTCACAATATTTCTTTCGTCATCTACAACAAGAACTTTTTTTGCCATAGGAAAAAACCTCCTTAAAAATCTGTCTTCTCCGCTTCATCTATCGCTTTTTCGATCAGTCCCATAAGTTCGGGAAGACCGTTTTTCTCTATTCTTTCAATTACGCTCAGTTTCGGGCTCAGTTCAGGGTGCTTTGCCACGAATATGGTGCAGCAGTCCTCATAAGGCCTGGATGAAATGTCAAATGTGCCGATTTTCACTGCCAGATCGACTATTTCCTGCTTGTCCATTCCCGCGAGGGGTCTGTAAACGGGATGATGCGCGGCAGCGTTTATGCACTCGATGGCCTTCATTGTCTGGCTGGCAACCTGGCCTACGCTGTCGCCCGTAACAAGGCCTTGGGCCTTCAGCTTGTCGGCTATTATTTCCGCGCCGTGGACCATGGCTCTTTTCAGGAATATAGTCAGCTTGTCGTGAGGAACGTTTTCCAGAAGGTAAAGCTGGACCTCTGTGAAAGGCACTGAATACAGGGTGAATTCGCCCGTGTATGAGCTGATTTTCTTCGATAAGTCAATTACTTTTTCCTTTGCCCACTCGCTGGTATAGGGTGGAGAGTGGAAGTACACTCCGTATACACGGACGCCTCTTTTTGCCATCATCCATGTGGCCACCGGGCTGTCTATACCGCCGGACAGCAGGGAAACTGCCGTACCCGAGGATGCGGGAGGAAGTCCGCCCCATGCAGGGTAGTCCTCCGAGCAGATATATGCCATTGTCCGAAGCTCCACCCGAAGCACTATCTCCGGGTTATGCACGTCTACCCTGAGCTCCGGCATATTATCGAGGATATACTCGCCCACAATGGCGCTGACCTCGTTGGACTGGATAGGGTATCTTTTGTCCGCTCTTCTTGTGTCCACCTTAAACGAAAGGTTTTTGCCGCTGTACAGCTCTTTCATATGTCTTAAAGCAATTTCTTTTACATTTTCAATGGACTGGTCGTCAAACCGTATTGCGGGGCTCACGCCCAGTATACCGAAAACGCATGTTACCTTTGGGATTATCAGGTCGAAGTCCATTTCACCGTCCAGACGCTCCAGGATAAACCTGCCCTGTTCTCTTTTTACGTAAAACTCGCCGAAGGGATCGACGTTTTTACGTACGGAACGGATTATTTTATCCTCAAGGAATTTCCTGTTGTTTCCTCTTATTGCCGTCTCACCGTATTTTATAATCAAAACTCTGTCTTCCATGTTATCTCCTTATTCTCTCCGAGGGGCCGCGCCTCCGGCGGTTCAGGGGCTCTGCCCCTAAAAACCCCGCTCTCCGAGGGCTCAGGGCTCTGCCCTGAGAACCCGCTTAAGGCTCTGCCTTAAGAATCCGCAAGGGATTTCATCCCTTGACCCGTGTATTATGCTCAGCAATGTTACAGGCTGAGTTTAAAATATTCGTAATATCATGTTATTCCAAAAAAATGATTCATGCATTCGCCGCAGGCGCTTTAATGAATCCGACTTTAGGCGGATTCTGACCGCAGCTCGCCAAAGGCGAATACCACATGCCAAAGGCATATATCGCTTTGCGAAGCAAAATATCCCTCACCGAAGGCAAATATCTCCGCACCCTCTGGGTGCCTGTGCCGCAGGCGCTTTAATTGAATCCGACTTTAGGCGGATTCTGACCTTAATTAGTCCCCAAAAGGGGACGGCTTCATTAGCGAAGCGTCTTCATTCCTTCATTTGCGAAGCAAACTTCATTGCGCCGCAGGCGCACCTATCTCACCGCGTATTTCCGCAAAAACTCAACCTGCTCCTTCAAAATCTCTCCTGCCTTCACAGCTTCTTCCGCCGTGTTCAGTGACGAAAAGCTGAATCTCAGGGCGCTGTCCGTTCTTTTGTGATCCAGACCCATTGCGTTCAGCACATGGCTCTCCACCTTTTTTTTGCTGTTGCAGGCAGAGCCGGCCGACGCGAAAAGCCCTTTTGCTCCCACTGCATTTAAGAGAACATTGCTCCGCACGCCCAAAAAGCTCACGTTCAGCACGTAAGGGCTGGCCTTTTCCAAATCGCATCCGTTTATTATCGTATCGGGTATATTCTCCGAGATGTACTCCCAGAGAGTCTTTTTTATATTGAAGATTCTTTCCGTCTTTGCGTCAAAATCCTTATAGCAGAGTCTTGCCGCTTCAGCCATTGCCGCCGCTCCCGCAGGGTTTTCCGTTCCGGGGCGGACTCCCTTCTGCTGTCCTCCGCCCAGAAGAATGGGCCGCATTTGGGATGTATTTTTAATGTATATAAATCCAAGACCCTTTGGTCCGTGGAACTTGTGCGCGCTGGCGGTAATAAAATCCGCTTTCGCCTTTTTCGCGTTTATTTTCAGTTTTCCAAAACCCTGAACAGCATCCGTATGGAACAGTGTATTTGGATTTTTCTCCTTGATTATCCGTCCGGCTTCCTCAATGTCCGTAATTGTGCCTGTCTCGTTGTTTACCGTCATGAGTGAAACAAGGATAGTGTCCTCTCTGACGGCATTTTCAAGAGCCTCAAGGGAAACCTCGCCTTTTTCATTCACAGGCAGATATTCCACCTCAAAGCCTTCCTCCGCCAACTTTTCCAGAGGCCGCAGAACAGCGGGATGCTCCGCAGGCGAGCTTATAATATGTTTTCCTCTTTTCTGCATTGCATAAGCTCCGCCCAAAAGAGCCATATTATTGCCTTCCGTGCCTCCCGAAGTAAAGAAGATCTCGTCAGGGGAAGCGGAAAGGAAGCCTGCCAAAGTTTCTTTCGCTTCTTTTATTATTCTCTCGGCGTCAAGGCCCATTTTGTTCTGAGCGGCAGGATTTCCGTAGCTTTCGGTCATCACCTGAAGCATTTTCCCGCACACCTCGTCAAAGGGACGGCTTGTCGCCGCGTTATCAAAATATATTTCAGTCAAAATTTTTCATCCTCCGATAAATTCAAAAATGCTTTTTCCAAAAACACAGTTTGTACTGCATTAAATCCAAATCTTTCAACCATATTTTTGGAAGAAGTATTTCTCCGCGAACGCGCCGTTTCGGGAATTTTTCCCTTTTGGCATTTCCGCATCTAAAGCATTCCCACAAAGACAACTCCGTCCTTGTGGGATGAAAAATCACTTATCTAATTGGTACATTATCATGGAAAGGCAGGCAAAACCGGCCGTTTCCGTGCGAAGTATCCTCTTGCCAAGGGACACAGCTCTTGCACCGTGCGACTCGGCAAAGTCCGCCTCAGTCCTGTCAAAACCGCCTTCGGGACCGATGAACACTCCGATGGTTTCTCCTTCAAAATTCACTATAACATCCCGCAAATGGGTATCTTCCTCGTTTTCATAGGGGAACAGGACCAGATCGCAGTTTTGCGCCGCATCTTCAATGGCTTCCTTAAACTCCATAGTTCTGCGGATCTCCGGAACGATACCTCTTCCGGACTGCTTTGCCGCCGCCATGGAAATGCTGTTCCAGCGGACCAGCTTCTTCTCCTCTTTCCCTTCAATAACGGGAATCGAGCGCATGGTATTGACAGGAACCACGGAAAAAACTCCCAGCTCCACGCATTTTTCGATTATAAGCTCAAATTTGTCCCTTTTGGGAAGTCCCTGATAAAGGATCACCTTCACTTTGGGCTCGGATTCCGACTCCTTAACGTACATAGGCAGAATTTCCACCCTGTTTTTCCCAAAGCCGAGAATACGGCATACATAATCGGTCATATCTCCGTCGCAGACGATGATCTCCTCGCCTTCCTTCATACGGAGAACGTCTCTTATGTGCTTGGCGTCCTTGCCGTCAATGTGGGCCATTCCGTCAATTTTCCCATCCAAGAAAAATCTGTACATTCGTCATTCCTCCAAAGAAAATCTCGTTACAAAGGCTCTCCAGTTCCCCATTTCCTTCATTTCAACTATCTGAAAACCGTTTGCAATAAGACTTTCTCTCACATCCTCTTCCCTTTCGTAAATTATCCCGGAGGAAATGAAAATTCCGCCGTTTTTAAGGTATTTCGGCACCATCTCCGAAAGAGCTATGATTATATCGGCCACAATATTGGCCACAACGCAGTCGAAGTTCTTTCCCTGATAGGACGCGTCAAACTCTCTGTCCTCAAGGATGTCTCCAAAGGCCGAATTATATTTTTCCGCCGGTATTTTGTTCAGCTTCATATTGGCGTCCGCGGCAGCGGCGGCATTTTTGTCAATGTCGATCAACTCCGCGTGATCCGCTCCCAGAAGCAGTCCGCCAACGGACAGAATACCGCTTCCGCAGCCGATATCCAGTATTTTTTCTCCGCCTTTTATGTACTCGTCCAGAGCCTCAAGGCACATTTTTGTGGTCTCGTGGCTTCCCGAACCGAACACATTGCCCGGGTCTATTTCCAAAATAACTTTTCCTTCTGAATTATCATAATTTTCCCATGTGGGTTTGACCACGAGACGGCTTCCCACATCAAAGGGCTTGAAATATTTCTTCCAGTTATTTTCCCAGTCCTCTTCCTTTATGTTTTTTATATCCAGCCTGAGACTTCCCACATCAAAAGGCTCATTCCTCTTAAGAGCGGCAAAACGCTCTTTTATAAGCGCGAAATCCTCTCTTCCCGCAGGGTTGTCCCGAAGATAAAATGTCACTCCGAAGCCCGTCATTTTCTCGGAAAGTCCGTCCTCCACATAATCCCATTCACGGTTTTTATTCTGGAGAAACTCGGCAAAATCGTCCTCATCCTTTATGACAAGACCTGTGATTCCGGAGCCGTAAAGTATGCCGCTGACCGGCTCGATTCCGTCTTTTGATGTCTCAACAAATATTTCCAGCCAGTTCATCTAAAATCCCTCCGAAGCGATTCATTTATATTTCTCGCATACATAGTTATAGGTTTCCAGAGTGCCGATATCATAGCATTCCTCATCAAAAACGTATGCGTAGATCTCTTTTCTCTTGTAAAGCCACTCCAGAAAATACCCGGGAGCATCGGGCTTATTGCCCTCTTCAAGGTACTTTTTGAAAAGTCCGCAGGTATCCTTAGTGTATATGTAAGAGGCAAAAACGGCCGTATCCGACCTGGGATGCTCAGGCTTTTCCTGAATCTCAAGAAGACGGTTGTTCTCGTCCAGAATGGCCACTCCCATCTGGGTGAGCTTTTTCTTGTCCTCCATTCTTTTGGCGCATACGCAGTCGTAGCCCTTCTGCCTGTAAAAATCATAGTAATCCCTGAGTTTATATGTAAAAAAGTTGTCTCCGGCGATTATAAGAAGCTCGTCGTCGATTTTTTCCTTTTCGATTATAAACTCAATGTCTCCGATAGCTCCCAGTCTGTCGTCCTCCGTCATAGTGCCGTCGCTGATGACCTTTATGCTCTTCGTGAAGGAAGAAGCGTGATTATCGGCCCATTTAAAGAAGAAATTCTCGAATTTCCCGTTGGTAACGATAAAAATCTCGTCTACGGCGTCTATGGAGCACAGCTCTGACGCTATATAATTCATTATGGGTTTCCCGCCAATCTCAAGCATGGCCTTGGGAAATGTAAGTGTCAGGGGATACAGCCTTGTGGCATATCCCGCCGCCAAAATTATTCCTTTCATTCGCAGGTCCTCCCGCCAAATAAATCATGGCATATATTCTTAAGGGACGCCGGCAGAGGCGCTTTGAACTCGCGTCCGCCCAGATATCCCAGTTTGCCTTCGTATTCGTTCCATACGGATCTTACGGAAAAAAGAAACTGATGATTAAGTCCGTAATTATCCTTCATAAACCGGTTCACCTTAGGGTCGCCGTATTTTTTGTCGCCCGCGACAGGATGTCCCGCCGAGAGCATATGGGCTCTTATCTGATGGCTTTTGCCCGTGTAGAGCCGAATCTCCAGAAGCGTATATCCGCTTCCCCATTGGATGGGATTATATCCCGTTTCAACGGTCTTTCCGGCGCCCTTATTTTTAACAACCGATTTGTTTTTTCTTTCGTCCTTGGAGATAACTCCCGAAAGCACTCCGCTTTTGGTTATCTCGCCTCTGACTAAAGTCAGATAGTATTTATCTATGCTGCCCTCTCGAAGGGCTTTTGTTATTTCCTGCTGCGCCGCAAGGTTTTTCCCCGCGAAAACTATTCCGCCCGTGTTTCTGTCCAGACGGTTTGCCGCCGCCGGAGTGAAGCCCTTCTCCGCATTGGGGTCATACTCGCCTTTTTGTGCAAGATATGTCAGTATCTCGCCTGTCAGGCTGTCCTCTCCGGCCTTCTGGGGATGAGTTATCAGTCCTGCGGGCTTGTTCACAACAAGAATATTCTCGTCCTCGTAAATAACGGAAAACTTAACGTCAAATTCCTTATAATCCTTTTCCTCCATGAATGAATCCATGGTCTCCTCGGATAAATACAGGGAAAACACGTCTCCGGCCGCGAGGATTTCACTGCCCGTGAGCCGTCCGCCGTTAAGCTTGATCCGTTTTTTGCGGATCATTCTGTATATAAAGCCTTTTGGAGCGGTGTTCATGTATTTCATGAGGAATTTATCCGCTCTCTGTCCGGCTTCTTTTTCTTTTACTTCTATATTTTTCATTTTACGAATGTATCCATGTCAGGTAGGCGTTTATGAAGCTGTCGATGTTGCCATCCATAACCGCGTTGATATTGCCCATTTCCTCGCCTGTTCTGTGGTCCTTTGCAAGGGTATAGGGCATGAAAACGTAGGATCTTATCTGGCTGCCCCAGCCTATTTCCTTGACATCGCCTCTGATTTGCGCAAGCTTTTCCATCTGTTCTTCCATTTTCTTTTCAAGGAGTTTGGATTTCAGCATTTTCATAGCTCTGTCCTTGTTGGAGAACTGGCTTCTCTCGTTCTGGCACTGCACCACGATGCCCGTAGGGTTATGGGTGATACGCACTGCCGATGAGGTCTTGTTTACGTGCTGGCCGCCTGCGCCGCTGGCACGGTATGTGTCTATCCTGATGTCCTCAGGGTCTATCTCGATCTTTATGTCGTCGGCTATCTCCGGCATAACGTCGCAGGAAGCAAAGGATGTATGTCTTCTGCCGGAAGCGTCGAAGGGCGAGATACGCACCAGTCTGTGAACGCCTTTTTCGGATTTCATATAGCCGAAAGCGTTCTCGCCGTTCACCTGGAATGTTACTGATTTTATGCCTGCTTCATCGCCGGGAAGGTAGTCCAGGGTCTCCGTTTTGAATCCGGATTTCTCCGCCCATTTCAAATACATTCTGTAAAGCATGGACACCCAGTCGCAGGCTTCTGTGCCGCCGGCGCCGGAGTGAAGTGTGACGATGGCATTTAATCTGTCGTACTCGCCGTCCAGTAATGTGCTTATTTTCAGTCTTTCGTAGTCGTCCACGAATTCCTTGGAAAGCTGTCTTGCTTCGGGGATAAGGGATTCGTCCTCTTCCTCGTTGCCCATTTCGCATAATGTGAGGATATCCTCGTATTTTCCTTCTAATTTCTCGTAGCCGTCTACTTTATTCTTCAGGCCTTTTATCTGCTGGAGGACTTTCTGGCTGTTTTCCAGGTCGTCCCAGAATCCGGCCTCGCCGGAGAGCTTCTCCAGCTCGTCTATTTTCGCTTTTGCCCCGTCAACGTCTAACGAGGCTTTCATTTCTTTCAGTTTTTGTTCGTAAGGCGATAAATCCTGTACCATTTGTTCAAATTCAAACACAGTTCCCGCCATCTCCTTTCTGTTTGGGAGTATTTCTCTCCGAGGGCTCAGGGCTCTGCCCTGAGAACCCGTCAGGGGCTCTGCCCCTGAACCCCGCAAGGGACTTCGCCCCTTGACCTCGTGTAATATGCCAGAGGAATTTTTTGGCTATATTTAAACTTTTCGATTTATCAAATTTTTGCTATACGTACGGCATTTTCACGTGCCGAAGGCACTTTATTGAATCCGCCTCAGGCGGATTCTGACCTTAATTAGTCCCCACAGGGGACGGCTTCATTAGCGAAGCGGCTTCATTATGCATTGCGAAGCAAACTTCATTGTGCCGAAGGCACTTTATTGAATCCGCCTCAGGCGGATTCTGACCTTAATTAGTCCCCACAGGGGACGGCTTCATCAGCGAAGCGGCTTCATTCCTTCATTTGCGAAGCAAACTTCATTATGCATAAGCCGCCTGCGGCGTCTTATGCATTTCTTCCGCAGCAGTGTTTATACTTCTTTCCGCTTCCGCAGGGACAAGGGTCGTTTCTGCCGATCTTCGCGCTTTGTCTCTTCTTGGGAGTCTTTGCAAGGGTGTCGTCCTTATTGGTGAACATCTGTCTTTCCTCGGGCTCAACGGATTTCCGCTTGTTGTTCTCGTCCGCGTCCACAGTCTGGGCGTTTTCCTGAACAAGTCTTACTCTTGTAAGGTATTTCACCGTATCGAACTGCACGTTGGCTCTCAGCTCGTCGAACATATCG